>DATLDR010000115.1:0-16512 GCA_035525775.1 Flavitalea sp.
TGTCATAATCTACCCACACTATTTCATAAATCAGCTGTGCGAATGAAGCCATTGAGGCCATTAAAAAGAACAGTAAGCTGAAAATGCGTTTCATTAAAGTTTCAAACGAATTTTAACTGTCGGTAGTGTGGCATCCACACCGCCAGTCATTCTGTATATTTGCCGACTATGCCAAAAAAACCACGAGTAAGGTTTGCTCCTAGTCCTACAGGCGGGCTGCACCTTGGAGGGGTGCGTACGGTATTATACAATTATCTGTTTGCCCATCAGCATGGCGGACAGTTCATTTTAAGGATTGAAGATACAGACCAGGCAAGATACGTTGCAGGAGCGGAGGAATATATATACAACTGCCTTAAGTGGTGTGGCCTGGAGCCTGATGAAAGTCCGGCGGCAGGTGGACCTTATGCTCCTTACCGGCAAAGCGAAAGAAAAGATATTTACCGGCAGTATGCGTTACAATTGGTAACGAATGGGCATGCTTACTATGCATTCGATACTACAACAGAACTGGAAGAGATGCGCACCATGTACAAGTCGGATAAGAATCCTTCACCTCAGTATAACCACGAGCTACGGCAAAAGATGAGAAATTCACTCACTTTGCCGTCTGATGAGGTGAAACGGCTATTGGACGCAAATACTCCATTTGTTATCCGCATCAGCATGCCCGAAAATGAGGATATCATATTTACTGACATGATCAGGGGCGAAGTTCATTTCAACAGTAACCAGAGTGATGATAAAGTATTACTGAAAGCGGATGGCATGCCTACTTATCATCTGGCTGTGGTGGTAGATGATTACCTTATGAAAATAACACATGCTTTCAGGGGCGAAGAATGGCTGCCCAGCGCTCCGGTACATATTATGCTATGGAAATATCTCGGGTGGGAGAAAGATATGCCTGAATGGGCTCATCTTCCATTGATATTGAAACCAGACGGTAAGGGTAAGCTGAGCAAACGTGATGGTGACAGGCTAGGTTTTCCTGTATTTGCAATGGACTGGAAAGATCCCCAATCAGAAGAAATAACAAAAGGGTTCAGGGAAATGGGATTTCTTCCTGAAGCATTTATCAATATGCTTGCCATGCTCGGTTGGAATGACGGCAGCGAAAATGAAATATTTTCAAAAGAACAACTGATTGCCGCATTTTCAATGGACAGGGTTCATAAAGGAGGAGCTAAATTCAACTTTGAGAAAGCAAAGTGGTTCAATCATGAGTGGATCAAAAGAACTCCGGATGAAGTGCTGGCTTTGAAGTTGAAAAGGTTGGCACCGGCAGCATACGATGAGGGCAAATTATTGAAAATTGCTGCGCTGATTAAAGACAGATGCACCTTACTTACCGACTTATGGCCTAACGTATACTTCTTTTTTGAAACTCCTGCGGAGGTTGATGCCGACAGCATCCGTCCTAAATGGAGCAGTGAAAAAAGAAATTTCTTTAATGACTTAGCAAAACAGGCAAAAAATGCTGACAACTGGAAAGCACATGAGTTGGAAACTATGTTTAAAGAGCTGGCAACATCACAAAATATCAAGGCCGGAGACGTTCTGCTGCCCTTACGCATAATGCTTGTTGGTAAAAAAACAGGACCCGGTGTATTTGATATTGCTGAGGTAATAGGGAAAGAAGAAACTTTAAAAAGAATTTCCTTTACACTTGACCGTTTATAGCAATGAAAAATCAAAGACCTGTAAGAGTACTTGTTGCCAAAATCGGCCTCGACGGACATGACCGTGGCGCGAAGGTAATTGCAACATCCCTGCGTGATGCGGGTATGGAAGTAATTTATACAGGCCTTCGGCAAACGCCGGAAATGGTGGTGAATGCCGCATTGCAGGAAGATGTCGATGCTATCGGCATCAGTATATTGAGTGGTGCACACATGACCGTTTTTCCGCGGGTGATCGCATTAATGAAAGAAAAAGGGATGGATGACGTATTGATTACAGGAGGCGGAATCATTCCTGAAGATGATATGAACAGATTGAATGAAATGGGTGTAGGAAAACTGTTCGCCCCTGGCACTACTACTACTGAAATTGCTGATTACATAAAAGACTGGGTAGATAAACACAGGGATTTCTAAGCGCTGAAACATTAATTATGTACGAGACATTAGTCACTTCACTTGAAGAAAATATACTTACAGTAACGGTTAACCGCCCTGATAAATTAAATGCGATCAATGAAGTGGTAATGCGTGAACTTGGCGAAGTAGTGCAGGAAATTTATTCGAATGAAACAATCCGGTCGGTTATTATTACAGGTGCCGGATTAAAAGCCTTTGTAGCCGGGGCAGACATTACTGAGTTTAATGGTGTTCGCGAAGATGGTACTGCTTTATCAAAAAAGGGTCAGGATATATTTGCGGGAATAGAAAGATCTCCAAAGCCGGTAATCGCTGCTGTGAATGGGTTTGCACTTGGGGCAGGCTGCGAACTTGCCATGAGCTGTCATTTCAGGATCGCCTCTTCAAATGCTAAGTTTGGTCAGCCGGAAGTGAACCTCGGCCTTGTGCCAGGTTATGGAGGCACACAAAGACTCGTTCAATTAATTGGAAAAGGAAGGGCACTCGAATTGCTGCTTGCGGCTAATATGATCGACGCTAACACTGCGTTGCAGTATGGACTTGTTAACTACGTAGTGGAACCGGCCATGCTGATGCAAAAGGCAAAAGAAATTTTAATGCTGATCAATACAAAGGCTCCGTTGGCAGTTGCAGGATGCATAAGTGCTGCAAACGCTGTGTTCGAAATAACTGATGGCTATGAAAAAGAAGCTAAACTATTTGGCGAATGCTTTGCCACCGAAGATCTTAAGGAAGGTAAAGATGCCTTCATGAATAAAAGGAAAGCAATTTTTAAGGGAAAATAAAAAACGAATCATGAATTTCCGGATAGAAAAAGACACGATGGGTGAGGTGAAGGTGCCAGCAGATGCACTATATGGCGCCCAAACGCAAAGAAGCATTGAAAATTTTAAAATAGCAAGCGACATTAATAAAATGCCCAAAGAAATTATCAGGGCTTTTGCATTTCTGAAAAAAGCTGCTGCCATTACTAATTTTGAAGCTGGGGTATTAAGCAAGGAAAAAAGTAACCTCATAAGCAAAGTGAGTGACGAGATCATTAAAGGAAAGCTGGATGATTCATTTCCACTGGTGGTGTGGCAAACAGGAAGCGGCACACAAAGTAATATGAATGTGAATGAGGTGATTGCCTATCGGGGCCATGTAATAAATGGCGGTCAGCTAAATGACAAAGAAAAATTTTTGCACCCTAATGATGATGTGAATAAATCACAATCATCTAACGATACATTTCCAACGGCAATGCATATTGCAGCCTACACTATTCTTGTAGATGCCGTTATTCCAGCTTTGGAAGAATTACGCAATACACTCAGGGATAAAAGTGAAACGTACATGAAGGTGGTTAAAATAGGCCGCACCCATTTTATGGATGCCACTCCGCTTTCTCTTGGACAGGAATTCAGCGGTTATGTATCACAGTTAGATCATGGTATCCGGGCAATAAAAAATACGTTATCACATATATCTGAGCTTGCACTCGGAGGAACTGCTGTAGGAACCGGAATAAATACACCTGAAGGGTATGCAGAAAATGTTGCAAGACACATTGCGGCGTTAACCGGTCATCCGTTTATTACGGCACCGAATAAATTTGAAGCACTTGCTTCTCATGATGCAATTGTTGAAGCGCATGGCGCATTGAAGACGGTTGCAGTGAGCCTGATGAAGATTGCCAATGATATTCGTATGCTTGCATCCGGACCAAGAGCTGGCATAGGTGAAATCTCAATACCTGATAACGAGCCAGGATCTTCTATCATGCCGGGAAAAGTTAATCCTACACAATGTGAGGCACTCACGATGATTGCCGCACAGGTACTGGGCAATGACGTGGCGATCAATGTGGGCGGCGCAACCGGACATTTCGAACTCAATGTATTCAAGCCTGTCATCATCTATAACTTTTTGCATAGCGCACGGCTAATTGCTGATGGATGCCGTTCTTTCAATGAAAAATGCGCTGTAGGCATAGAACCTATTGAAGCGAACATCAGGAAGCATGTTCAAAATTCTTTAATGCTTGTAACTGCTCTCAACACCAAAATAGGCTATTACAAAGCCGCCGAGATCGCACAGAAAGCACATAAGGAAGGTACCACACTCAAAGAAATGGCGGTAAATTTAGGTTATGTTACTCCGGAGCAATTTGATGAATGGGTAGTTCCTGAGCACATGGTAGGAAAGATTTAAAATACGGATCGATCAAGGTATTATTGAAACATCAAATGCACCCCACTCAATAGCTCTGTCAAGATCGTAATAATAAACAATACCCTTACCTTTTGCAAAAGTGGTAATGTAAGAGCTTCCGGAGCTTTGGTAACTTGAGCCGCCATCGGAGGAAAAGAATATTTCGGTCTGCACATCAATAAGATTATCATAATCTACACCAGCTATATTTTCTGAAAAATCTCTTCGCAGTATTGTAGACACAAGCTTAACTTTCAGTCCGACACCTGATAAAATAATATCTACAGGTATCGTTTCCCAAGTTTGGTTCACCTGGTAATCATCATGCAGTATCACCATCTCTAATGAAGGTGGATTCTGCACAAAACCATTGAAATCAAGCGTCACGTATTGATAATATACATGGTCATCCTTTCTGTAATAAAAGGTATCAGGAAGATTGCTGATGAACATGGTATATAATCTTCCATCGAGAACAGTATCGGAAACTGCAATGGTTCTTTGTTTTGTTGTTGTGCTTCCGAGGTTTTCATAATCCCACCATGACCCGATGGTAAGCGGGAGATAATCTACCACATCTGGTGGACGAATGAAATCCACCATCAGTTTTGTACAAGCGGTGACGAGGTTAACATCGTACATCAACGTGTCGGTGCCGCAAATTGCAGTGACTGTATAGGTACCCTTTGGCAATGTGAAACTTGCTGCGCCCTGTGCAGCACATTCGGGTTCTATCAGCATAGCATCGGAAATAAACCCCGTTTGAGTACCTACCTTTATTTCTATGGGGCCTCCGTCGAAACAAATCTCTTTTGCCCATACTGTAAGCTGAACATCCGGTTGAGGACCCGGATTATAATTCTTCGTAAGCGCAACAGAGAATTTGCCATCTGTTATTGTATGAGAATTACCCTGCGGATCCTGAACCGTTCCTGAAAAAGTTCCTGATACAGATGCTGTATCAATTTGTGTGATGGTAATGGAGAAGTCGGATGTTTGTCCGGGAATGGTTTGAAAAAGTATGGTCCCATTTTCTGAGTACTGAAAAAATATGTCTGGAGAACTATAGTTTCCGGTGGTTATATTATTGCCAATAATCTGAAGGATTATTTCACCGCTTTGGTTGATGGGCCTGGAACCTATCATTGAAAGTGCGCTGAAGCCGTCAGCGGATTGCACATATGCCGAATCCATGTCGCCATTGTATTGCTGGGCTGCTTCTTTAAATTCCCATGTGGATTCAATCACTCCGGGAACTTTCCCGTCTTCATCGCTGTAATCTTTCTTGCACGAGAAAAGTACAAAGGTTACGGCCAGGAAACCTAATAAATTTCTAAAAAATGTCATTTAACCAGGTCTTTAATCAGTTTACAATGCACGGACTGTGTTGTTCACAGGACTATTGGTGCCAAGCGTGGTCTGGTTTTCTTCGTGGGGATGTTTTTTAAAGAACTTTTTTTGGAATATAAGCAAGAGAATCACCCCTATTGATATGGACGCATCAGCGATGTTAAAGATAGGAGAAAAAAAGGTAAAGCGCTCTCCACCCCATACTGGTATCCAGTTGGGCAACATCTTATCTTCTATGATAGGCATATATATCATATCTACCACCCTGCCATGCAGAAATCCGGCGTACCCGCCTCCTGAAGGAAACAGTTTGGCAAGTGGCATTCCTATATCACTGGCTGAATAGATAATTCCGTAAAAAAGGCTGTCGATAAGGTTTCCAAGTGCACCTGCAAAAATGAGTGCGGCGCAAACGATAAAACCGGGATGCATGTTTTTTTTAACGATGCCCCGGAGGTAAAAAACACCAAAGATTACCGCTACTAGCCTGAAAAGTGTGAGTGCCATCTTACCCCATTCGCCACCAAATTTCCATCCCCAGGCCATGCCTTCGTTCTCAATAAAAAAGAGCCTGGACCATGAACCAATCAATGGGATCTGTTCCTGGTATAACATATGCGTTTTTACCCAGTATTTCAGGGTTTGGTCAACAACAATGATCGCAAGGATTATTAATACTACGAATCTGCTCTTCACGATGGCTTAAAATTTTTGATGGGCAAAGATAGTGAACATGGCGCTTGAATTTATTCGTGAAAATATAGCCTCTTCACCCTTTGTGAAATGCCTGTAAGTATTTCATAAGGAATGGTTCCTGCCCAATTTGCAACATCAGCAACAGACAGCTCCCTGCCGAATACAGTTACCTCATCGCCTTCACGGATATCAAGTATTCCTGTGATATCGATCATTGTCATATCCATACATATGTGGCCGATCGTTGGCGCGAGCTGACCGTTGATCAGCATTTTTCCTTTTCCGTTACCCAGGCTTCTCGGATATCCATCGGCATAACCCAGTCGTACAGTTGCTATCCATGTTTCGCGGTTCACTGATCCGGAACGTCCATAGCTTACTGATTCACCGGGCGTGAGATGTTTGATCTGTGCAACGGACGTTTTTAAAGTAGACACTTCTTTTAATTCGAGAACATTTGCACTGTCAATTCCATAGAGTCCGATTCCCGTTCTTACCATGTCGAATTGCAATGAAGGGTGCCGCGATATACCAGAGGTATTCAATAAATGCCTGATGAATGGATATGTGAGTTCATTATTTAAAATATTGCTCATTTCAAGGAATAAATTAGCCTGCTGCCTTGTGAAATGATCCAGGTCAGGATTTTCACTGCCTACAAGATGACTAAAAACGCTTTGGACCTTGAAGTGATTCTCTTTTAATATTTCTGTGAGCTCCTGTAATTCATGTTTTGCGAATCCAAGCCTGTTCATCCCTGTTTCCAGCTCAATGTGAATGGGATACTGGCTTATTCCTTCATTTTTCAAAAATGTTCCGAATGCTTTCAATAATCCTATAGAATAAATTTCTGGTTCAAGATCATAACTAATAAGTGTATTGAATGAAAATTCATCCGGATTCATAACCATTACAGGAATTGTAATTCCGCCTTTCCGTAGTTCAACACCTTCATCTGCATAAGCAACAGCCAGGTAATCTACTTTATTGAACTGAAGGGCGCTGGCGATTTCATAACTACCGCTGCCATATGAAAATGCCTTTACCATTGCCATTACTTTGGTTGAAGGCTGCAGCAAATGCTGGTATGCTTTCAGGTTGAACAGTAACGAATCAAGGTTTATTTCAAGAAGAGTCTGGTGTGTCTGCCTTTCAAGTATCTGGTTTACCTGTTCAAGCGCGAATATGCGGGCGCCCTTCAGCAGTATTGTTTCATTAGCAAAATGATTATGAGGAAATTGCTGTTTGAACTCATCTACAGAGCCGTAGAACTTAAGCTCGATTTTTTTGAATTGTCTTTCAAAAGCAAAAGAGTTCCTGGATATAACAGGGCCTATCCCGATCAGCCTGTCCACCTTATGCTGATCGAGGGATCTTGCTATATCCGCATAAAGATCTTTTTCACTTCTTCCGCTTTCCAGGAAATCAGTAAGTATAACTGTTCGCTTCGGATGCTGATTTTGTTGTGCAAGAAAATCAAGTGCGATTTTCAAGGAACTAAGATCTGCGCTGTAACTGTCATTGATGATTGAAGTATTATTGATACCATTTCTCAGGTCGAGGCGCATAGCCATCGCCTGTATACCTTTCATCTTTTTTTCAATCTCTTCTGCGGGTATCTGGAGGTGCAGCATTACACACCAGCAATTAATGGCATTCTGTATAGAAGCATCATCTGTAAATGGAATATTGATCTTAACAGGCTGACCTAAATATTCAGCTTGTACGGCGGATGAAGATGAATCTTTCGAAATTTTTTTAATATGCAGTTCAGCATCTGTAACTGTGCTCCAGCTGATAATTTTAAATGGTTTTTCTGATCCGGTTTTCAGTTGCTTATACATAGAAGCAACTGCTTCATTCAACTCCGGAAAATCCCTGCAATAAATGAGTGTTTTAACTGTTGTAAACAACCGGAGCTTTTCCCTGATCTTTTGCCGGTTATTGAGAAATCCTACTGCATGTGCATCACCGATATTTGTAAATATTCCTATGTCGGGTTGAATGATCTTTTGCAGGTTATCCATCTCGTTACTTTGTGAGATACCCGCTTCAAAAATTCCCAGTGTAGCCGCATCATTAAGTTGCCACACACTTAAAGGAACACCAATCTGTGAATTGTAGCTTTTTGGACTTCTTACAATATTGTACCTGTCGTTAAGTAACTGGTTCAGCCATTCTTTTACAATTGTTTTTCCATTGCTTCCTGTAATACCGATCACCGGCATGTGGAAACGGCTGCGGTGGTGAGCAGCGAGAGTTTGCAATGCGGCAAGAACATCTTTAACGAGAATAATATTCGCATCATCAAGATGCCCCGCCGGCTTCTCGCTTACCACAAAATTCTTAATTCCTTTTTTATGGGCCTCTTCAATAAATGAATGCCCGTCGCGGCGTGTACCTTTCAATGCAAAAAATAACGAGAATTCCGGGAAAACGGCCTTCCTGCTATCCATCAGCAACTCGCGTATGGAGGCATCATCATGAAAAACAACCAGCTGTCCTTTTACGATCGATGCTATTTCAGATATGTGATAGGTCAAATTGGTAAAATTTTAATGCAGGTCTACGTCACTACCTTTATTCACGATCTCTTTTTCTTCCTTCGCTGCTACACTCATAGAATATACTATTGAGGTGATGAGGCAAACGAGGATAACGAGCAGGGATATGATGATGGGAACATGAATGCCAAAAAATTCAACAAGCATTTTCAGACCAATGAACACCAAAACAATCGCAATGCCCTGTTGCAGGTAGGCAAACTTTCCAACAGCTCCGCGTAAAAGAAAAAAAAGTGATCTTAATCCCAGAACTGCAAATATATTAGATGTATAGATCACCACCCGGTGTGTTGAAATACCGAATACCGCCGGAATTGAATCGAGTGCAAAAACAATATCTGTGGTGGCAAGCATTACCACAACTATAAAAATTGAAGTGTAATACTTCTTTCCATCACGCTTTATTGTGAAGTGACCGCCTCCGTCGTCATTGACGAGCGGCAATATTCTACGCAGAATATTATACACTTTGTTTTCCGAAAGGTTTACTTCTTCATTATGTTTTGCTGTAAACATTCTGATACCCGTTACAACAAGGACACCGCCGAATATGTATAGCAGCCACCCGAATCTTTGAACCAGGGCAATACCAACAGTAATAAAAATCACCCTGAATACAATAGCCATGAGAATACCGATCAGCAGCACCCTGGCGTAGTATGCTTCCTTCATTCCAAAGAATGAAAAAATGAGTATGAAAACAAAAATATTATCAATACTGAGCGACCACTCTGTAAGGTAGGCGCTGATGTATTCAATTGCAGTTTTGTGACCATATTCAAACCACACATAGCCCATGAACGCCAGTGCAAGCACTACCCAGAATATTGTTTGCCACAACGCCTTACTGATGGTAATGTGCGTGTTCTTTTTGCTAAGCAGGCCAAGATCAAATACCAGAGCAACGATCACCAGTATGCCAAATAATGAATATGTTAACTGGTCCGATGTCATGTTGCGTACTGCCTGTTTCTTATTGCCTGGTAAATAAATGCGAAAATGAGAATTAATACAACCGGTAATGCTGTATTGATAATCTGCCATTTCGTTTTTTCCTCTTCTGTTTTGCCGGGATCGAGCAACCGTAACACAAATGTTTTTGACCGTGCGGCCAGAATTCCTGAAGCATTTGTGAGGTATTCAATGCAATTAATGATAAAATCCCTGTTTGCATATTGCATTTTGGTAAACTGGTTGGTTCCCATTGCCAGTGGTCCATCATTCTGTGTAACAACATTTCCAGCGATATCAGCATCGGAGATAACAATCATTTTATTTTCAACTCCTGTAGATAGAAATGGCTGTTTGTAAACATTACTAAGGCTGTCAGCAGTTGATACAGGCAACCTGTTTGCATACAGAGAAGAAAATTTTCCCTCCAGCAACACAGCTATGGGGAGATGTTTTTTATCAAAAGTTTTGAGATCGTCTTGTGTTTTTACGCTGTTTAATGAAACAATCGCAGGAGTACTGAGCGTTCTAGAATGATCAGAGCTGGCGAGTAGTATAGTTTTCTTAATGCCTTCGGCCTCAACCGTATCGATGGAGTTCGGAAAAACCGAAAGCACATTGTTCAGATTTTTTGAAATAGGATGCTCATTATACGATGAAAGCAACGGAAAGTATGGCCATGGTACCAGTTGAAGCTGTGGCTTATCACCATAATTTCCTACAGCCAGCGGAAGTTTATCACATTGAACATCCTGAACAAGATCCTGGTTGATTCTTACCCCATATCTGAATAACATATCGTTCAGGTTAAGGCCCCTGTCGAAGGCAATAAAATCACTTTGTGTGCGCATAAGACTATCCATCTCCGCATAAAGATTATCGATCATCCATATGATCTTTCCCCCGTGCATTACATACTGGTCGAGCTTAACCTTTTGCCGGTCAGTAAATTTCATTGTCGGCTTAACGATCATTATCGCATCAAATTCAGCAGGAATTACCGGCACACTGTCGATTGGAACAAATCCAAAGCCATAGTTAGGCTTCAGTGTTTTTTCAATAAGATCATAAACATTATAACTTAGTGGCTCTCCGTTTCCCGCCAGGTATCCAACAACCGAAGGCCGTTCTCGTATAACTTTCTGAATGGCAATGGCGAATTTATATTCAAGTAACGCAGTAGCTGTGTTCAACGACTGCACACCACCTGTCATATCCTGTCCCTGCAACATATCAACCGGGTGCACGTGCTCTTTATAAGTTACTAACGCTGCCGGGTAAACGAGCCGTTCTTCCTGAGCTTCGCCAGCCTTTATTTGCACTTTAACATTGGTAGGCCGGATCCCAAGACTATCAAGATATTGTAAAACCGCCTGCCTTTGTGCTTCATCAAGACCTTCACCGGGCCGGTGGAACCGGTAAGTAACAGACTTACTGTATTCTTTAAATTCCTGGAGCAGTTCTTCTGTATTATTCCGCAAATTTCTGAAATCAGCCGGAAGATCACCCGCCAGGAACACATCAATCATTACCTGGTCGTTGATGTTATGCAAAAGGTTCTTAGTGGGAGTTGAAAGTGTATATCGTTTTTCTGCAGTAAGATCAATGCGATAATGAATCAGGGATGCAACGTAGTTGATGGTGATTACACCTGCCAGTAGAAATACCCACCAAAATTTCGTTTTCATCCTTATTGTTTTTCCTTTGCTCAACGTTTTACCAGGTTTCTGTGTGTGACAACAAGAAATAAAACGATTATGCTGATAAAATATATTATATCCCTGGTATCCACTACTCCCCTGCTCAGACTCCTGTAGTGGAAATCGATGCCCAGCATTTCAAGATAATAATCCATGCCACCTTCAAATACCGGTATTCTGCTTATTGCAGAAAACGCGCCGTATACAACAATGCATAAAAATGCACCTGCAATGAATGCTACTACAGCATTAGTGGTAAAACTACTGCAACAGATTCCGATAGCTGCAAAACAGGCTGATAATAAAATCAGCCCGATATAAGATCCGGCTGTCGCGCCGGAGTCTATGCCACCTGTCACGGACAATTGCTGCAGGCTGTAAGGGTAAACAAGTGTGGGTAATAAAGCGATCAATACTACCGCTATTGCTGCAAAGTATTTGCCATACACAAGCTGCCACCTGGTAATAGGCATCGTTTGCAGTATTTCAAAGGTGCCTGATTTGAATTCATCCGAAAAGCTTCTCATGGTGATTGCAGGGATCAGCACCAGCAATATCCAAGGAGCTTTCTCGAAAAACTTATCAAGAGTAGCATAGCCGAAATCAAGAATGTTGTCAGGAAGAACAAATAAGATGGCACCGGTAAGTAAAAGAAAAAATATAATTGCGATATAACCCGTAAGGCTGCTGAAATATTGTCGCAATTCTTTTTTACATACAGGCCACATGCACGCGAAAATAAGGGTTACACCGCAAAACTCTCACCACATCCGCATGTACGGCTGGCATTCGGATTACTGAAATAGAATCCTTTACCATTTAATCCATCAGAAAAATCAAGTGTTGTATTTACCAGGTAAAGAAAGCTTTTAAGATCTGTAACTACTTTCACTCCTTTGTCTTCGAATACCTGGTCGGTTGGCTTGGACTGGTTATCAAAATCAAGTTTATAGCTGAGGCCTGAGCAACCGCCTCCCACAACGGATACACGAAGAAAAAATTCCGGCTGTCCTTCAATGTGTGATTCGTTCATGAGGGTGGCTATCCTGTTTCTTGCTTTGTCGCTAACGTAAATCATATGATTATACTCTCCCTTAATTTTTTAACTGTTTTTGAAACATGTTCTATCGCGAAATCAACTTCCTCTTCAGTTGTAAACCGGCCTAATGAAAAACGTAGTGAGCTATGGGCAAGGTCATCTTCGAGACCAAGTGCTTTCAGTACATGAGAAGGCTCAGCTGATGCTGAAGTGCACGCGGATCCTGATGATACGGCAATACTTTTATTCAATCCTATCATCAGTGCGTTGCCATCTATATATCGGAACGATAGATTGCACACATAGGGTAAGCGATGTAAAATACTGCCATTCACTGCTGCACCGGCTGTTTTCAACAATTCATTTTCGAGTTTGTTGCGCAAAATGATTAATCGTTTTATATCAGTGTCCATCTCTTTCATCGCCAGATCACATGCTTTACCAAATCCTACAATACCAGGCACATTTAGCGTGCCGCTTCTCGTTCCCTTCTCATGACCGCCACCATGCATCTGCGGAATAAGTTTTACACGTGGTTGTTTACGACGTACGTATAATGCGCCAACGCCTTTTGGGCCATATATCTTATGCGCTGAAAAGGCCATGAGGTCAATCTGGTCCTCTATAACATTTACAGGTATTTTTCCTACCGCCTGCGTAGCGTCTGAAAAAAAGATGATGCCATGTTTTTTTGCAATTTCTCCGATTTGTTTTACCGGCTGAATAGTGCCTGTTTCATTGTTGGCATACATCACAGCTATCAATATAGTAGTTGGCCTGACAGCCGCTTCGAGTGCATCAAGGTCGAGCAGGCCATCCGGCTTCACCTGCAGGTAAGTTACTTCGCCGCCTTCCTTTTCGATGCTCATGCATGTATCCAGTACGGCTTTATGTTCAGTACTTACGGTGATAATATGATTGCCCTTTCCCGCATAAAGCTGGAAAACGCCTTTCAGAGCCAGATTATCCGCCTCAGTGGCGCCGGAAGTAAAAATAATCTCTTTCGGCTCAGCGCAAACCAATTGGCCTACCTGTTCCCTCGCATACTCAACACCTTCCTCTGCTACCCATCCATAGGCATGGCTGCGGCTGGCCGCGTTGCCAAAGTGTTTTGTAAAAAAAGGTAGCATGGCCTCAACTACCCGACCGTCGCAGGGGGTGGTGGCATTATAGTCGAGGTATACGGGAAATTTCATTAGTCAAAATTAATCTAAATGACACTATTTTCGGCGTATGCTTAAATTAGAACACATAGGAATAGCAGTAAGTAATCTCTCAACTTCTGTTCCTTTATTTGAGAAGCTGCTGAATAGTCAGTGTTATAAAAATGAACATGTTGAAGCTGAGAAGGTGATGACTGCATTTTTTCGTACAGGAGATGCCAAAATTGAGTTGGTGGAGAGTACGGATGCTGATGGAGTAATATCAAAATTTATCGCCAAAAAAGGTGAAGGGCTTCATCACATTGCCTTTGAAGTGGGTGATATATATGCTGAAATGAAAAGGCTTTCAGAAGAAGGTTTTAAGATATTAAGCGAAGAGCCCAAAAAGGGTGCTGATAATAAGCTGGTAGTGTTTCTTCATCCAAAATCAACAGGAGGTGTGCTGATTGAGTTGGTCCAGGAACAGAAGGAAGAGGGAGGAATGGAGAAGTGAGAATTTATATTTCTCCGGTTTCTATAATTTTTTGTAATCCAAGTTTCTCTAACGCTATGGCAGCTGCGATCTGACTCGCATCTTTCTTATTATACGCCTTGGCTTCCGCTATCAGTTCGCCATTTACAACGGCTCCAATGGTAAAAAGCCTTCTTCCCCCTTCTATCTTTTCATTAAGTGTTTCAAATTCAAGGCTCTTTCCATTTTTATTGGCCCAGCCATACAGTTTGTTTTTATGGTTGATCTCAAGATTTTCGAGGTCATCCATAAATAAGTGTGGTACAATCATTCTTTCCAACACCCATTGCTGTGTTTTTCTGTATCCTTTATCAAGGTAGATCGCGCCAACAAGCGCTTCAAGCGTATTACCAAATATCTGGCTGATCTTAAGTGAATTATCAAATTTATTGAACAGTGTAATCTTCTTAATACCCATTTTAATGGCTATCTCGTTCAACTTATTCCTGTTCACCATTTTGCTCCTCATTTCAGTTAGGAAACCTTCTTCTTTATAAGGGTATTTCTTAAAAAGGAAATCTGCAATTATTCCCGACAGTATGGCATCGCCGAGGTATTCGAGTCGTTCGTTATTCTCATCAGCGCTGTCGCGGACGGATCGGTGGGTTAAGGCAGCCTTGTAGAGTGCGGCTTTGCCCGGCGTAAAGCCAAGTACATTTCGCAGGTTTTTTTTGTACGCAATGCGGCTTTCATTTCCAATAAAGCGGTCCAGGATTCCCACAATTACAAGCTACAATAAATTCCTTGAGAAATAAAATGAGGACCGCGTTTGGGAGTGCATCAGCTATCGCCATACTTTTTTACGATCACGCAGGCATTATGTCCTCCGAAGCCGAAAGTATTGCTTAATGCGGCTCTTACAGTTTTCTTCTGGGCTTTGCCGAAAGTGAAATTGAGCCTGTGATCGAGATTGGGATCGTCGGTGAAGTGATTGATGGTGGGGGGAATAATGTCTTCTTTAACAGACATGATGCAGGCTATTGCTTCCACAACACCCGCGGCACCAAGACAATGACCTGTCATTGATTTTGTAGAACTGATATTAAGCATGTATGCATCTTCACCAAAAACATCAGTAATGGCTTTTACTTCGGCAACATCACCGAGGGGGGTGGAGGTGCCATGTGTATTGATATAGTCAAGATCGTTTGGCTTCATACCTGCATCGTCAAGTGCGGTGAGCATAACATTTTTTGCACCTAACCCTTCAGGATGTGGAGCGGTGATATGATAAGCATCCGCAGTGGCACCTGTTCCTGCTATTTCAGCGTATATTTTTGCGCCTCTTTTAACAGCATGTTCATGTTCTTCAAGGATCAAAGCGCCTGCTCCTTCACCCATTACGAAGCCATCACGGTCGTTGTCGTACGGGCGGCTGGCAGATTGAAAGTCATCATTTCTTTCACTCAGTGCTTTCATTGCATTGAAACCCCCGACACCAGCTTCGCTGATTACGCTTTCAGATCCACCTGTTAAAATGATGTCGGCCTTTCCGAGCCTGATTAGATTATAAGCTTCCATTATTGCGTTTGTTGATGAAGCACAAGCGCTGACAACGGAGAAATTGGGACCTCTGAAACCATGCCTCATGGAAATATGGCCAGCGGCAATATCAAGGATCATTTTAGGTATGAAGAAAGGGTTGAAACGTGGGGTTCCATCGCCTTTTGCGAAGTTTATTACTTCTTCCTGGAAAGTGATGAGTCCACCAATGCCACTGGCAAAAACAACACCTATTCTGTCTGCATTAAGGTTTGAATGTGGGATGGCTGCATCATTAACAGCTTCATCACTTGCAGCGAGTGCAGTTTGAGTGAACCGGTCGAGTTTACGTGCTTCTTTTTTATCAAGATAGTTGAGAGGATCGAAATTCTTTAATTCACAGGCAAAGCGTGTTTTAAATTTAGACGCGTCGAACTGGGTGATTAAATTTGCTCCCGAAACACCATTGATCAAGCCATTCCAAAAATCCTGCAGAGAATTGCCAAGTGGGGTTAGCGCGCCAATGCCGGTAACTACTACACGTTTTAAAGTCATCTGTTCCTATTTAGGTAAGAACAAATCCGCTTTAGCTAAGGCTAAAGCGGATAATCATTTTAATTATGCTGAACCAGGTTCAGTTATTTAGCATGCTCTTCAAGATAGGCTACGGCCTGACCAACAGTTGTGATGGTTTCAGCCTGCTCATCAGGAATGGATATGTTGAATTCTTTTTCAAATTCCATAATTAATTCAACGGTATC
>DATLDR010000140.1:0-21182 GCA_035525775.1 Flavitalea sp.
TCTTTTGCAGGCAGAAGCTCGATTTTCAATCGTTCATTTTCTTTTTTCACTTGATCGTACTTCTTAATAAGCTCCTGTAGTTTACCGGTAATCCTCTTAAGCTGCTCGGTACTCATGTTGTATTATTTTATGAGCCTTTGCGGATCTCCGCTTTTAATTCCTGTTCCAAGGTAAGCATGATCCTGTTCATCATGCCATCAATTTCCTTATCTGTCAAAGTTTTTTCGTCATCCAGGAAAGTGAGATTGATAGCAAGCGACTTTTTATCGGCACCCAGCTTCTCACTCTCAAACACATCAAACAGCTTTACGGATTTCAGCTTTAACAAGTTGATATTCCTGATTGATTCATCCACAACATTAAAGGGCAGTGACCGTGGAACAACCATCGCCAGATCACGAAATACCGGCAGTTGGTTGGGCAATGGCGTAAACCTTATTTCTGTTCCCTTTACTTTTCTAAGCAACTCCTGCCAGTCTATATCCGCAAAAAATACGTCTTGCCTGATGTCAAACCGGTTTAACTCATTCCTGCCTACAGTTCCTACCCTTACAATTGATTTTTTACCGTTTTTCAATGTTAAAGATTCGCTCAGTTTGCTTCCGGATGAAATTTGCCACTTAAGATCGAAAATGCCACATAACGACAAAACTGCTTCAATTATTCCTTTCAGATAATAAATATCAGCAGGAACAGCCTTATGTTTCCATGAAGCTTCAGTTATATTTCCCGATACAAACAAACACAAATGCTCCCTCTCTGTGTATTCACCTGCTCCTTCCGAATGATATGTTTTACCAAATTCAAAAAACTTCAGGTCATTATTTTTCCTGTTGATATTATAAGCAACGGATTCCAATCCGGTTTCAAGCATAGATGGACGCATCAAGTTGTGAACAGCACTGAGATTGTTCAGCAGCCTTACACCCTTTACCAGTTCCTCATCTTCAAAATAAGCAGCATTGGTAATTGAATTGGTGAAAATCTCACTGAAGCCTGCTCCCACCAGGTGATCCGCGGTTTTTTCTTTTCTTACATGCCCCGTATTCACAGCGCCGATAGCAGGACTGATGGTGATAGAAGATGGAATTGTTATGTTATCATAGCCATCTATCCTCATGATCTCTTCCACAATATCTGCCGGTAAACGCACATCAGGCTTGCTGAAAGGAACTTCAACCATTATGCTGTCACTACTTTGCTCTTTGATCCCAAAGTCCAGACCTTTAAGGATATTCACTACTGTTTGCGCATTGTAAATTTTTCCGCTTAATTTATTGAGAAACGAAAATGCAAGCTTTACTTCGGCTTTCTGCTCCGGAGAAGGATAAACATCTATAAGTGCTCCCTGAATTTCCGCACCTGCGAGATCTATGATAAGTGAACTTGCGCGATCCAAAGCGTTAAGCGTATTGCTGATGTCAACATTCTTTTCAAATCGCATCGCAGCATCTGTTCGCAGGGCGTGCCGGAAAGATGTTTTCCTGATATCTACCGGATTAAACCATGCACTTTCAAGAAAAATACTTTTTGTTTCTGATGTAACTCCGCTTTCTGCTCCGCCATAAACACCAGCGATGCACATTGCTTTTTCACTTCCATCGCATATCATCAGGTCTTCGGCACTTAATTTCCTTCCTTTTCCATCAAGCGTTTTAAAAAGTGTTCCTTCTGTCTGGTTCTTGATAATGATTTTATTGCCAGCAATCTTGTCAGCATCGAATGCATGAAGAGGCTGACCAATGTCGTGCAGTATATAATTTGTAATGTCAACGATATTGTTGATCGGCCGCTGCCCGATTGCTTTCAGTTTTTCCTGAAGCCACAGCGGTGAAGGTTTCACCTCAACGCCGCTTAACAAAGCACCGCAATACCTTTTACATGCCGCTGAATTTTCAATTGTTACACTAAATGATTGATTACCGCCGGCAACAATATTTTTACTGCGGAAACTTTTTAGAGGAACTTCTTTGTTTTCATGATGTGCCAGGTATGCACAAATATCTCTTGCTACACCATAATGGCTCATTGCATCCATCCTGTTGGGAGTAAGGCCTATCTCATAAATCCAGTCACTGTATGGCTGATAATATTCAGCAACAGGAGTTCCGGTTTTCAGGTCCTGCGGTAAGACAATAATGCCTGCATGATTTTCTCCAATTCCGATTTCATCCTCAGCGCAGATCATTCCAAAACTTTCTTCACCTCTTATCCTGGCTTTTTTCATTGTAACAGCATCGCCAGTTACAGGATGAATAGTGGTACCTATTTTAGCTACGATAACTTTTTGTCCTGCCTCCACATTGGGTGCGCCACAAACAATCTGCAGCAGTTCACCATCACCTGTATCAACTTTAGTAAGTTTTAATTTATCAGCACCCGGATGCTGTATCGCTTGCTTAACTTCTCCTACTACAAGTCCTTCAAGTCCTCCTTTAATGCTCACATAAGGTTCCATCGACTCTACTTCAAGCCCGATAGACGTTAATATTTTACTGATTTTTTCATGATCAATTTCTAGAGGAATATATTCACTAATCCAATTATATGATATCGTCATGCAGGCTACGCTTTACTTTTATATGTGGGCAAATATAACCTTTTGAGTAAAAATCTTTCCGCACATTTGAATGTGAATTACGCAGCAAAAAAGGCTGAAAACTTTATTAAATTGTGAATAACCGATTCAAAAAAGTGGATACACAGGGAATAGCTATGTGAAAAACTATCTTAATTGGAGAGGGAATAAGTTTTTTCATGATTAAAACAACACTTATAATAATTATGATTTTATATTCGCCGTCCTGACAATTCAGGGTAACATTCCGGTAATGATTGCTTAACATTCACGTTACAATTCCATAGGCGTATTACCCATTCAGGTTAAAATCCAATCGGTTTACCGGCACCGAAAGCTGTGATTCATAAATATTACAATTACTATAATACTAACCCGATAATGGATATTACGAATCTCAATAAAGACCGTAAAACAAGAAGAAAATCTTCCCTTGATCTCAGCACTATGGTGTATGGAAAGGTCCCTCCCCAGGCAAAGGACCTTGAAGAAGCTGTACTGGGAGCTATCATGCTTGAAAAAAGTGCTTTTGATACGGTTGTTGAAATATTGAAGCCCGAATGCTTTTATGTAGAGTCGCACCAGCGGATATACCGCGCCATGCAGGGGTTGCAGCAGAAGAATCAGCCGATTGATATTCTTACTGTTGTTGAAGAATTAAAGACACGTGAAGAACTGGACATCATTGGCGGACCATATTTTGTTACACGGCTTACCAACGCGGTTATCTCTTCCGCAAACATTGAAGCGCATTCAAGGATAATACTTCAGAAATTTATTCAGCGGGAACTTATCCGTATTAGCGGAGAAATTATTGGCGATGCATATGAAGACAGCACAGATGTTTTCGATCTCCTGGATGATGCGGAGAGCAAATTGTTTGAAATAACCAACAATCACCTCAGGAAAAATTTTGACAGCATTGACACTGTTCTGGTAAAAACTGTTCAGCGTATTGAAGACATGCGTCACCGGAATGAAGATGTTACCGGCGTACCAAGCGGCTTTGCCTCGCTGGATACAATTACTTATGGATGGCAGCAAACCGACCTGATCATACTTGCCGCTCGTCCGTCTGTTGGTAAAACGGCATTTGCGTTGAACCTGGCGCGGAATGCAGCCCTGCATCCGTCGAAACCAACACCCATCGCTTTTTTCAGCCTTGAAATGAGCGCATCCCAATTGGTTCAGCGTATCCTTAGTGCGGAGAGTGAAATCTGGCTCGAAAAAATTGCAAGAGGAAAGCTTGAAGAGCATGAGATGAAACAATTGTATGCAAAGGGTATCCAGCGGCTTGCCCAGGCGCCGATATTTATCGACGACACCGCCGCCCTTAATATTTTTGAGCTGCGGGCAAAATGCCGCCGCCTCAAAAACAAGCATAATGTTGGTTTGATCATTATCGATTACCTGCAGCTAATGAGTGGTACGGGCGACAGAAACAGCAACAGGGAACAGGAGATCAGCAGGATCTCCCGCGACCTTAAAGGACTCGCCAAAGAACTCCAGGTGCCTATCATCGCACTTTCACAGTTAAGCAGGGAAGTGGAAAAAAGGAAGGAAGGTAATAAGATACCCCAGCTCAGTGACCTTCGCGAATCCGGCGCTATAGAGCAGGATGCAGATATGGTTATGTTCCTTTACCGGCCCGAATATTATGATATCACAGCTAATGAACACGGCGAAAGCAATAAAGGTGAAACGCACGTGCGTATAGCAAAACATAGAAACGGTTCACTGGAGAATATCAAGCTGAAAGCCCTGCTGCATATTCAAAAATTTGTAGACATGGACAAAGACGATTTAAGCGGAATGGGATTGCCGAAAGGTTCATGGAAACCGGTTCCCGGCAATGATGCCGGCGATCAGAACAATGCCAGGCTCTATATACAAACCGGCAGCCGGATGAACGACCTTCCAATGGATGAAGAAGAAACTCCGTTCTAAAGGATTTTTTGACAATAATATTGTCATGCTGAAAAAAATATTTTCAGGATCTTCAACTGATTATGTCGCTTTCTTATTTCTATACCGGCGATCTCCGCGAGAATAAGCCGGAATTAATGTTGGATGAAGATACATCCCGCCACATCATACAGGTACTTCGCATGGACGAAGGAGAAAACCTTAAACTTACCGATGGTAAAGGGAATGCTGCAGAAGCTTTCATAATCACACCTCATAAAAAACATACAACAGTTCAGATTACTTCATTTACACATGATGATTTACGGATTCCTAAATTGACTATCGCGGTTTCACTTGTTAAAAATGCCAGCCGTTTTGAATGGTTGCTCGAAAAAGCAACTGAGTTAGGTGTAGCTGAAATCATTCCACTTGTTTGTGAAAGAACTGAAAGGCAAAAATTCAGGCACGACCGGATGTTTGGCATATGTAAAAGTGCAATGTTGCAAAGCATGCAGACATGGTTGCCTCAATTGCATGAGCCGGTACCTTTTAATGAAGTTGCACTAACTGCAAAGCACGGCCAAAAAATGATTGCGCATTGTGCAATGGATGTAAAAGTTGATTTTTCTTCATTGTATACACCATCTTTTGAATCACATGTTATTTTAATTGGACCTGAAGGTGATTTCACTGACGAAGAAATTGCTCTGGCAAGGGGATGTGATTTCGTTCCCGTAAGTCTTGGCCCAACACGTCTCCGCACGGAAACTGCAGGCATTTTTGCAGCCGCCTGGGCCCACGGAGCGATTGAAGATAAATTCAAATAAAATACTTTCAGTTTACCGTTTTTTCCTCAGCATGATTAAATGTCCATGCAATTATTTTGCTACACGATGCTGGCAAAAACATTTGGAAGCGCTGTTTATGGAGTTGAGGCGATCACAATCACTATTGAGGTGAACGTGATGAATGGTAAAGATTGCATTATTGTTGGATTGCCTGACAATGCAGTGAAAGAAAGCATACAACGCGTTGAAAGTGCCATAAAAACGAATGGGTATGCAATGCCAAGAACAAAGATTGTGATCAATCTGGCTCCTGCAGACATCAGAAAAAGCGGTTCCGCATTTGATCTTCCTATTGCGATAGCCATGCTAGCTGCTTCTGAACAAATTCTTGATCCAGAAAAAATAAGTGACTATGTCATCATGGGTGAGCTTAACCTTGATGGCACGGTAAATCCTATAAAAGGCGCATTGCCTATTGCGATTACCACTTGCGCAGAGAAATACAAAGGACTGATTCTTCCTCTTCAAAATTGCCGTGAAGCGGCTGTTGTAAGCAATCTCAATGTTTATGGAGTATCGCACCTTAAACAGGTTATCGATTTTTTCAGTAATGAAAATGTTATTCAAAAAGTAAAGGTTGAGCCAAGGCTGGAATTTTCTGAAATGCAAACAAATTTCGAAATTGATTTCAATGATGTAAAGGGACAAAATAATATTAAGCGGTCACTTGAAATCGCAGCCGCTGGTGGTCATAATGCAATCCTTATAGGTCCACCCGGCGCTGGCAAAACAATGCTCGCAAAACGGTTACCGACAATATTGCCGCCCCTTACGTTGAGAGAAGCACTTGAAACAACAAAAATTCATTCTGTCGCAGGTAAGCTTCCAAACAATTCTACTTTGATTGCAAAACGACCGTTCCGTACACCGCACCACACTATCAGCGATATAGCACTGGTAGGCGGTGGCAGTAATCCTCAGCCAGGAGAAATATCGCTCGCGCATAACGGTATTTTATTTCTTGATGAACTGCCTGAGTTCAAACGAGCTGTTCTCGAGGTTTTGCGGCAGCCTATTGAAGAAAGAAAGATTATCATTTCAAGAGCGCGGGTGTCAATTGAATTTCCGGCAAATTTTATGCTGATCGCATCAATGAACCCCTGCCCCTGCGGTTATTACACTCATCCTGATAAAGATTGTACGTGCGCCCCGGGAGTTGTTCAGAAATATCTGAACAGGATTTCAGGACCGTTACTTGATAGGATAGATCTTCATGTTGAAGTTACTCCGGCATCATTCAATGAATTGTCGGGCATAAGAAACAGTGAATCGTCTTCTGCTATCAGGAACAGAGTGATCAATGCAAGGCATATACAGGAGGAAAGATTTGCCAACATTCAGGATGTGTATTGCAATGCAATGATTACGTCTGGCATGCTCAATGATTTTTGTAAAATCGATAAGGTTAGTCACAACCTACTTAAAAATGCCATGAGCAAGCTGAACCTCTCGGCGAGAGCATACGACAGAATTTTAAAGGTGAGCCGCACGATTGCCGACCTGGGTGAGGCGAAGGAAATTAAACCGGAACATATTGCCGAGGCGATTCAATACAGAAGTCTTGACAGGGAAGGATGGGCGGGATAACTTCACTAATAAGTAGCAAGCGCCGTTTTATTATTATTCTCTTTAAGATATTTTTTTAATCCTTCCATATTCATCTTCAACCCATCCTCAGCATCGGGAGCAAAATCTTCATTTATGATCCCGATAGGTCCTTTATAAGAACTCTCTTCGATCAGCTTCATCATTTTATATTCAATATTCCCTTCACCAATAGGTACCACCTTCGCTGGTACACCACCTTTCAAACCGGTTAAGTTGATTGCATATAAATGAGGAAGTATCTTCGGAAAAAAATCGGGGAACCGGTGTATCTGTTCTTCAGAATGACTGAAATTATATACTATCCCTATATTGGGGAGAGTAAGATAGTCAATGATCGCTACCTGGTTTTCAGGTTCTCCAAACCATCCTCCATGATTATATAATCCGACAGTTGAACCGGCTTCAGCCGCTTTTTCTGCAATATATTTCACTGGCTTTGCAACTGCTTCAATCTTCTGCTCCTGTGTCATGCTATCCAGGTTTATACCTGTAATCATGGTCCAGATCTGCGTTTTTACATGATGGCGTTTGAGCAGATCAATGATCGTAGCAAAATTTTTATCATCCTGCGGATTAGTTCCTGAATAATACCAAAACGACTGCAACGTAATATGATACTTTTTCAAAGCATTCAACTCATCATCAAAACCCGGCACATGCTTTTCACGCCAGTCGTATGCGAGTTTATTGATACCGAGCTTATTCAGCATCTTAGCCCGTTCTTCCGGCGTTCTGTTTTTATTATCAAAGGGAACAATACACCAGGCTATAAGATTGTTCTTTGCGTATAGATTTGTTTTTACTTTCTGTCCGAAACAAATGTTCAGCAGCAAAATAGAAATGAAGGTCATGAACAGTTTCTGTTTCATATCAGTTTTCTTTTTCAAGATAAGCTTCAATATCTTTTTGAGAAAGCATCAGTTTCTTTGGATATTTTCCAACCCATGCCCTGAATTCGTTTTTTATTTTATCTGACCAGTCGCCATGAATTTCACCACTGGGGTATTTGTTCTGCTGCAGCAGGTACCGCTCGAATTCATCTCTGAGTCTTACAAATTCGGCATCACGCACAAGGTCATCAACCAGGTAAGCAGGTATGAACACCACACCATATTCGTTTGCAAACGCTATGTCACCCGGCAATACTGATACCTGCCCTATACGGATGGGAGCATTTATAGATGCAGGCACCATGTCTTTGATATAGGAAGGATCATGGCCTTTAACCCATGCATTGAATCCTTTAGTGTCTTTTAACTCTTCCATGTCTCTGATTGAGCCATAGAAAATAACTCCATTACCGGTTTTTGCATAAATGGAATTTCCCAGACTCGACCCTATCAGGGTTCCATCTTTTACCTTACCAAAACCATCAGCAACGTAGATGTCGCCCTTTGTAAGGATATCAATGGGCCAGATATTCATACCACCCTTTTGTGAGCGACCTTCTGTTTTTCCCTGTGATTTCACGATGCTGTCGAGATCAGGACGTGCAGGCATGAATTGCGCAGTTACAACCCGTCCGGTCATCGTTTCACCCGGTTTTAAAATGATCCAGTCTTTTTCAACCTGGTTGTGGTATCCTTTATTATTCAGGTAGCCCCATATCTGCTCCAGCGTACAATCTTTCAGGCTTTGCAACGCAACGTCTGATACTTTCGGACGACCATCCTCAAAACGTTCTCCCTGCCACCGTGATGTCAGTGATTTTATATATTCTGGCGATGAACCCAACCGTTGCGCATGTAATTGAATACACACAAAAAATAAAATGGTGATCAAAAAATATTTTCTCATCTGGAAGCTTTTTAATAAGTAAGCGGAAAGTTTTTTTCTTTCCGCTTACACTTAAATTAACTGTACGTTCTGTCGTGCGAGCGGTTTTCATCCCATTGCGGAGTAGGAGCGAAGTAGCTCTTGTCCTTTGCGTGCAGATGTTGCTTTACAACATCATCAACAAGTTCAATACCTAACCCGGGTGCGGTTAGAGGAACATTAGCAAACCCTTTCTCTATTATTTTTCGTCCATCAGTTGTTTTGACAAGACTTTCCCACCATGGTACGTCCACCGAATGATGTTCAAGCGCCAGGAAGTTTTGCGTAGCTGCTGCGCAATGTACATTTGCCATAAATGAAATTGGTGTTCCTGCCTGGTGCATAGCCATCGCTATTCCGTATTCTTCCGCATAATCACCTATACGTTTTGTTTCGAGTAATCCACCTGAAGATGCAAGGTCTGGATGGATAATATCTACTGCACGGTTATTGATCAGGTTCTTGAAATTATCAAGGAGGTAAATATCTTCGCCTGTTAACGTTGGTGTTTCAAGTGCATCACTGATCTTTTTCCATTGCTCTGTATACTGCCATGGCACCATATCTTCAAACCATGCGAGCCTATATTTTTCCAGCGCCTTACCGAGACGGATACAGTTGTTCATATCAAAATGACCATAATGGTCTGTTGATAGCGGAATATCATATCCGACCAGGTTTCGTACATTTTCTACAATTCTTGCCAACTCTTCAAATCCTTTTTCAGTGATCTGTATCTGTGTGAACGGATGCATGGTGTTTCCATATCCCATATAGTTCGTCTGGTCACCCCATTGCTGCAGCATCCCCTGAGCATCTTGCCAGAATTTTGAATTCACAACCGTTCCTGGTTTTCCGCGGAGCTCTCCTATTGATAGGTCCATCTTCAGCCAGGTGTACCCTTGATCCTCAACCCTGAACTTGATGAGTTTCTTCTGTTCATCAACAGAACTTGCTTCAGGAGTGTCTGCATACATTCGCACTTTATCACGGTACCTGCCACCAAGAAGTTGCCAGGCAGGTACGTTGTATGCTTTGCCACAAAGATCCCAGAGTGCCATTTCAACCGCACAAACGCCACCGGCCTGTCTTGAAGGACCACCGAATTGTTTGATAGACTTAAACAGCATTTCAACATTACAGGGATTTTTTCCGAGCAGACGGCTTTTAAGCATCAGCGCATATCGTTCATCTGATCCATCGCGCACTTCACCAAGGCCATAAATTCCCTGGTTAGTATCTATGCGGATAATAGCCGTACGACCCATTACTGCAGTCACTGCATAACGCAGATCAGTAATCTTCAGATCAGATGGAGCTGAAAAGCGATTGACCTTCGAAGTGCTGTGAGCTACCACATCTTCAAACGGCGACAACATAAATGAGCCGCCGAGTGCAAGTCCGCCAAGAGCAGATTTCTTAAAAAATGAACGCCGGCTGTTTTCGGGTGTGGAATCCTGTTCCACTGTTACTGGTTCCGGATCTTTTAATCCGAGTTTGTTGATAAATTTTTGTGAGGGAGTCATGGTAGATAGTTAGACAGAAAAAATAGTTATTTATGACTACTTACCAAAAAAAAAATTGGCCGCAGTAAATGCGGCCCTCACCGGTGGTATTCTTTACCCAGCTAATGCTATAATGCAGGTTCCATTTCCTGTATCAACAATTTCAACTTATTACTTCTTGTATATTCGAGAGATTCTACTTCTACCAGATCTATATTTAATCCGTCACGGAATCTTGGCAGCATAATTTCCATAACTTTTTGTCGGGCTGCTTTATCGTAACCTTTTTGTGGAACAATTCTGATAGTAAGCTCCCCTCTTCTCTTCTGGTGATACTGTACTCCTTTAATATACTGGTAAATATCATACGTCAGCATCATGCTCGATGTTGTAATTATTGATCCGTCTTGTTTATAGATCACATCAGCTCCACGGCGACCCACAACATTCTTGAAAGTAAGACCAGTATGACCGCAATCAGGACAAACGTTACCCAAAAATTCAGCTTCGTCATCTGTTTTATAACGTACAAAAGGCATTTTGGTATTCATGAAGCCGGTTCCAACCAGTTCTCCTGATCTTCCGGGGGTGTTCACCACTTCACCAAAGCTGTCAACGATTTCAGTATAACCGTAAAAGGGATTAACATGATAATTTTCACACTCTTCGTTTTCTGCTGCAAGTATCAGCTTTTCAGAATGACCATACCATGTATACATTCTTTTTTTAAGAATGTTCTGTATCAGATTTTTCTGGTTTGGAAAAACAGATTCACTGCCTGTTAAAAATGCTTTGACCGGCGTATCTGTGTTAGTTACATAAATTCTTTTTGCAAGAATGAATGCAGCGCTGGGGTAAGCATGTACATATTTAAGATTGTGTTTTACGATGTAATCGATAATATAATCGCAATAGGAATCTTTCAGTGCATGATTATCAAATTGAACTTCTTTGAGGAGATGGTTCACATGGTACTGTGTACCATTTAATTTATGGTTTCTGAGTACTGCGCGGTAATCGTTAGTGCTGAATCCCACTTTACCCCAGTTATACTTGGCCATCCAAAACCATTCAAATCCTTTGCGGCTTTTATCAATATAAAAATTTAATGGCCTGCCCGAAGTAGTTCCACCTGTACTGCATAGATCTGCCCCTTTTTTATCTACAATAAATCTGTCAGGGTTTTCCTGTATCGCATTTTTATCAATAAAAGGGATGTCTGTAAAATTATTAAACTGCCTTATATCTTTGTAATGCGGTGCTTTTTCCGCAACCGACAATATTCTCTTGAGTTGTTCTTCCTGGTATGTAGAGATAAAATCTAATTTATCTGAAGTGGTTTCATATTCTTTGGCGATCCGCTTCGCCTTCCTGAAGGAAGAACCGAAAATGATTTCGTCTGGCAGACTTCTTATAAGTTTATGGATAAAAGATTTCATGAGTAGGATTAATCTGAATTAATTTAATTGTGGTATTTAAAATTGAAAAACACCATCTGTTGAACAGTGCCATCAGAGAAACTAAATGTTACTATTCTGGCATGTTATTTATTAATAAAAGGCAGATGATATTCGAATGGCTGTAAGTGCCAGATTCATGCCAAAGATCACGATGATAAACTCGTATTAATTTAATTTATATCAATGTTGAGAATTGGAATTATCCGCGAGGATAAAGTGCCTCCTGACAACCGTGTGCCATTTAGCCCTCTTCAGTGTAAATGGTTGATGAAACATTTTCCCAACATAAGGTTAATAGTGCAGCCATCACCTTCAAGATGTTTTTCTGATACTGAATATGAAGAACAGGGAATCAGATTGAGCGAAAATATGGAAGAATGTGATATCCTGTTTGGCATCAAGGAGGTTCCGCCCAGCAAATTAATTCCCGGTAAAACTTATCTCTTTTTTTCTCATACAAGAAAAAAGCAACCGTATAATCAGCGGTTATTCCAGGAACTGATCGATCGTAAAATCACACTAATAGATTACGAATGTTTCCAATATGAAAACAAGCAGCGAATACTTGGATTCGGATATTTTGCGGGCATAATCGGTGCCCATAATGGATTGTTGGCTTATGGTAAGCGAACCGGCTTGTTTAATCTGGAAAGAGCCGTTGATCAGAGTAGTTATAAAGACCTTCTCTCTTTGTATCAACATATCAGGTTACCAGAAATGAAAATTGCAGTAACCGGATCAGGCAGAGTTGCAAGTGGCGTACTTGATCTGATGGATGTACTTAAAATCAAAGAGGTAACACCGCTATCCTATCAATCAAAAAATTTCAGGGAGCCGGTATTCACCCAATTGAAAGGTGGAGATCTGTATAAACACATGGAAAGAAATAAATTTGTAAGGGAAGATTTTTTTGAAAATGCTGGTGAATATTACTGCCAATTTCATCCATATACAAAAACAACAGATATTTTGATCAATGGAATATACTGGGATAAAGAAATTCCCAAATTGTTTGAATTTGATCACATCAGCGCGGAAGATTTCAGGATACAGACAATTGCAGATATTACTGATGATAAATACGGATCAGTTCCCTGCAATCTTGGCGACTCTACAATTGATGATCCGGTATATGGGATAGATAGGCAAACACACAAAAAAACTGCGCCTTATCTCCCTGGTTCCCTGGATATAATGGCAGTAGGGAATCTTCCTAATGAACTGCCCCGCGAAGCTTCTGAACATTTTGGAAACCAGTTACTGAAAAATATTTTCGAGGACCTTATTACGGGAGGCTCACCTGTGATCGAAAGAGCAACCATGGTACAAAAAGGCGATATCACTCCGCAATTTGAATATTTAACAGACTACGCAGAAGGCGTTCCTGCATCATAAGGCGATTTTTTCCGAACTTGTAACCTTATATGAAACTACTTTTACAGTACCTCAAACCATACAAGTGGTTGGTTCTTCTTACTTTATTTCTTGCTGCGATAAATACGGGATTTTCACTGATGGACCCGATCATCTTTGGTAAACTGGTTCGGTTGGCTACAAATTATCAATATGCACCGGGCAATTACAACAATAGCCGCAATTTCTGGCAATCAAATTTTTTCTGGTCATTTTCGACAAAATACCCCGGTGCAATTTTCCTTTTATTGTGCTCTATCGGTGTTGCTATGATCAGCCGGATCGCTAAAAATTTCCAGGATTATTTTTTGAATGTGGTCGTTCAGAAATTCGGAGCAAGGGTTTTTACAGATGGTTTGAAGCATGCCATGAAATTGCCTTACCAGGAATTTGAAGATCAGCGCAGCGGTGAAACACTCAGTGTACTTACCAAGGTTCGTGCAGATACAGAGAAGTTCATGAATTATTTCATTAATGTTCTTTTTGGTGTTCTTATAGGAATACTATTCGTTTCTGTATATGCGGCGCTTTACATTCACTGGTCTATTCCATTGGCTTACCTCGCAGGAATATTTTTACTTACCACGATTACAAATCTCCTGAGCAAGAAAATTAAAGTGATACAGAAAAATATTGTTTCCCAAACCACATCACTTGCAGGCAGCACTACTGAATCACTCAGGAATATAGAGTTGGTGAAAAGCCTTGGTCTTACCAACCAGGAAGTTGAGCGGCTGAATAAAAATACCTATAAAATTTTAGGACTTGAATTAACCAAGGTAAAACGAATTAGAAGTATAAGCTTTATACAGGGAACATTTGTTAATACGCTCAGGCAAGTAATACTCTTCATTCTTATGTGGCTGATATTCGGCAACATGATGGATGGGGGCCAGCTGGTAACAATGCAGGTGTTCTCGTTTTTTGTATTCGGGCCACTGCAGGAAATCGGAAATATTCTATTGTCATACAGGGAAGCAGAAGCGTCACTGAATAATTTCAACAACCTGATGAAGAAAGCGCCTGAATCAAGACCTTCAAATCCTAAACATCTTGGAGACATCAGAACGCTTGAGTTTCACGATGTAGCATTCAAACATCAGACTGCTCACCAACGGGCTATCGATAATATAAGTTTCAAAGCAAAAACGGGTGAAACTATTGCGTTTGTAGGCCCCTCCGGTTCGGGTAAAACAACATTGATGAAATTACTTGTGGGATTATACCGTCCTCAGCAAGGTAAAATTTTATACAACGGAATTGATGAGACTTCAATTGATTTTGAGGATCTGCGCAACCAGATAGGTTTTGTTACTCAGGACACACAATTATTTTCCGGTACCATTAAAGAGAATTTATTATTTGTAAATCCTTCTGCAAACGATGAAGATCTTAATAATGTGCTTATGCAGGCATCCTGCCAGAATCTGCTATTGCGGGCAGAAAAAGGCCTGGATACAATGATCGGAGAGGGCGGTCTCAAATTATCAGGAGGAGAGAAACAAAGATTATCAATTGCGCGTGCATTGCTGCGTAAGCCACGCGTTTTGATTTTTGATGAAGCAACTTCTTCACTCGATTCACTTACTGAAGAGGAAATCACCAACACGATAATAAAAGTTTCCTCATTAAAATACCAGATCAGTATTTTGATAGCGCATAGGTTGTCAACGATTATGCATGCCGACAGAATTTACGTTCTTGAACGTGGGGAAGTGGTAGAAACCGGCACACATGAAAGTTTACTGATTGAGAAAGGCTTATATTATGCTATGTGGCGCCAGCAGATAGGTGAAAGAAAAAAAGAAATGGCTTCAGTTGAGCGGCAATCGTAAATTTGGCAATGGCAGCACCAGGATTGTTTTGGAGTTTGTTTGCAATGAAGTGCCCCAGATGCCGCCGCGGGCCTTTGTTCACAAATAACAATCCATGGAATCTTAAAAAAGTATTTTCAATGCATCAGCGTTGCCCTGAATGTAGTCAACCATACGAGCTGGAACCGGGTTTCTGGTATGGTACAGGCTATGTAAGCTATGGAATTTCGGTCCTTTACCTGATAATTACTTTTGTATTATGGTGGATATTAATCGGCTTTTCGGTTACTGATAACAGGTTTTTCTGGTGGATGGGAATTGCTGTTGTATCGCTTATTATTCTCCAGCCATGGCTGATGAGATTCAGCCGTACTATATATCTGTACTTTTTTGTGAAATACGATGCAGATTATAAAAATACACCGGTCGTGAAGTTCGACAATTCATAATGCTTATTCTTTTCCTATCATATCTTTAAAAAAGTTGCTTTTTGTTAATTCTTCCATATCGCTGAGCTCAACTTCAAGTGCACGCGTGCTGAGAGTAATTTCCATGAGCGAAATGATCAGAGAAATGATGAAACAGCTAATGGTGATACCAAAAACGATAAAGCTTGCGTTCGTCCACCCCCTGAATATGGTGAACATGCAGATAACACAAAATAAGAAACTGAGTACGCCAAATGCCTGCATGGACCTGATCAGTCTTATTCTTATGCGAAGACTTTTAATTTGTGTGATGATATGTTTTTCATCGGGGTACTTCTTATATTTTGCATGAAGGCTCCGGATGAGATTCGCAATTGCGAGGAACCTGTTTGTGTAAGCCAGCATAAGTAATGAAATCGCAGGAAATAAGAGCGCAGGCGTAGTTATAGAGAGTTCCATATGGGTAAAAATAAGATAAGCCGGAGATTTCCGGCTCATCATTAATATGGAAAAGGTTAGTAACCTTTTACAACGTAAAAAGCAGTTAAATATTTTATTCTACTGAATATTTTCAATTATTCCTGCAATTCCCTGCCCTCCACCTACACAAGCAGTCACTATTCCATATTTTTTATTCAGGCGTTTCATGTCGTTAGTGATCTGAATTGTCAGTTTGCAACCGGTACATCCCAGCGGATGGCCAAGTGCTATCGCACCTCCATTGATGTTTACAATCGAAGGATCTATTTTTAGTTCTCTGATCACTGCAAGTGCCTGTGAGGCAAATGCTTCGTTTAATTCCACCAGATCTATCTGCGACTGTTGCATACCAGCGAGTTTTAAAACTTTTGGTACAGCTTCAACTGGTCCAATGCCCATTACCCTCGGGTGCACTCCTGCGCTTACACAATTCACCAGTCGTGCTATTGGTTTCAGATTCAATTCCTTCACCATTTTTTCGCTCATCACTATTACGAATGCTGCTCCATCAGAAGTTTGTGAGGAATTGCCGGCCGTTACAGTTCCTTTCGCTGCAAAAACAGGTTTAAGTTTTGCAAGTGCTTCCGGATTTGTATCCTGCCTTGGTCCTTCATCAGTATCTACTGTAAATGATTTCTTTTTTCTTTTTCCGCTTTCATCAATATATACCTGATCAATGTTAACCGGTAAGATTCCCGATTTGAAATAACCGTTACTGATTGCATTGATCGCTTTCTTGTGCGAGTTAAAAGCAAATTCATCCTGATCTTCCCTCGACACATTGTATTCTTTTGCTACTGCTTCTGCAGTAAGACCCATGCTTAAATAGTAATCCGGCTCATCTGAAGCTATTGAATATGCAGGAACAGTTTTCCAGCCAGCGGTTGGCACCATGCTCATACTCTCCGTTCCTCCCGCGATGATACATTCTGCCTGGCCCATTCTGATCTTGGCTGTAGCGATGGCGATTGTTTCAAGGCCTGATGCACAATACCTGTTAACGGTCATACCCGGCACTTCATAACCCAACGCTCTTGCGGCGATAATACGGCCAACCTGCAGTCCCTGTTCTGCTTCTGGCACTGCGTTACCTACAATAACATCATCCACTCTTTTTGATTCAAGTTGTGGAAGAGACGCCATCAGGCCTTTGATAACATCTATAGCCAGATCATCTGGTCTGTGAAACCTGAATCCGCCCTTTTTTGCTTTTGCTACCGCGGTTCTGTATCCTGCAACTATGTAAGCTTCCTGCATACCTAAAATTACCTATTATACCGGACAAAATCAATAATCGTACTCTCGGCGGAACATGTTCATCCTTATACCTAAAGTAGCTATATTATTATTCTTTTTCGTGTACACATTACTGTTAGTAGTCAACTTTCTTATCATCAGCGATCCATCAACAAAAAGATTTTCTTTCAATTCATAACTCATCAGCAACTGTGCATTCAAGCCTGTTGCGCCTATACCACTGGGGAGCTTGTAGCCGTAATCAGCGGAACGTGTTGTATACAACTTAAAAATATTTGTTCCGTAGTTGCTTGAACCGGTATCTACTCCCTGCCGCCAGTATATAAGCTTTGCCGTTGCACTTAGTCTTGCGATCGGCTGATATATTAACGTTCCGACACCTTCAATAAAGTTTGCCCCGAGCGGATGTGCAAGTGGCTGGTTGTAATGGCCGTAATTCGCTGACGAATCATAATGAGAATAAGTAAATGGCCGAACGAGGTTCACTTCACCCTGAGCATCAAGATTTTTGATACCAAAAACATCGATATATTTTCCTCCCAGCTGAACTCCAAATTTATTTCCATACCAACCGTTTCCTGCACGAAGTTCTTTGATGATGAGCTCATCGAATAAAAGCTGACCATAAAACTGCACTCGCTTAAGTACGTTTGCTTTAAAATCAAAACCTACAAAACCATTGTCGGGACTATTATTCTCTTTTTCTGCAGTACGCAAAAAGATAACAGGGTTCAGGTAGGAAAAATCAAAATCATTTTTCCTGCCAAAGATCACTGCTTCGAATAAACCGAGATTCAGCCATTTAGCAGCATTCAGACTAAGATGATGAATCGCAGCATATTTCTTATCAAGCAAAAGATCACTACTCCTGACCGATTGAGAAAACTGAGGATTCACTTCCATGAAAATATTCTGGTAATTGAACTTCCATATACGCGTATTGATCTTCAGAAAGAGATAATTACTTCCAAAGTCACTCAAAAAAAGACTCCTGTATCCGTTACCAATAAAATTTTTGTCATACGCAAACTGGAAATCTATATATTTTGCCGCATTAAAAGTGATACCCCCACGCGCATCCGAATAGTCCCAACCGGTGGTTTTATAATCATTAAATCGTCCTGCTCCGGGTATGGCTCTGAAGGAGTCAGTACGATCCTGCACAAATCCCGGCGCACGTTCCAGGTTCTCCACCAGGTAAGTATAAAATCCTACTCTTCGTGCAATCATTCCACGCAGCGCGACTCCTCTTGAATTAAGAAATAATCTTTCATCATTCTCCTTTTCCACTGATTGCTGAAACTGGAAGACAGGATTTACAGCAAGAAAGAAATCTTTCTGGTCTACCTCGAAAAAGTTTGCCTTGGTTTTATAAAATGTATTCCACATACTTTTACGGGTGGAAAATGAACTTTTATCTCCTGTAACCCATTCTGAATTATCCATGAGTAAACTTCTGATATTATACCTGTCTACGGCGCTCAGTGAAATCGAAAAAGAGGTATCCGCCTTTTCAGCAACAGCTACCGCGTTTTTGCGGCTGAATGGTTTTGCCGTAGATAAATTAAGATCGGAGTTGTTGTAAAACTTAATGGTTAGCCGCTCCAGCAACTGCTGATGCTTTGTTCCCTGTGGCAGGTAAGTTGTTTGTGAAAATCCGGCTAACGGCAGCAATAAAATCAGTGATCTGCGCAGATTTTTTATAATAAATTGCATGCCTGTTATTTAATGGAGTCAATATTATGGAAAATTACCTGATAAAGAATATCACTATAGTGAACGAAGGCAAGTCACAAACGAAAGATGTTCTTATCAGGAACGGCAGGATCGAAAAGATCAGTGACCGCATCAACAGCGATGCTGCCGCCAGGGAAATAAACGGTGATGGAAAACATTTGTTGCCCGGTGCAATAGACGACCAGGTGCATTTCAGAGAACCTGGCCTTACACATAAAGCCACTATTTATACGGAGTCTAAAGCTGCGGTCGCAGGAGGTGTTACATCCTTTATGGAAATGCCCAATACAATTCCCCCTGTCTTTACTCAGGAACTTCTGGAAGATAAATACAATCTTGCATCACGTACATCCCTGGCAAACTATTCTTTTTTCATGGGTACTTCAAATGACAATGCAGAAGAAGTACTTAAAACAAATAATAAAAAAAATGAAGTTTGCGGAGTTAAAATATTTATGGGTTCTTCAACAGGTGGACTGCTTGTTGACAATTACCTTTCGCTAGACCGTATATTCCGTGAAACTGAAGTGCTGATAGCCACCCATTGTGAAGATGAAAGAATCATTAAACAGAATTTTGAGCGCATAAAGTCACAACGCGAAGTGCTCAGACCTTCAGATCATCCTGAAATCAGGGACGAAAATGCCTGCTTTGAATCATCGTTTGCTGCTATTCAATTTGCAAAAAAATACGATAGCCGTCTGCACATCCTTCATATATCAACAGAAAAAGAATTGAATCTTTTTGGTAATTTTTTACCCTTGAAACATAAAAGGATCACCGCAGAAGTATGCGTGCATCACCTTCATTTTACAGCCAATGATTATGAAAGGCTCGGAAACTTTATAAAATGTAATCCGGCAATCAAACCATCTTTCAATAAAGAAGCTCTCTGGAATGCACTTGTTGATGACAGACTGGATGTGATTGCAACAGATCATGCGCCGCATACCTTTGAAGAAAAAAATCAGTCATACGAGAAAACGCATGCCGGACTACCGCTTGTACAACATTCACTTTTACTCATGCTTCATTATGTTAAGGAAGGTAAAATAACAATTGAAAAAGTGGTAGAGAAGATGAGCCATGCGGTGGCAGTTTGCTTCAATATCCATGAAAGAGGATATATAAGAGAGGGATATCATGCTGATCTGGTAATTGCAGATCTGCATTTAAAAACCATCGTCACAAAAAATAACATACTTTATAAATGCGGCTGGAGCCCGCTCGAAGGAATGACGTTTCCGGCTGCCATTACGCATACATTCATAAATGGCCACCTTGTTTATGAAAAAGGTGTATGGAATGAATCTTATAGAGGTGAACGACTCAAATTTGAACGGCAATAGTAATCTGAAAGGAATGGAAGTTGACAGCACTACATACAACGACTTATCGGTATTTCATAGGGAAGAGGAATTTTCGATATTTCATAAACTCAATTTCACGAAAACAGAAGAAGGAAAGGAGTGGCTGTTCCGTTTTTTCAAAAGTCCTTTCAGCGATGCAAAACTGATTATTGAAACCCAGAACATCATCCGCCAGATACTTGAAAAGGAAAATGAATGGCCATCCGGTATTTCAAATGGCACCGTAATGGTGATCACAAGATTCTATGAAAGCAGTATCGACACTATACCTTCTTCATCGAATTATATGGAGGCGCTCTCCTATAAAGTGTTTCATGCGCCTGATTTTTCCCTTTTAAGATACAGCCTGACACACTTTGCTGATTTCATCAGGGGTATGAGAACGCTTATCGGAATTTTCGATAATGATTCCACCCCTCCGGTGTTAAGAAGATTTATTCTTCGTGCAAAAGATCTGATAGGCAAGTCAATGGCTGCAGAATTGGGCATGGCTGAATCCAGCATCAAATTCTCATACACCGACACGGTAAAGTATGGCAAATTTATCCGGTATGAATACAAAAACAATATATACGAACTCATCAGCATTTTCGGAAGGCTGGATGCATGGTATTCTATGGCGATAGCGATGAAGATGTACAAGCTCACGTTGCCTGTAGTGAATGAGCATGCGCATCCGTACATTAATGCAAAAGGATTATATCATGTGCTGTTGCCTTCTCCAGTGCCATATGACATTGATATGAACATAGACAGCAATTTTATTTTTCTCACGGGTGCAAACATGGCCGGTAAAAGCACATTTATCAAAGCTGTGGGCAGCGCTGTATTTCTCGCCCATCTGGGCATGGGTGTGCCTGCAACGGAAATGAACCTGACGGTTTTTGACGGGCTTCTGAGTAATATAAATGTTGTAGATAATATTATCAAGGGGGAAAGTTATTTTTTTAATGAAGTACAG
>DATLDR010000175.1:0-8763 GCA_035525775.1 Flavitalea sp.
GTGTACCATGTTTTAGGATACAGGAAACAGGTTGTAAGGCACAACCTTTTAATTGCATTTCCTGAAAAAACAGAGGAGGAAAGAAAGCGGATCGAGAAGCAGTTCTACAAAAACTTTATAGACAATTTTATTGAAACGCTCAAGCTGTTATCCGGTGGAAGCAAATTCGCAGTGAAGCATTGCACTACAGACAAAACCTTACTGGAACATGAATTTGCAAAAGGAAAAAAAATACAGTTTCATCTCGGACATAATTTTAACTGGGAAGTTGGAAATGTATCCACTGCTTTATACACATCATTCAAAATCATTGGCGTGTACCTGCCTGTTAAAAACCAGGTATTTGAAAAAATAATGTTACGGATACGGACAGTAAGTGGTAATATAATGGTACCTGCTACTGACATGAAAAATAGTATGCTCCCTTACAGAGATAGCCAATACATGCTGGCTCTCATCGCAGACCAGGTGCCGGGAGATGCATCAAAGGCTTACTGGATGAACTTTTTCGGGAAACCAACACCCTTTATCCGTGGTCCGGAACGCGGAGCGGCTGCAGGAAATTTAACTGTGCTCTTCGCTAACATATATAAAATTAAAAGAGGATACTATCATCTTTATTATGAACTGTGTACAAATGAAGCCGCTACATTACCTAAAGGTGAGATCACAAGAAGATATGTACGCTTTCTTGAAAAATCAATAAGAGAACATCCTGAAATGTGGCTCTGGAGCCATCGTCGCTGGAAAAAAGAATGGAAGCCCGATTACAGCAGATTATGGATTGATGATCAGCATCCGCATCCTTAATTCAACACACTGTTTTCCCTGCTTATGCTTATCCTATCAAGCTCCCTGATCTTTTCAAAACCGCCGGTAACATTACGGATATTATGCAGGCCGTGTTTTTTGAATAACGACGCCGCAATTACGCTTCTGTACCCGGTGCCGCAATGAATATAGATATTGTGTTTGTCTTCGAAATTAGCCATGTTCAAAGGATCAGTTAATTCATCAAGCGGTATATTCAGCGCATTTGTGATGTGACCATCCCCGAATTCTGTTTCCCTGCGCACATCAACAATCACCAGGTTCTTGTCAAATGGAATATCCATTGCAAGTTCATCAGGGTCCACTTCAATGATAAGATCGATCTTCTCAGCTGAAGCCTGCCAGGCTTCAAAACCTCCTTCCAGGTATCCTTCAATCCTTGAAAAGCCAACTCTTGCCAGCCTTATTACGGTTTCTTTCTCTAATCCCTTATCTGCTACCAGCAGTATTGGTTTTTCAAACGATAAAATTACGCCGGCCCATTCGGCAAAGCGCCCTTCAAGGCCAATACTTACTGAACCGGGAATAAATCCATTTATAAACGTTGATGCACGCCTCGTGTCGAGTACGGTAACATCATCATCATTCATTCTTTTTTTGAATTCTTCGACTTTCATAGGTGTCAGTCCTTTCTTTAAAATTTCATCAAGGCTGTCATAGCCTTCTTTATTGATCCTCGCGTTGATGGGAAAATAATTTGGTGGTGCGTCAAGGTCTTTTGTTACTGATTTTATGAACTCTTCTTTTGATTGCGGTTGCAGGGCATAGTTAGTAAGCTTCTGTTCGCCGATAGTGCTTGCTGTTTCGGGTCCTAGGTTTTTGCCGCAACTGCTTCCGGCACCATGTGCAGGATAAACAAGTACGTCATCCGGGAGAGCCGTTATTTTTTTAAGCGAATCATACATTATTTCCGCCAGTTCTTCCTTCTTCATGTTGCCGCTGCTTAGGTCCGGCCTTCCAACATCTCCTACAAAAAGCGTGTCGCCGGTAAACAGCGCATATGGTTTCCCGTTTTCGTCCCTTAACAGATAGCAACTGGATTCCAGCGTGTGGCCGGGTGTATGGATCACTTCTATGCTTACACTCCCCAATTTGAAAATCTCTCCGTCGGCTGCAAGATGGATCGGGAAATTGGTTTCTGTCCCGGGCCCGTATACAATAGGAGCTCCTGTGGCTTTATGCAGGTCCAGATGACCACTTACAAAGTCGGCATGAAAATGCGTTTCAAAGATATACCTGATGCGGGCATTGTGCTCGGTGGCAAGGTGAATGTACTCCTCTATGTCTCTGAGCGGATCGATTATCGCTGCTTCGCCATTGTTTTCGATGTAGTACGCGGCTTCGCTGAGACAACCTGTATAAAGTTGTTGGATAAGCATCAGCAAATGTACAATCTTATTCAGTCAAGCTTTGCACACAACTCATGATACCTTCTATCCTGGTAGGGTTAACAGAATAATAAATAAACTTGCCATCCCTGGTGGTTTTCACCACTCCGGCCCTTCGGAGAATAGCCAAGTGTTGCGATGCAACAGACTGCTCTAACCTTAATTTTATGTAGATTTCCGTAACAGTGAGCTTTTTGTTCTCATCAATAAGCTTAACGATCTGCTGCCTTAACTTATGATTCAAAGCGCGCAGAATCATCGCAGCTTTCTTAAGGTTAACGAAATCAACTTTAACCGGCTCACCCTGCTCTACTTCTGGTTGCAGGGTCATCGAATAGTTACTGGATACATTCATTTTCACATCTCCTTTTAATAAAGCAACCGCAAATTTAAGGTGTTAATTTAAATTGGCACAAGTACTAACAAATTAATTTATTTTAATCTACTTGCTTTTCCCGGTGTAAACGTTCTTCAGATACTCAGGTTCTGTGTAAGCGAGATCAGAAAAAGCTGCATTTTGATATTTTTTTTCAGCTGATTCTGCCAGATCCTCCACATTCCGGGATACCTCTACAAACACCGCATTAGTGTTATTACATAAATGCTGCCATTTTTTACTGCCATTGCCACAAAATATGATCACATTCTCCTTAAACTCTTTGGAAAATGACCATTCATCGAGTACAATTGCCCCGGGTGGCATCTTTAAATTCATCTCAGGATCAAAAAAAGCAGTAAAAACTTCCATCCTTCTGGCATCGATCATCGGGCATATCAGTACAGGTAACCCGTTAACCATGGTCAGGGCAATTTCCTTTTTAACACGTTGACTGATAAGCAAAAGCGTACTTTCCGTGATCAGCGGTATGCCAAGTGCATAGCACATTCCTTTGGCCGTAGCCATCCCCACCCTCAACCCGGTATAAGATCCAGGCCCGGCACATACGGCAATGGCAGAAAGCTCGCTCAGCTTCCGTTCCGTTTCAGTTAACAGGTCTTTAATCGCCACCTGTATCCAGGCTGCATGATCTGTTTGCCTGTTGTTTTTTCTCACTCCAAGCACCTGCGCATCCTCAGCTATGCACAATGAGGCATCTTCCAGGGCCGTATCTATAGATAAGATCAGTGCCATTTGAATGTGGGGTTTAATCCGGGAGCAATTATATACCGGGGATCACTTTTTTGGAGCGCCATAAGGAGTTGCTGTATTCTTTCAGGTCCAATTTTATAGCACCATCCAAAAGGACCATAAGGATAATTTGTGCCTGATTTCATAGCAGTATCAATTTCTTCTCGCGTACTGATATCTTCAGCAATGGCAAACCATGCTTCGTTAATGATCATCGAAACAATTCGCGGGGTGATCATACCCGGTGAATCCGGTACCACCTGGTATTCCCATCCGAGTCCATTGAATATATTTATAATCTTATCTGATGGGGATGACGAATTATCGGGTAATGATATCTCAGTTATTTTTCTGTTCACCATTGTGGGCCATGCGTTGATCCTGATAAAATCAGCGCCGATATCAGTGCAGGTATGCGTGACGGAATTAACAAAAACAGGTTTCGGTAAAAGAAGTTTTAACCTGGCTACACGCTCACTGTCATTTTCAAATAACAAATCGAAATAAGCATCTGCCTCAATGATCCGCAGTGATTGAAGACTGTCGGCCCAAACAATTCCGGTTGCAGCTGAATAACCTTTTGCGATTATCTCTTCTTTTATCATTTCATCAGCCAGTATTGCCACTATCATCATAAAAGAATTTATCGTGAAGCAATCATGCTGATCTCTACATTCACACTTTTAGGCAATCCTTTTACAGCAACAGTTTCCCTTGCAGGAAAGTCGCCCGAAAAATATCCTGAATATATTTCATTCACAGCCGCAAAATGCGACATATCACTGAGGAAAATAGTTGTTTTGATCACATTATTGAAATCCATCTGCGCCTCATGAAGGATACCCGCGATATTTTTCATTACCTGTACCGTTTCTTCATTTATTCCCGTTGCATCAACATTCCCTGTAACCGGATCAATGGCAACCTGGCCTGAGATAAACAGAAGCAACCCTGCCTGCACCGCCTGGCTATAAGGACCAATTGGTGCCGGGGCATTACTGGTATTAATAATTTTTTTCATGATGATTCTATTTTATAACCCCCAGTTCCTTTCCGATTTTTGTAAATGCTTCCACTGCCTGGTCTAGCTGATGCTGGTCATGCGCAGCGCTAAGCTGTACACGGATCCTGGCCTTACCTTTCGGTACAACAGGAAAGAAAAATCCGATAACGTATATCCCTTCGTCGAGCAGCTTCGTAGCAAATTGTTGCGCCACTACTGCATCATATAACATGATCGGCACTATCGGGTGATCGCCGGGCCGTATGTCAAATCCCGCTTCAGTCATTTTGTTCCTGAAATATTTTGTGTTGTACTCGAGTTTATCTCTCAGCTCTGTTGATTCGCTGAGCAGCTCAAGAACAGTTATACTGGCGCCTACAATTGAAGGAGCAACTGTATTTGAAAACAGGTAAGGTCTTGAGCGTTGCCGGAGTATGTCTATGATCTCCTTTTTACCGCTTGTAAAACCGCCGGAAGCACCCCCTAAAGCCTTTCCCAAGGTTCCGGTAATGATATCCACTTTATCCATCACACCACGATATTCGTGTGTTCCCCGGCCTGTTTTTCCTATAAATCCGCTTGAATGAGAATCGTCAATCATCACAATTGCATCATATTTATCTGCAAGCGCACATATTTCATCAAGGCTCGCAATAGTACCATCCATGCTGAAAGAACCATCGGTAACGATGATCCTGCTTCTTGCGCCTGCCGCTTCTTTTAATTGCTGCTCAAGGTCGTTCATGTCATTATGCTTATACCTGAAGCGTTGTGCTTTACATAACCTTACACCATCGATGATGGAAGCATGGTTCAACTCGTCGGAAATTATCGCATCCTGATCGTTGAAAAGCGGTTCAAATACACCTCCGTTTGCATCGAAAGCGGCTGCATAAAGTATGGTATCCTCTGTTCCGAGAAATGCTGACAACTTTGTTTCAAGCTCTTTGTGGATGTCCTGTGTACCACAAATAAAGCGCACGCTGCTCATACCATAGCCCCTGTTGTCAATATATTTCCGGGCAGCTTCCATAACTTTAGGATGTGAAGAAAGACCGAGGTAGTTATTTGCGCAGAAATTGAGTACTTTTTTGCCATTCACCTGTATTTCAGGGCCCTGCACTGAAGTAATAATTCTTTCATTTTTGTATAATCCTGCGGATCGGATCTCATCAAGTTCCGCGGAAATACGTTCAACAAATTTGTGGTTCATGGTAATTTTAATAGAGGGCAAAATTAAGGGGATTAGGGTGGAAAAGAATTGACAACAGAGGTGTAACATTAGAGTTGCCTTGTTCGTATTACTGGCAGACAGGTTCTGTTCAGCCATCAGCCGGGCTATTGCTTATGACCGAGAAAGAGTATAACAACTGTGTAAGGGAACATGCGGACCGCGTGTACCGTTTCATTCTTAAAAATCTGCGCAACAGCGACGATGCAAGGGATGTGGTTCAAAGCGCGTTCGAAAAAATGTGGGTCAGCAGGGCAACTGTTGATGGAACAAGGTGCAAATCATTTCTTTTCACTGTCGCTTACCATCAGATGATCGATCATATCAGGAAAGGTAAAATGGTAATGCTGAAAGAAGAAGTAATGGCAGATGTTCCCGTATTCAACAGGCACGAACATGAAACCAGAAAGATTCTTGAAACAGCGCTCGCGAGATTGAATGAAACGCAGCGGTCGCTTGTTTTGTTGAAAGATTATGAAGGATATTCCTATGAAGAGATAGGAGAAATAACCGGTTTAAGTGCCAGCCAGGTGAAGGTGTACCTGCACCGCGCAAGGATACAACTGAAGAATTTTTTAGTAAGCCCGGAAAACATTCTCGACCAGTGAATTAATTTATTATGCAAATCAACAGGCAGACATACGAAGAATTTTTCCTTTTGTACGCTGATGGCGAACTGAATGAAAGTGAAAAAAAGGCTGTAGAGGACTTTATCGGCCAGAATCCCGACCTCGCCGGTGAATTTACGCTGATCAGCGAAACGATATTGAAAGCGGATGGCAGCATTGTGTTTGAAAATAAAGAGCTGCTATTTAAAGATCAAGAGGAAAAGAAGAAAGTAATATACATGAGATGGTACCGGCTTGCCGCAGCCGCCATTTTATTGATTGCCTTCAGTACAGGCTGGCTATTCCTGAGCAACAAAAATACTCACCAGGAGCCTGTTGCCATCAATAAGCACCACACAAAAACACCTCAAATAGCTGAAACGGTTGAATCAAAACAAAAGAACGCACAAAAAGAACAAGCTGAAAATGCAAATGATATACAAAAAAATAAAGATGTTGCAGTTGCAGGCCCCGCAATAAAGCATGATAAAATGAATAAGCAAAAAAAATCGGGTGACAGAGAAAATATTCTGAATTACAATAAAAAAAATAAAAGTGAACCCGACCTTGCCACACAGGATCCGGTAGAAAAGTTGCCTGAATCATCAGCGTTAACGCACGACATTGTAAAAACTGAAAATGTAAAAGAAACAATTGACATAACTATTGCTCCCAGAGCAATGGAAAAAAATAATGAACAAACGGCCCCAAATGTATATTATGCACAATCGTACAAGCAGGAACCAGACAACGATATCATTTATTTCGCAAACACATCATTGACGAAAAAAACAAAACTTCGCGGCGTTTTAAGAAAAGCGACCCGTTATCTTGACAGAGTAACATCATTACAATAATTTGAATGAACCAACGATGAAACGAATAATTACACTACTGGCAATAGTATGTTTGGGAATGAATGGATTTGCACAGGATTCAACCACCGTAAAACATGATTCTACAACAAGGCCCGACAACGATACTCTGAGGGTAGGCAATATTATCATCATAAGAAGCGGCAAGGATCGTAACAGCGGTTATTACGACACTACAGAAAAACGTTTTAAATATAACAATCAGAATATCGTTACCAACTGGATGATCCTTGACATAGGGATAAACCAGGTGAATGACAACACAAATTATTCTCAGGCAATTGCTAACGGTTATCTTCCTGCAGGGGCAAATGAAAACTGGTTTGACCAGCGCACCCTTAAATCAACAAACGTAAACTTCTGGTTGTTTATCCAGCGCCTGAACATGATAAAACATGTGGTGAACCTTAAATATGGTCTGGGGATCGAACTCAATAATTATAAGTACACCGAACCAATACGTTTCCAGAAAACCAACCAGCCTCTTGTTATCATGGAGAATGTGGAGTACAAAAAGAATAAACTTGCTGCCGATTACATCACTGTTCCGCTGATGCTGAATTTTAACTTTACTCCCGGTTCAAATACTCATGGATTTGGATTTAGTGCAGGTGTAAGTGGTGGTTATCTTTATTCATCACGGCAAAAAAACGTTGGAGATGATATAGGCAAGAAAAAAGAACGCGATGATTTTGACCTGCGCAAATTTAAAGTTGCTTATATCGGCGAAATAAGTCTTGGACCTGTGCGGTTGTATGGATCGTATGCTACGCAAAGCATGTTTAAAAACGGTCTTGATCAAACGCCGGTTAGTTTTGGAATAAGGCTCAGTAACTGGTGATTGATTTCTGTTTTCATTTTTTGTTTACGAGCCACGCTCCGGCCACCAATAAAAAGATACCCAATAGCTTTTGAATACTTATCGGGTTTGGCTTCAGGCCGAGGATCCCAAAATGATCCATCAGCACTGCAGTCGCCAGCTGGCCTGCAACCACCAGCACAAACATGTTGCCCGCGCCGATCTGTGCAACAGCGATCAATGTTACCGTTACTACAAACGCACCGAGCAATCCACCTGTATACTTGTACCAGCTGATACCGGAATATTCCGTAACTGAGGGTAGTGAATCTTTTGAAAAAATAAGAAGGATCGCTAAGCCTATGGTGCCCACCACGAAAGAAATAAATGCTGCCATCAGAGGATGGTGTATTGCTGAACGCAGCTGGCTGTTAACACCTGCCTGTATCGTTATGGCAACACCTGCGAAAACCGGCAACAGATAAAAAAGGATTTTCATGCGCGTAAAGTACGAAAATCGCATCTGTTAAACTTTTACAAAACAGAAATACGGCAGAGATCATCACGTTAATTTTATAGCATACTTTAATCCGGATTGTTAATTCTTATTACGTACTTAAACTTTCATTTCTATTGCCCGTCTTTACTTTAAAAGTGACCTATGAACAGGAGAGTTATGGCGGGCCTTTTTATTCTTGCGATTATCGGCCTTTTCGCATTCCGTAATATCAGCAACCGATTTGTTACAAAAGATCATTCAGTGAAGGTCCGTCGGGCAACGTTTATATTATAGTAGATAAATCTGATTACGAGCTGCAGGTGTATGATGATGAGGGATGGTATGCAACTTATCCCGTTGTTTTTGGAAGCAGATCTCTTGAGGATAAAATGATAGAAGG
>DATLDR010000184.1:0-10113 GCA_035525775.1 Flavitalea sp.
AATAAAATTACAGGAAGAGCAAATAACAGATGGCCTGAAGCATGTAAAATATTATTTCCCGAACTATGATCTGCCTCACAGCATCATCACTTTTATCGGTCCCATGGATGCATATTTCGAAGGATCAACAGGCGGCTATGGAGATGTGATCACCACCGAAGGACTGGCGGTAGGACTACAGTTACATCTTGGAAAAAATTTCTCCATGTACACCAGCGAAATGGGCCTCTCGCTTTTTCCGTCCTACATATCAAGAAAGTTCTCACCTGAATATATTCCGGTTAATGCGATGAAGAATATTATCGATGATCTCTATCCGGATCAGAGCGCAGATAAAACACTTATCGAACAGATGGTAGAAAAAGGAAAAAGAATTTACCTGCTCAGTTTACTGATGCCTGAAACGCCCGATACTTTGAAAATTGGCTACACGGCCCAACAACTGAAAGGATGCAGGGAAAACGAAGGACTCATCTGGAACTATTTTGTAAAGAATGGTCTCCTCTTCAACAACGATCCCTCTCTTATAAAAAATTATATAGGCGACTCTCCGAACACACCGGAGTTTGGTGAAGGAGCACCAGGAAATATTGGTTTGTTTACCGGCTGGAAGATAGTATTAAAATATATGGAGAAAAAAACTGACGTACCACCTGACCAGTTAATGAAAACAGATGCAAAAAAACTTTTTGAAGAAAGTAAATACCGGCCTAAATAGCATCTTGATTGAAATGGATGATCAGGATGCTGCCTTTAATGTGTACTCTACAGGCTTTTTACCAAGGCTCTTCATCATTCGGAAGTGAGAGGCCACAGCTGCTGTCATAGTTGAATACACATTATAAGGAAGATCATATTTTTCACAGGTATCCGCAACTATCCTGCTGATCTGTGGATAGTGCACATGACTTATTCTTGGAAAAAGATGATGTTCTACCTGGTAATTAAGACCACCAACAAACCATGATATGATTTTATTACGCGGTGCAAAATTAGCGGTAGTTTTTAGTTGGTGTATCGCCCATTCGTTTTCAATCATTTTGTCTTCGTCTTCTACCAGTACGAATTCTGCATGCTCTACAACGTGCGCCAATTGAAATACTAAGGCAAGTGTAAGTCCAAGTGTTACATGCATACATGCAAACCCGATCGCCCACGCTTGCCAGCCAACTGCAGCCACTGGCAATGCAACATAAAAAGCTACATACAGTATTTTGCTTAACCAGAACATCAGGTGATCCTGATTGCTCATTTTCTGAAGTTCAGTACGGTATATGCGTTTTTTGAAATATTTAGTAAAATCCATTATGAATACCCATGCAAAAGATGAAATGGCGTATACCAACACAACATAAATGTGCTGTAGCCGGTGAGCAGGCACCCATTTTTGTGTGGTACACTGGCGCATGACAGGGCTTTTAGCTATATCATCATCAATCCCATCTACATTCGTATATGTATGATGAATAATGTTATGTTTGAATTTCCATATAAAAGCATTTCCGCCCAACGCATTCAACGTAAGACCTAATGCTTCATTTACCCATTTTTTACTTGAATAGCTTCCATGACACGCATCATGCATAATGTTAAAACCTATGCTGGCGAGTACAAAACCAAGCAATGAACTCAGTACCATCCCAGGAAAAAGGGAAAATTCTCTTGTTAAGAGGATTATATATATCGCGATAGCCGCTGGTACAAGGGAAAGTGCTTTTACATAAAGTTTCCAATTCCCCGTTTTCTTTATCTGGTTGTCTGTGAAATACTTGTCTACGTTTTTTTTGAGTTCGGAGTAGAACTGAGTATTCCTGCTGTTGAAACTTACTTTCGGCATTCTATCTTACACCTGGATTTTAAATATGCAGGGACCGATTAAAGATACGAAAATCCTCTTTAAAAAGCTCATTTGATCTTCGATTTCATAAGGCGGCGTGCCTCCTGTTTCTCCTCAAGGTCTTTGAATGCATTTGTCGGAACCAGAAAGAAGGACCTGGAATCAAAATAAAGATGGAAAAAATAAGGACTCTCCACAAATTTGCTGAATACCTGCCAGGGCCATGCTTTTTGTCCGCGTTCGGTGCGTAATGTTACATGTTCATCATCGAAGTCCATACTAAACTGATCCTGGAAAGTTCTTGACTTTTTATAAATGCTTTGCGGCAGGATTCTCCAGATCACCAACATCAGCATGAACCATAAAACGGAAAACAGAAGAAACGATACGGGTTGGATGATCCGGAAATAAAGAAGTATTGCAGAGCCGATGGCGAAAACATTTACCAGTATAAGCAAGATCCTGATTTCAGGACGAGTAAGAAAGTGATAGCGGAGTGCCTGTATCACCTGTTTTTTATCATATGAGAAGCTAATGGTCATGGTGCAATTTACAACACATAAAAAAAGATCCACTCATTTTACCGAGTGGATCGTATATGAAGAACCGTCCAGGGTGTCTTTATAATCTAACTGCAACCCATGCTATTGCCACAGTTCAGGCATTTGTAGCATGTACCACTTCTGATAGTGATATGTCCGCAGGTATTGCAGGCGGGCGCATCGCTCTGCATGCTTTTAGCTGCAGCGTTCACTGCATCCATGCTGCCAGCGGACGCTATTTTTCCCTTTGGTTTCTGGTCGCCGGGAGCTTTTGAATTACCAGAAGGTGTAGCCACGATTCTGATGTCGCTAAGCGCAGGTGAACCTTTTTCATATTCCAGTGAAGTGGGAATTTCGTCCCAGTCATCAGTACCAGTGTTCAGCACTTCTGGTTTGTCAAGAACATGAACGAGGTCGTTCCTTCCAAGATATTCATAAGCCAGCGCCCTGAAGATGAAGTCTACAATCGACGTTGCGCTTTTGATATTCGGATGTTCAACCATACCAGCGGGTTCAAAGCGTGTGAACACGAATTTTTCTACAAATTCTTCAAGTGGTACACCGTACTGAAGTCCGATTGATATGGAGATGGCAAAACAGTTCAGCATACTTCTCATCGTTGCTCCCTCCTTAGCCATGTCGATGAATATTTCACCCACTGTTCCATCAGCGTATTCACCTGTGCGGAGGAAAAGTGCCTGTCCATTAATCTTTGCTTTTTGAGTAAACCCCCGACGCTTTGCAGGTAATGTTCTGCGCTCAACAATCGTGGCAAGCTGCCTTTTTAGTTTTGTATCGGGAGAAGACTGTACCCTTTTCTGCACTTCTTCCAATAATTCCTGCACCGTAAGTTTGCCAAGATCAACTATGTTGGATTCTGCGACAGGCACATCCTGAGCAGCCGTTATTTCAGGTTCATCTGTCTTTTTCTTCTTATCGCTTTTATTGCTGAGCGGCTGTGAAAGTTTTGAGCCATCACGGTATAAAGCACAGGCCTTAAGCCCAAGTTGCCAGCTAAGCATATAAGCATCTGCAATTTCTTCAACATTAGACTCATTAGGAAGATTAATGGTTTTTGAAATTGCGCCGCTGATGAATGGTTGAGCTGCAGCCATCATCCTGATGTGGCCATGTGCGTGAATGTATCTTTCACCCTTCTTGCCGCATTTATTTGCGCAATCAAATACTGAAAGATGCTCATTTTTAAGGAAAGGCGCACCTTCTACGGTCATGGTGCCACAGATGAAATCATTTGCATTTTCTATCTCCTGGTCTGAGAAGCCAAGCGCTTCGAGCAGGCTCCATTCGAAATTAAAATATTGTTCTGGTGAAAATCCAAGTCTCTGCAGGCATTCTTCACCAAGCGTATAAACATTGAAAACAAATCCTATTTCAAATGCTGATGCAACGGCCGCATCTAGTTTTTTAATTTCTTCTGCGATAAATCCTTTTTCACTGAGCGACTGGTGATTGATCTGCGGAGCGCCGGCAAAGGTTCCCGCCCCTACTGCATATTTAACGATTGAATCTATTTCCTTTTCACTGTATTTCAGATTTCTGAGCGCAGCCGGAACAGACTGGTTGATGATCTTGAAGTATCCGCCACCGCTTAGCTTTTTGAATTTAACAAGTGCAAAGTCTGGTTCTACACCGGTTGTATCGCAATCCATCACGAGGCCGATAGTTCCGGTTGGCGCTATTACTGTTGTCTGTGCGTTTCTGTATCCGAATCTTTCACCAAGCTTTACGGCATCGTCCCATGCTTTTGTTGCTGCAGTAAGCAGGTAGTCGGGGCAGTATTTAGCTTTGATGCCAACAGGCTTGATCTCAAGTTTTTCATATTCATCAGCATCATATGCAGCGAGGCGGTGGTTGCGCATCACGCGGAGCATTTCTTCCCGGTTTTCTTCATAGCGGGGGAACGCACCGAGTATTGAAGCCATTTCCGCTGATGTTTTATAGGAAACACCGGTCATGATCGCGGTGATGGCCCCTGCAATACCTCTTGCCTCTTCAGAATCGTACGCGATGCCCATTACCATCAGCATGGAGCCCAGGTTCGCGTAACCAAGACCGAGGGTCCGGTAATCGTAGCTGAGCTGTGCAACTTCCCTGGATGGGAACTGTGCCATCAGCACTGAAATTTCAAGTACGGTTGTCCATAACCTGCACGTATATGCGAATCCTTCAACATCAAACTGGCTGGTAGATTCATCAAAGAACCGGCGGAGATTAACTGAGGCAAGATTGCACGCTGTATTGTCCAGGAACATATACTCGCTGCAGGGGTTGGAGGCCCGGATACGTCCACCGCTCGGGCACGTATGCCACTCGTTGATGGTGGTGTCGTATTGGGTACCCGGGTCTGCGCAACGCCAAGCTGCATATGCGATCTGGTTCCAGACTTCTATAGCAGGAACTTTTTTCATAACCCTGCCATCTGATCTTGCCTTCAGTTCCCAGTCTTCATTGTTTTGTAGTTTTTCAAAAAAGCTATTAGGTATTCTTACCGAATTATTTGAATTCTGACCGGATACAGTTCTGTACGCTTCACCTTCATAATCGCTCGGGTAACCTGCGGCTATCAATGCGGCTACTTTTTTCTCTTCTTCCTGTTTCCAGTTAATAAAGCTCATTATTTCCGGATGGTCAAGATCCAGACACACCATCTTGGCTGCACGCCTTGTAGTGCCTCCGCTTTTTATAGCGCCGGCTGCGCGGTCACCTATTTTGAGGAAGCTCATGAGTCCGCTTGATGTACCACCACCGCTCAGCTTTTCACCATCGCCACGGATATTTGAAAAGTTGGTGCCTACTCCGGAACCATATTTGAAGATGCGCGCTTCACGAACCCACAGGTCCATGATGCCGCCATCATTTACAAGATCATCTTCCACACTCAGAATAAAACACGCATGGGGTTGTGGCCTTTCGTAAGCAGAAGTTGATCTTTTCAGTTCTCCATCTGCTGCATCCACAAAATAATGGCCTTGTGGTTTACCCTTGATGCCGTAGCTTTCGTAGAGACCGGTATTGAACCATTGCGGGCTATTTGGAACACACGCCTGGTTGAGAATGCAGTATACAAGCTCTTCATAAAAAACCGTGGCGTCTGATGACGTGTCGAAATAACCATTTTTTTCTCCCCATACTTTCCAGCAGTTCGCTAAACGGTGGGCGACCTGTTTAACAGAAGTTTCACGGCCTGTTGAACCATCAGCCTGTGGAACACCAGCTTTACGAAAGTATTTCTGGGCAAGAATGTCTGTTGCTATCTGGCTCCACTGTTTGGGCACTTCCACATTATTCATTTCAAAAACAACCTCACCGGAAGGATTGCGTATTACCGAAGTGCGGTAATCATATTCGAACTGATCAAAAACATTGGTACCGTCTTTTGTAAACCGACGCGAGAACCGCAATCCGTTTTGTGAATGTTGCATAGCCAGAAGTATTTAAAGTAAAGTAAAAGTTAATTTGTTAGTTCCTCCGTTCCTTAACCAGTTGCGGCAAACGAAAATATCTTTGTGTGAGCAATTTTACGACTCGAAATATGCACACGCTGTGGAAAAAGGAGGTGTAAAAATATTTAATCCAGTACTGTATTGGCTTTTAAGAATTATGCATAAAAAAAACTCTTATTTACCAAAAATATATTTGGCAAACTAAGCAATATTGAATATCTAATCTCATCCTCCTTTATCAAAAAGTTTCTGCATTTTTGCTGATCAACAGGCCATTCATGATGCATAGTGTTTACACATCCCTTGTTACGAAAAAATCCCAGGCACAAAAATCATTTGCTGTGCTGATTGATCCCGACAAAATTACCTCCCTGGGTCTTGACACTTTATGCACTACCGGCGTAGACGCAAAGGTTGATTATTTTTTTGTAGGGGGAAGCCTGGTGATCAGTAACCGGCTTGATGAAGTAATACTGCAGATAAAAAAGAATTGTAACATTCCTGTGCTGTTATTTCCTGGAAGCCCTTCACAGATTTCTTCATATGGAGATGCGCTTCTTTATCTGTCACTTATTTCCGGAAGGAATGCAGATCTCCTGATAGGACAGCATGTGATATCTGCCCCTTTCATCAAACAAAGCGGTCTTGAAATTATACCTACAGGTTACATGGTTGTTGACGGTGGCGCGCCAACAACTGTTTCGTATATCAGCAATGCATTGCCCCTTCCGGCAGACAAGCATGAAATAGCCATGTGTACGGCGATGGCTGGCGAAATGCTTGGGATGAAACTTATTTACATGGATGCAGGAAGCGGAGCGAAACGACCTGTACACGAAAACCTTATCAGTGCCGTAGCAGAAAACATCAGCGTTCCACTGGTGATTGGCGGAGGAATTACAGAACCCGAAAAAGCCTATCACAACTGCAAGGCAGGTGCCGATCTTATAGTGATTGGCAATGCCGTAGAAAAAAATACAGCGCTCATTGGCGAGATGGCTGCCGCCATTCACATGGTGTCTGTGAGTAGCTACAATAATTAACTAAAAAAAATGACCTTTAACCTGAAATTATATTTACTTTGCACTGATAAAAATTTTTACTAAAGAATAGTAATTGTGAAATGCAAAAAAAACCTGCCAATATAATCGCTGCTGTGGCCCCCGGGGCTTCTGCCATGCGTAGGTTTTTCGCTGTACAGCCATGTGCAGTTTTTTTCGTTAGCCCAGTTCCCGTTAGGGTACGACGTTGATACACCCATCTACCATCTCAGGCATTGCCTTTGCCGGAAGTAACTTGAACTCCGGTGGTAACCGGCCATTAATCATCATTTCACATGTTAACAAATGAACCAGGAACAGGAATTTCAAATATTAGTTGCAGACCAATCACATGAAAGCTTTGCGGAGATCATCTGCGATGAGATGGCCGCGTCAGCACTGGCGAGGGGAACAGGGATAGCAAAACGCAGCCCTGAATACATCCGTGAAAAAATGCGTGAAGGGAAAGCCGTGATCGCTTTCAGCAAAGAAGGGATTTGGGCAGGTTTCTGTTACATAGAAACATGGAGCACCGGGGAATATGTTGCAAACTCCGGATTGATAGTTGCCCCACCATTCCGCAAAGGCGGTCTGGCGAAAAAGATCAAGAAAAAAATATTTGATCTCAGCAGGAAAACATATCCTGAGTCAAAAATATTTGGTCTCACCACCGGCCTTGCAGTAATGAAGATCAATTCGGAACTGGGATATGAACCGGTTACTTATTCTGAACTTACGCAGGACGATGCTTTCTGGAGCGGATGCAAAAGCTGTGTTAACTACGAAATACTAATGAGCAAGGAAAGAAAGAACTGCATGTGCACAGCCATGCTCTATGATCCGAAAGATCATTATGAACCAGCGGAAACAACAGAAGATTTCACACAGCATTCAAAGTTGTATGAACGCTTTATGCGTATCAAGCAATGGAAGCTCCTCAGGCCTTTCCTTAAAAAAGATAGTTCTGAAAAAGCAAAAACGAAATCACTGTTTCATTTTTTCTTTAATCTGTAATCAGAACATAGATGTCAGCTAAAAAAGTTGTTTTAGGTTTCAGCGGTGGCCTCGACACCTCGTATTGTGTAAAATATCTGCACGATGATTTGGGATACGAAGTACACAGTATAACGGTTAATACGGGAGGTTTTAGCAATGCTGAAATAAAACAGATAGAAGAACATGCTTACAAGCTTGGAGTAAAGTCACACGTAACCGTCAACGCTGTTAAAACTTATTACGATTCCATCATTAAATATCTTGTATTCGGCAATGTTCTTAAGAACAATACATATCCACTAAGCGTAAGCGCCGAGCGTCTCAGCCAGGCACTGCATATTGCCGATCACGTTAAGGAAGTAAACGCTGAGGCTGTTGCTCATGGAAGTACAGGAGCCGGAAATGATCAGGTTCGGTTCGACATGATATTCAACATCATGATTCCCGGCATAACCATCCTCACTCCTATCCGTGATCTGAGGCTTAGCCGTGAAGAAGAAATCAGCTACCTGAAAGCAAAAGGCGTTGGCATGAACTTCAGCAAGGCAATGTACTCGATCAACAAAGGGTTGTGGGGAACAAGTGTCGGAGGAAAAGAAACACTCTCATCCAAAGGGATGTTGCCCGAAGAAGCGTGGCCTACACAATTAACAAATAATGGAACCGAAGAAGTAAAGCTGAGATTTGAAAAAGGTGAATTAAAAAAGATCAATAACAAAGAATTCAGTCACCCCACCGAAGCGATACAGTACCTGCAAACTGTTGCAGCACCGTACGCAATCGGACGTGACATTCATATAGGTGATACTATCATCGGCATCAAGGGTCGTGTTGGTTTTGAAGCAGCTGCTCCTATGGTGATCATCAAGGCTCATCATACTTTGGAAAAACATGTACTAACAAAATGGCAGCTGAGCTGGAAAGACCAGCTATCACAATTTTACGGCAACTGGTTGCATGAGGGACAGATCCTTGATCCTGTAATGAGGGATATCGAATCTTATCTTGAAAATTCGCAGCGGAATGTTACCGGTGATGTATTTGTGCAGCTGATGCCCTACCGTTTCACTGTTACAGGTATTGAATCGACATACGATCTGATGAACAGCAAATTCGGCAAGTATGGCGAGATGAACAATGGCTGGAGCGGTGAGGATGTCCGCGGATTCAGTAAAATATTTGGCAACCAGACGATGATTTATCACCAGGTAAAAGAAGAAGCCAATGGAAAATCTTAAAGTTGGCATCGTTGGTGGTGCAGGCTACACGGGTGGTGAGCTGATAAGGCTTCTTATTAATCATCCGGTTGCCACCATCACTTTTATCCACAGTAAAAGTAACAGCGGAAACGCGGTGAGCCATGTTCATGGTGACCTTGTCGGAGAAACAGATCTTCTTTTTACTGATGAGCTCTCGGACGATATTGATGTGCTGTTTTTGTGTGTAGGCCATGGAGAAGCAAAAAAATTTCTTGAAGAGAATGTTATCGCCGATGAAGTAAGGATCATCGATCTGTCACAGGATTTCAGATTAAAAAAATGTTCTTCCCTGAAGAACAGGAAATTTATTTATGGATTGCCTGAGCTGAATAAAAAAGATATTGAATCAGCGCAGAATATCGCTAACCCCGGATGCTTTGCAACATCCATCCAGCTGGGGTTGCTGCCGCTCGCAAAGAATGGTTTACTCAATGATATTTATTCAACTGGCATTACAGGTTCTACAGGCGCAGGTCAAAGCTTTTCATCCTCATCTCATTTTTCCTGGAGAGCGAATAATATCCAGGCATATAAAACACTCAGCCACCAGCATGTGAAAGAGATCATGGAGTCGCTTGCACAGTTTCAGCCGGGCATGAACAACTCTGTTGATAAGCTGAATTTCGTTCCATGGCGCGGCGACTTTACCAGAGGAATCTTTATCAGTTCTCAGCTTAACTGCAACCTTGAGCAGAATGAGGTAAATGAACTTTATGAAACATATTACAGCGATCATCCTTTTGTGCACATCAGCAGGGAGCCGATCTTTCTCAAGCAGGTGGTGAACAATAATAAATGCATTATCCAGCTGGAAAAAGTAGGCAGTAAACTGGTAGTGCACTCAATCATTGATAACCTGCTGAAAGGAGCTTCAGGGCAGGCTGTTCAAAATATGAACCTCATGTTCGGAATTGAAGAGACAGCAGGTCTCCACCTGAAAGCAAATGCGTTTTAATCAAAACATTTTTCTTACAT
>DATLDR010000186.1:0-9534 GCA_035525775.1 Flavitalea sp.
TGGAATTAAGAGGAGTGGATTGAATTCGACAACAATTTACTAAAACCTTCGTTATCAAGCAAGTTATTTTATCGGTGACGGGTAAACGCTTGATTTTAATCAAGCCGAACCTTAAGTATATTTTACACTTACTTTACAAACTTTTATCAGGAGTAAATGACCAATGAAAAAGAACAGTTTCTGGGAATGGGAGATCACTAGAAAAACGCCATGGTTCGGTGCTAATTTCCAGGAATTATATTCATTTCGCGACCTGCTTGTGAGGCTTGTACGCAAGGAATTCCTGATGTATTATCAGCAAACCCTACTGGGGCCGCTATGGATGGTGATTCAGCCTATTCTTACGGTTCTTACTTACGTGCTGATTTTTGATAAGGTGATCGGCCTGCAGACCCAAGGCGTTCCACCATTCCTCTTTTATCTTACCGGCATCACCCTGTGGAGCCTGTTTTCCGACATATTTCTAGGCACATCAGGAACTTTCAGCCAGAATGCGCATATTTTCAGTAAGGTTTATTTCCCCCGTATCATAGCACCTATAGCGATATTGCTATTACACCTGCTACGATTTCTCATTCAGTTGCTTATTCTTATTATTGTATTGTCGTGGTATTATTTTACAGGCAGGTTTCAACCGGATGGCAACTGGCTCCTTAGCATACCCGTTATTATCATGACAGCATGTGTCGCGTTCGGATCCGGATTGATCTTTTCCGTTTTCACTGCCATGTACCGCGATCTGATGAACCTTCAGCAACTGCTGGTACGTTTGCTCATGTTTCTTTGTCCTATTTTCTATGCGCTTGCCATGGTACCTGCTGATAAAAAGTGGCTGGTATCGCTCAATCCTTTGTCATCTTTTTTTGAAGTGTTCCGTTTTGCCTTTATCGGCAAGGGAAACGTGTCGCTGCATGAACTAACCTATAGTGCAATATGGATGGTAGTGCTGGTAACTGTAGGCATACTACTGTTTAATAAAAGAGGTGATAAATTAATGGACGTAATCTGACGGAACATTTATGGCACTACCAATTATACAGGCGGATGATATTTCAAAGGTGTACAGGCTCGGAACACTCGGCTCCGGTTCTGTGAAGAAAGACATCAAAAGATGGTGGCTGAAGAATGTTGCAAAAAAGGAAAGCAAATATTTCGGGGCAGTGATCGGTGAGGAAGATAGCACCAACCATGAATTCTGGGCGTTGCGTAATGTTAGTTTTGAAATAAATGAAGGCGATGTATGGGGAATCATTGGCAGCAACGGCGCCGGCAAATCAACACTCCTGAAAATTTTATCGCGTATTACAAAACCCTCTTCAGGGTTTATCCGTGGCCGTGGTAAAATAAGCAGCCTTCTCGAAGTGGGCACCGGCTTTCATCCCGATCTTACCGGACGAGAAAATATTTATATCAGCGGGCACTTTCTCGGAATGACACGAACCGACATCAAAAAGAATTTTGATGAGATCGTTGCTTTTTCAGGTGTCGAACAATTTATTGATACCCCGGTTAAGAGATATTCATCCGGAATGTATGTGCGGCTTGCTTTTGCCGTTGCTGCACATCTTGATCCTGACATTCTTATAGTTGATGAAGTACTTGCAGTTGGCGATGCTGAATTTCAGAAAAAGTGCATGGGTAAAATGAAGGATGTTTCCACCAATAAAGGCCGCACCATCATTTTCGTGAGCCATAACATGCAGGCGGTAAATAGTCTGTGTTCAAAAGCCATCTGGCTGCAATCAGGCAAAATAAAATCTACCGGTCCGGCGCACAACGTGATCAACCAATATCTGGGTGCTCACCAGCGTAAATTGTGGCACCAGGAATGGCACGCTGAAAATGCTCCGGGAAATGATTTTATAAAAGTATTGTCTGTAAGACTTGAACCCGATATACCCGAACTGGGTGTTCCACTGAATATCACAAATGCGCTTACAGTAAAATTTTTGTTTCAGAATAATTTAAATGACATCAACCTTGTTGCAGGTTTACACCTGTTTACATTATCAGGCGAATGTATTTTCGATGTATCCACTACACCTTCTCTGTTTAAGGAAGGACTGATGGAAGGCGAATGCAGTATACCAGGAAATTTTTTGAATGACGGTTCATATTACTTTTCAATCATTTTTGTAAAAAATACTTCTGAACCTCTTTTCTACCTGGAAGAATGTTTGTATTTCGATATGGAGGATTACCGCGTCAACACATCATGGTTCGGTAAATGGATGGGATATGTAAGGCCACAACTGCCATTTAATCTTAAACCTCATAACGGCACAAATTGAGAGTTCCGCAGAAACCACCGGTAATTGCTCCTCTAAAGGATGGCGTGAAACAATCACTGTGGTCCGTTATGGTTCCCGTATATAATTGTTCGCAATACCTGAAAGAAACCCTCGAAGCTGTGCTTGAACAGGATCCGGGGACCGAATTGATGCAGATCGAAGTAGTGGATGACTGCAGTACCGACACAAATGTGGCTGAGCTTGTTTTACAAATTGGCCATGGACGTATAGATTATTATTGTCAGCCGGTGAATGTGGGTAGTCTCCGGAATTTTGAAACATGTCTTAACCGTTCACGCGGAAAGTATATTCACCTGATGCATGGAGATGATAAAGTAAAAAAAGGATTTTATGCTGAACTGATGAAATTGTTCGACATGTTTCCTGAAGCAGGTGCTGCATATTGCGCACATGATCATATCGACGTAAATGGAAACATCCGCTACAGGAAAAAACCGGAAACGGATAAGCCTTCTATCCTTCATAACCTGCTGCCCAAGCTGGCAGAAGCGCAACGCATACAGTATATAGCAATGGTGGTGAAAAGATCGGTATATGAGCACCTTGGCGGTTTTTATGGTGTGGTATATGGGGAAGACTGGGAGATGTGGTCCAGAATTGCCAGGCACTACCCTATTGCCTATACCCCTGAAAATCTGGCGCAGTACCGTGAACACGAACTGTCAATATCCAATGAAAGTTTTATATCAGGAAATAATCTGCAGGACATTCAGACGGTAATTGAAATCATTATGACATACCTGCCAACGGAAGACAGGAAACGAATCCGGAGCACAGCTCAAAAAAATTATGCATACTATTCTTTCAACAGGCGCAAATTCCTCTGGCAGCATAATAAAGACATACAACCTAGATACAGTTATTTCCGGCGTCTTTTAAAAATGCATACCGACGCCAAACTTTTAGGTAAAACAATAAAGCTGATGTTTAAGATGAATATGTATAACCTGAAAAAGACAATTCATGCAAATAAAACTGCGCATAAATAATGCAGGTGCTACCCTACAACATATCACATTTATCTCTTGAGAGCCAGGATGAATTCGAAATACCGTGGTCGAAAACAGAAGGACAATATATAGTTTTCTGGTGGCGGTGTATAGCAATCGGTGAGTTATACTTCAATGCAGGTGTTAAACTGGATGATAAGGGTTTAAGGAAAAAAATAATCAGCGCTATAACACCTGCGGTAGATATGTACATGATGGGTAAGGCCCCTGAAGCTATAAATTTTAAGAAGGCTTTTGTCAATAAAGATCATCTTGAATTCAGCAAAGGAATGAATGAGATATTTTCTGATTTCATTCCACGGATGATCCCACCGGGTGCAGATGTATCCGTAGTAATTTGTACGCGCAACAGGAGTGAATATCTTAAGAAATGCCTTGAGTCGTTTGGCAATCAGAAGTGCATGCCAATGGAGATAATTGTGGTAGACAATGCTCCGGTCGATGATTCAACCTATAACGTGACGAAGGAATTCAGAATGGTGAAGTATGTTAAGGAGCCAAGACCCGGTTTGGATATTGCCCGGAATGCAGGGGCACGTGCTGCTATGGGAAGTATTGTGGCATACACTGATGATGACGTAGAACTTCATCCATGGTGGATATACCAGGTGAATGAAACTTTCGCAAAAACATCTGCCGCTGCTATGACAGGCCTCGTCATCGCGTCGGAACTGAAAACGGAAAGCCAGCAGATTTTTGAAAAATACTGGAGTTTCAACAGGGGATACACTGATAAATTATATGATCCATATTTTTTGATCGAACATCTCGCAGTGGGCCCGCCTGTATGGGACATTGGTGCCGGTGCTAACATGGCTTTCAGGAAAAGCTCATTTCAAAAAGCAGGTTATTTTGATGAACGCCTCGATGTTGGCGCGGCCGGATGCAATGGCGATTCTGAAATGTGGTACCGGTTATTGCTGAAAGGAGGTTCCATCAATTACAATCCGCGTGCGGTTGTTTTCCACGAGCACAGAAAAGAAATTAAATCGCTTAAAAAACAATTGTATAGTTACATGCGCGGATTTGCCGCTGCTGCACTTATTCAGCAAAGTCAGAATAGCAATGCCGGATATGCGAAGCATCTTTATTATAAGCTGCCTGTACATTATCTGAAACTTATCTTACGGGGGTTTCCGCGCTACCATTCACGTTATACAACCGTGTTCGATGAATTAAGAGGTGTGTGGTCTGGCATCATGTATTATAAAAATCATAAAAATCAATCTCGTTTCTGACCAATGTCAATTGATATATCCATAAAAGATGGTGAGCTGATTTCAGTCGTGATTCCTTCCTATAATCATGGCAATTACCTTGCCCGTGCAATCGAAAGCGTGCTCTCGCAAACCTATAAGCATACTGAAATAATTGTTGTTGATGATGGTTCGGTTGACAACACTAAACAGGTGGCTGAAGATTTTACAGGTGTTGTATATGTATACCAGCACAACCAGGGATTGTCTGCCGCCAGAAATAAGGGTATTGATAAAAGCAAAGGAAAATATATTTTATTTCTTGATGCTGATGACTGGCTTCATACTGAAGCAGTGAAAAAAAATCATGATATATTATACCATCATCCGGAAGCTGCATTTGTTTCCGGCGGTCATATCAAAACCAATGATGCGGGTGAAATAATAGAAGAAGTAAGAGAAAACATCTCCAGTGATCATTACCTGCACTTTCTTCAGGGTAATTATATCGGCATGCATGGTACAGTGCTGTATGCCAAATGGATATTTGATTCGTTTAGATTCGATACATCTTTACGCGCATGTGAAGATTATGATCTTTTTATGAAGATTTCCAGAAAGCATCCTGTACTGCACCATACAGACATTGCCGCTTATTATTACATCCACGGATCAAATATGTCGGGGGATATTAAGCTGATGCTTGATTCAGTTTTACTGGTGCTCAACCGGCAGGAATCTTTATTGAAAACAAAAGAAGAAAAAAAAGCATTCGTGCGCGGAAGAAAGATATGGAAAGAATATTATTTATCAAAAAACACGAATACCTCATTCAAAATGCCACTTAAAAAAAGAATTAAGCAGCTGTTACCAAAATTAGTTCAAAGAAAATTGTACAGCATAGGTTTGATAAATCAGTTTATACCACCGGTAGGCAGTATTCGCAAAGGAGATTTCAACAGGGTAACACCTTTCAGCAAAGAATTTGGTTACGATCGTGGCGGGCCGGTTGACAGATATTACATTGAAAATTTCCTGGAGCAAAATGCCCCTTCAATTAAAGGAAGAATACTCGAAATAGGTGACAATGAATATACCCTGAAATTCGGCAAGTCAGAAGTTGTTAAAAGTGATATTTTACACATTGATCCGTCTAATTCAAAAGCCACTATAATCGGTGACCTTAGTGATGCCCCGCAAATAGCTGATAATACTTATGATTGTATAATTCTTACGCAAACACTCCATCTTATTTATAATTATATGGGCGCACTTCAAACATGTTTTCGTGTGCTGAAGCCCGGAGGGGTTTTGCTGATGACAGTTCCCGGTATCACACATATCGACCAGGGGGAATGGAAAAATAACTGGCTATGGGCCTTTACCAGCGCTTCTGTCAAACGAATGATAGCAGAAGTATTTCCAAAGGAACCTGAGATTGATACGTATGGAAATGTATTTATTGCTTCGGCATTCTTGTACGGAATGGGAGTTAATGAAGTAAAAAAACAACAGCTCGATCATCACGATCCTCATTACCAGGTGATCATTACGGCCAAAGCAACAAAAACCATTTTTCCCTGATGAGTTTGATAACAAACATAAAAAAAATTTTCAGACCGGCACGGGCGGTCGTGCTCATGTATCATAGAATTGCGGATATCAGCATAGACCCATGGCAGCTTGCTGTTACTACAGAAAACTTCAAAGCACATATCAGGGTACTTGCAGATACTGGAAAGGTCATCTCTACAGATCAGTTGATTGAATATGTTATGCGACGTAAATTCGACTATGATTGTTTCTGCATAACATCGGATGACGGCTACCAGGATAATTTTTATAATGCATTGCCGATTTTACAAGAATATAATTGTCCATTCACAATCTTCATTCCGTCAGGCAGCATTAATGCAGGTGAACCTTTTTGGTGGGACATGCTGACCGACATTTTTTTGTTAAATAGAAAACTGCCTGCAACACTTAACATCAATATCAGTAACAAAAAATTTACTTACATACTCGAGAATGATGGCGAAATAAATGATGAGCAAATAAAAAAACATTCATCCTGGCACTGGCCGCTTCCCCCTCCTACTCAACGTTGTAAAATTTATCTTGAAATATGGATGCACCTCCGTGACCTGCCTGCAATGGTCATCCAAGATGCGCTGAGAAAATTAAAAAGCTGGTGCTGCATTGAAGGCACAAACGAGTACGGTAATCTACCGATGAGCAGAGAGGAACTCATTTCAATGTCATCCGGCACAAATGTTCACATAGGCAATCATACCGTTACTCATGCCGCATTGGGGGCATTTCCAAAGGATATACAGAAAACAGAAATCAGCGGGTGCAGGGAATACCTGAATGATATTCTGGGTAAAAATCATTATTCAATCGCGTTTCCCTATGGAAATTATAATAGTGATACTTTAGATATAGTAAGGAAGATGGGGTTGAAAGGAGCATTCATTACTGACCCGAAACCGGTTACTGCTACATCGGATGTATACCAGCTTGGCCGGTTCCAGGTAATCAACCAGACGGGTGACCAATTCAAAAAGCAGCTTCAACAGTGGTTAAATAATTAAGCAAGCAGATGACTAATACTATGCCGCTCGTTTCTGTTATCACTCCATTTCTTAACGGTGCTGACTGGCTTCGTCAATCAGTGGAAAGCGTAATTGCTCAGACCTATACGAACTGGCAATTGATACTGATTGATGATGGCTCATTACATGAAGCTACAACGGTAGCAAAAGAATATAGTAACAGATATGCCGCCAAAATAATTTATACGGAACATCCCGGACACATCAATCTGGGTTGCTCATCAAGCAGGAACCAGGGAATGAAGTATGCAACCGGCGAACTTGTGGCACTGCTTGATTCTGACGACGTATGGCTTCCTGAAAAATTGCAGAAGCAGGTGGATATACATAATAAATATCCTGAAGCAGGATTCATATGTGAAGCTTCGAATTACTGGTATAGCTGGGAAAAGCCGGAAAGCGATGACGTTATAATTAACATCGGAGTCAAACAAAACCGGTTATATGAGCCGCCTGAATTGATTTATTCATTATATCCGCTTGGAAAAGGAGCCGCGCCATGTCCATCCGGAATGATGATAAAAAAGTCATTGTATGATGAGATCGGTGGATTTGAAAACAGTTTTAAAGGAGAGAATCAGGCGTATGAAGATCAGCCCTTTTTATTCAAAGTATACCTGCGGACGCCGGTGTATATTTCAGGTGAAGCAAATAATTTATACCGTCAGCGTTCAGGTTCCTTGATGCAATTCATCAGCGATAAGAAAAAATACTACAAGGTGAGATCTTTCTTTTTGCGATGGATGGAAGATTACATCAACCATAATAACATCTATGATCCTAAAATATCAAAGATGCTTCGCAGGGCACAGAACGAATGCAATAACCCGGAAATGTTTATTTTATTTTCTAAATTCAGGACAAAGATCCAGAAGCTGCTGAACCCTTCGAATGCATAATTATGGAGAAACCACTGGTAACTGTTCTGATGCCTGTTTACAATGGTGAAAAGTACATTCGGGAAGCTATTGACAGCATTCTCGATCAGACGCTTACCAACTTTGAATTTCTGATAATAGATGACGGTTCAAAGGACAGCAGTGTGGATATTATCCTGTCGTACAGCGATCCACGTATAAGGTTCGTAAAAAATGACACTAACCTTGGCATTTCCAAAACTCTTAACAAAGGAATTGAGATCGCTGCTGCAGAGCTGATCGCAAGAATGGATGCCGACGACATCAGTTATCCTGCACGCCTTCAGAAACAATATGACCACTTTATCAGTAATCCTGAATGTGCATTGCTTTCGACCTGGGCAAGAACGATAACGGAAGACGGAGAACACGTAAAAACGGAAAAATACAAAAGCAGGTTGCACTATTACAATCTGACATTTGAATGCTGGATGTATCACCCAACAGTTATGTATACCCGGACAGCGGTAATGGAAGTGGGCATGTATAATATTCCTTATGCGGAAGACTTTGAATTATTCTGGCAGCTGTCACGAAAATTTAAAATAGCATGTATCGAAGAAGTGCTCATTGATTACCGCATTACCGGACAGAGCCTGCACCAGGTGATCAGAAAGAAAGAGTATGATGAAACAATGGATTGGCAGCTGATCCGGAACATTCATTATTATACAGGTGATACTTTTAAAATCGATTGGGAAGAAGTTGAATGTCTGCGGTTCAATTTTATTCCTATAATGAATAAAAAAAATGTTGATGCCCTGGTTAAATGTCTTAATAAACTTGACTATATCAACCAGTGCATTTTAAATACTCCAAATATAAATTATAACAGGAAGAACTTAGAAGAAGCGATCTTTTATAAAAAAGAATTCATCATAAGGTATTTTAAAAGAAATCTCATCGAAAAAGATGTGGCTTTACTTTACTCAAGATTGAGCATGCAAAAACATTTCTGGAAAATGGTGAAAATTTATTCAGCGAGAAGACTGCGGCGGTTTTTACGTTCATTTAAATGACCATCAAGCATATCCATCACGATCTCATCCTCATACATATCAAACTTGCGGGCAAAGAACATTCCTGATGCAATGAGTGAAGGATAATCAAGAACGTTGAGTATACAAGGATGTTTTGACGTACCACTCCAGTCAATATACCATAAAGGTTCATTGATCATTTTATCTTTCAATGGAGAATTCATAAGAAGGGTCTGAAACCAGAATTCATCAGATGCATGAGTAAACTTAGCATACTGGCGTGCCTTGGGATTCTTTTGCATAAAGTTGATTATGTATTCAGCCGCTTGTCTGGTAAGCGCACAAAACGTTGCGCCTGGTCCACCATACAATTGATAATCCGGATATAGAAACCTACGATGAGGAAGCACTCTCTTTGATATTTTATACAGGAGTTTCTTTCCATAAAACCTGTAATCATTCAAATGATAATACTTGTATCTGTCAGCAGCATTTATCCACCAT
>DATLDR010000205.1:0-4825 GCA_035525775.1 Flavitalea sp.
CAAATAAGTGAACACAAAGTAATACTCTTGGATCCTGCTGTATACGGTTATAAATGAAGCACTCCAAATCAAATTCATTGGCATCACACTGAAAAAGGGGCAACGTTATAAGTCAAGAGATGGAGGCTCACCTGTCTAACCTCCGGGCTTACGATTTCAGGCCAGTCCCATTGTTTCCCTTTTAAACATTCCCCCACACAAAATAGCCGACTTTATTTATCGTTGTTATGGGATACCACAAGTTGCAGCATTAATTTTTTGTACGCTCAAATTCAGCTATCTGTTTTTTGGGATCGATAGCAAACCAAAGTAGGGCTCCGGCAAGTAACACGCCAGACACAAGGAACAAAGGATAGTTAAGGTCGTTTACCATCTCAGCAATTGTACCGAATGAGATTGAAAGTAAAAAACCTCCTAACTGACCAAAGAAATTCATAGCCCCTGTAACAGTGCCTGCATTGTTCTTACCAATATCGGTGCAAACAGCATATGATACCATTATTCCAAAGCAATAAAAGAAATTGGCGGCAATTAAGTAATATGAACTTTCAGAATGGTTCGTTGTACTGGCTGCCATGATCAAAAACAAGCCGCATAGACCCAGACCAGAAACACCCATAAATCTTCGGCCGAAACGTATGCCTTTAACACGAGCAATAAAATCGGCAGTTACACCTCCCACTAAAAAACCTGCAATTCCTACAAGGAATAAAACCGTAGAGGCTAATTTCATTTCGTCCTCTGTAAAATGCCTGCCTTCCTGTAGATATATCGGCATCCACGCCAGGAAAAAATAATTGCCCCACTGGCAGCAGAAATACATGAGCATCAACGCCCACACATTTCTGCTTTGCAATATAGTTTTCCAGATCACTTGATGTCCGTTTCTGTTATGCCGACAGCCACTTTCAATTAGATGTTTCTCCTTGACCGGTATACTCCTGACCTCGTGAGGATAATTTTTGAACCACTTGTGGCAAGCCCATACCCACACAACGCCGATTAAAGCAATCACATAAAAACTACTACGCCATCCAAAAAAAACGGCGATTGGAATGATTATTAATGGAGCTATTGCCGAACCGATTTGAGAACCTAATCCTACCCAAGTAAGGGCACGGCCCGTTTCGTTAACCGGAAACCACCTTGAGACAACTATCATGATGTTTGGATATGTGCCCGACTCTCCCACACCAAATAGAAATCGGATAAATATTAAGGAGACTAGACCTGTAGCCAGCCCTGTTAATGCGGTAAAAAATGACCACATCAAAACAATACGAATAAACACAATCCTTGGCCCGAATCTATCTCCCAAAACACCGGAAGGAATTTCAAATAATGCATACGCTAAAGAGAAAGCGGCAAGTACCCAACCAAATTGAGTGTTGTTTAAATCGAATTCATCTTTTACCCTTATCCCAACAAGAGAGATGCAAATACGATCGAGGTAAGTAATAGTCGTCAAAATGCATAGCATTGCTAATACGCGGTGACGATAAGGTATAGTGATGGACTTAAACATGACATTCGGCAAGTTTCATTCTCTGAATGGAAATTTACATTTCATATCTTAATGTTTCAAAGTGTAGCGATTCGGTGGTAAGATCAATTACATTAATCAGAGAATGATTTGCCATCATAACTTAATTGTACTGGTCAGTAAAATGTTTTGATACCCGGCAGCCAATTTCGAAAAAAAAATCGGAGTTGTATCACATGATAGCACATTTTGACAGATCATATTATTAGTTATACAATAGGCAACCACCGTTTCTGAAGTCGGCGTGCAAGAAAATGCTATTCGGAGTCAGGTTCATAGCGTTCAACTGATTTATCAATTTTTCTCTCACAAAGTTCGATTCCGAACTATCAATTTCTTTTTTATCCCTGTCAGCCAAACTATCTGGTAGGGCAACATCCCATATTAGTCTTCCTTTAGTGTGTTCTATTATAAATACAGGATTGTCGAAGATTTTCTTTTGCCCATCGTACGAATTATCATGGGTGTAATAGCTTAAATGAGCAATCATGTATTACCGTTCAGGACGAATACTTTCAGGTTAGTTCGTTTTATTAGGTTTTCCAAGTTTCGATTTAGAAACTTCACAAGAGTAATTGTAAGCGGACCTAAACTTCGGCAGTTATGAATTAGAGATAATCTTTAATTTTAAACTGTTAATTATGAAGAAGACAAAATTCACCGAGAGCCAGATAGTGGCCGCTATCAAGAAACAGGAATCAGGTATTTCCACCAAAGAAGTATGCCGGGTGGATGGCAGAAGGTTTAGGGTGCTCAACGTAATGGATGATTTAAACAGGGAGTCGCTGGCATTGAAAGTAGATACTTCACTTCCGTCGTTAAGAGTTAAACGCGTATTGGAAAAGCTGATCTCACAAAGCAGCAAACCTTCAACGATAAGGGTAGACTACGGGCCAGAATTTGTAAGCCATGTGCTGCAGCAATGGTGCGAACAGCAACAGATCACTTTACAATTTATTCAACCAGGAAGACCGATGCAAAATGCTTACGTAGAAAGAAAGAACGGAAGCCTCAGAAGAGAACTGTAGAATGCTTACCTGTTTTACAGCCTTCAGGATGTTCGGATACTATGCGAACAATGGAGAGTCGATTACAATGAAAACAGGCCTCATAAGGCCCTTAATTATCTCACACCAATTAAATATGGTCAGCAGCATTACCGTTACACAACAATTATTCTCTCTGACGTTAACTAACTTAAATGAGCTATATTTATTAAGGTCTTCGATATAAAAAACACCCACCCCCTAAATTTCAACTGCATTATGGAAAATAACCTCCCACCCAGAATCATTATGAGCCAAATGATTTTTGGACTTGTAATTACTAAAGCTATCTATTGTGTTGCAAAGCTGAATATAGCTGATACACTGGCCGCTCAGGGGCCAATGAATTGTTCAGCACTCGCTGCCAAATCAGGTGCACATGAAGAATCTCTTTATCGGCTAATGCGCGCACTCGCGAGCATCGGTATCTTTCGTGAAGAAGAGAACGGCAATTTTTTATTGACCCCGCTGGCAGAATGTCTTAGAGATGATAGTCCTGATAGTGTTAAGGCAATGGCCCTCGGATTTGGAAATGTGTGGTTCAAGGCATACTCGGAATTATTGTATCCTGTTCAAACAGGTAAAAGTGGATTTGAACATGCTATGGGGAAGCCCGTATTTGAATACCTGACCGTCAACCCAGATGAAGGTAAAATATTCGACAGGATGATGACTGACATCCACGGCGGTGAAACTGAACCGATGATTAATACTTATGATTTTTCAGCTTTCAAAACAATAGTCGATGTGGGCGGAGGCAATGGTGAGGTTATTACCTCTATTCTCAAAAGGCACAAAGAAGTAAAGGGTATATTATTTGATCTGCCTGAAGTAATCAATCGGGCCAGGCGAAATATTACTTCAACAGGGTTGAATGATAGGTGTCAGCTGGATACCGGTAATTTTTTCGAATCCGTTTCGGAAGGAGGTGATGCTTACATAATGAGGCACATTATTCATGACTGGAGTGATACGGATGCTGTTACTATTTTAAGCAATTGCAGAAAAGCCATGAAACCGGGAGGAAAAGTGCTGGTTATTGAAGCAGTGATTCAGGAAGGAAATGATCCAAGCCCATTTAAATTACTTGACATAACCATGCTAATGATTGGCGGAAAAGAACGGACAAAGAAGCAGTTTGACAAGATTTTTTCACAAGCCGGACTTAAATTAAACCTTGTTGTTCCTTTTCAGAATGATCTATCCGTAATAGAAGGAGTAGCAGTTTAAGGGCATGATTACATCACAGTTTTATGCAGCAAGTTGTATATGATTAACACCTATTTCAGGTCATCGGCATACTTTACACAAAATAAATAAACCGTAGTTGCTTATTTTTTTTTGGGAGCTTTGCTTTACAGGTCGGCTAGAATGTTTCCAAGGGCTGCTACTGGTTTTACTTATAAAATTATTATAGCAATTATATAGTTGCCTGGATTATACACTTGTCATTCCCTATCATACTTACCTGCGGAAAGTAAGCATAGGAACGTGGATTGTGAAATCAAGGCTAAATTGAGACCTACTCAGCGAGTATGCATTTTGACACATGAGTTCCAAAATTTTGTCTCTCCGTTCAAATCCACTTAGTTCTGCCGCTTATGTCAATTCTCAAAAAAATGCTGTTATTTCGGTCTGTAAAATTTTTGCAGCTCAGTAATCTTTTCCAGAGGTTAGCGTATTGCCTTATTAGACGTCATGAATAATTCCTTTTGAAATACTTGCTGTAGATTTCTTCATAATTTTTTTCTGAATCGAATGATCTCCCCTATAATCCGAATTGATGCCTGGCATTTTTAGAATAGGTTTGTTTCTCATACATGGCATCATTGAATGCCGGGTGATGAGCAATAAGTGAGTATCGTCTTGATACATATGACACCTTCTAAAAAAAGTTAGGAAAATTTTTTAGCCAGAATTGCGTAGGCTTGTTTTTCAATGTCTGAGCTCTGCACTCCGCAATGGTTCGAACATGTATTTACTAAAACTCTGATTACGTGTTCCTGTAATCGCAGCCTTTTTTAAGGACATGACTATCGGAAAACTAAAACAGCATGCGATGACATCCGTCATTATTTGGTTGATGTTGCACTGCGAATGAGAATTTTTATTAACTTATAATAAACTTCCATTCCCGACTTCAAACTGTCAGAAATGATTAAAATTCTACTCTTTTTTGCCTGCCTCTTAATTTGGTACAATTCGCAGGCTCAAACCTACTCACAAACACGTTCAT
>DATLDR010000219.1:0-13813 GCA_035525775.1 Flavitalea sp.
AATATTATACTGTGTGCCTGTTACATCAAAAAGCCTGTATGCACCCGCACCATCGAAGATAACCTCGCCATCACCGGCACCACGAATAACGATCGGCCGTTCGGCAGTTCCTTTTGCTGTCAGCACATAAGTTCCATCAAAAGAAAGACCATTTGGTTCCACGTAATTCAGCCGGTCTGCCTTATATGTACCTGCATGTACGAGCATGATGTCACCTGGACCTACTTTTCGTTCGCTCACTACAGACCAGTCACCCAAACCTGATCCATAATATGCCGCTTTCAATCCTAAAAATGAGGGTTGTTTCATTTCGCCTTTCCAGTCTACAGGATAAACATGAAAAATTCTTCCGTCTTCTGCGGCTTTGGGAACCGCACGTGTTTTTACTTTGACCATTTTCATTGAATCGCCCTCAACACCATCAATGTCGGAAAGAATGAAACGACATTCATATTCTGTATCAGGAGTAAGATCAAGAATGCTTCCTGCAAAAAAAGGAGGGACATGATAATCCAGAAATTCCGTGTTACGGAAAACACGTTCTCCACCAGCTCTCATCAACGGCAGCGCCAGTTCCCATTCATCGGCTCCTGCTTTACGGTAGCTTACACTTACAGTTGCATTACGGTTTCTATCACCAGTGATATGCCATTCAAAACCAAGATTGATAAGTGTTGGAGGCTCTGTGATAAACTCGCCTGGGGTTATTGGGTCTTGTGTTTTTGCAATTTGCGGCATCATATACAGTAAAGCCGGAAGCAAATAGTATTTGATCAGCATTTAGGAAAGATAAGAAGCACTTTGCTAATTATTTTAATCTGCAAAATTTACTGCTACCGAATGCAAGGCAACCTGCATCACTGCGGTAAGGCGCACGGTGAAAACTACAGAGAATGCACGTTGCGAGGATAACAAAAGGTATATGATAAACTCTATTCCTGGGAAAGAATAGTCCAGTCATCTTTGGAATGTCCTTTTTTGATCCAGCTATCCATTTTCTCAGCAACCGGTGGTATCACAAGTAATCTATTACCGGAACTTTTTGCCTGTTCCATCATTAACCGTGCATCTTTCCGGGCCATTGAAAGTTCCCATGAAGGTTCATCAAATGTTTTGCTTTCAATCTTTTTCAAACGTGCCTTTGCAACGCCTGCTGGATTCAATATTTCAAATAATGCATGCAGATCAGCTGATGGCACATTAAGTGTTTCAGCCAGCGTGAACATATCTGTAATCACACCCACAAGCCCTATGTGAAAAAGATTGCCAAGCAATTTAATAGATGCAGCTTTCGACGGATCATCGCCAAGGTTCCATAGCTTACCAGTCATCTCAGATAACTCAGGATCTATTTGTTTTATAACTTTCTGATCACCGGAAACCATCATGGTACCAGTGCCCTCGAGTGCATTGGGTGGTCCCATAAACACAGGAGCATGTATATAATGAAAGCCTTTTTCTTTCCAGTATGAAGAGCGTTTGGCTGCTCCCGGTGAGGAAGTAGTGGTATGGTCGACTATGATAACGCCTTGCCTGAAACCTGGTGATGCTTGTTGCAGCACTTCTTCAACCGATTGATCATCGGATAAAGTAAGATGAATACGGTCAGCTCCGTTCACTGCTGATGCAGGATCATCAAATGCTATAGCACCTTCAGCTTCGAGTGCTTTTGCTTTTTCTCCGGTTCTGTTCCAAACTTGAACTTTCTCTCCTTTTTTCAATAATGCCCGTGTAAAATTAGCGCCGAGCAATCCTGTACCTAAAAATGCTATCATAATACTTTATTCAGATACAAAGATCGTTCTCGAAACAATACTGCCATTATTTTCCAACACACAACAGGTTATTTTTATCAAGTGTAGTTTTCCAGCTGAATTCCACCCACGCCATTATCTGTTATCATTTCTGATCGTTCCCACTTTTCATTTTCGTTTTCTATCCATGAACATCTTTTTCCATTTTCAGCAGCTGCGGATGGCATTTTACCTTTTCCTACTTTGACAGGATCCGTAACAGCGTTAAAGGATAAAAGGCTTACATGCAAACAAAAAATATAAGGTGCGGTTTTCAATAGCCACGATTACTGTACAATCATAAATTGTAGATATATTTTCCCCGTTCAATAACATTTACCGGAATGTGTAAACGGCCTGAGGCAATACAAGGCCCGACTGATAGGTTATATTAAAAGAAATCGATCCCTTTTTCTTTCTGGCATTTTGTATAGTAGCATACCGGTGATAATTGTTTACTACCTGGCGGCCGCTCAATAAGCCCAGCGCTGCGCCTGCTAATACATCTGAAACCCAGTGTTTATTTTCTGTGATGCGACTCAACCCGATGAGAGAAGCAGTTCCATAGGCGATGATCTTTACCAGTGGTCTGTCCCTGTATTCCATGGCAAACACTGTTGCAGCTGCGAAAGCTCCCGTAGTATGGCCTGAAGGAAAGGAACTGGTGATGCGCTTACCATTTATATCATGGAAAGGTGAATGGAAAGGCCCATGGAATTTGGGCTCAATTTCTACCTGATCCGGGTAATAAACAAAAGGTCGTTGCCTGCCTGTAATCCCTTTTAGAATAGACTGGATAGCAGCTGAAGTAATATAAGATTGAGACGATAGGAGGGCAGTAGTCTTAAGTTTTTCATTTTTAAATATTATTCCATACCCCGCCATTAAACCGAGGGTAATGGCTTCGTACGGCCCGCCGGTATTCGTTACAAATCTACTAAGATTGCTGATCCATGGATTCCGCTTTCGCAGATCTACCGCAAACCGCTGAACAGGTTCATCTGCAAGGGCAAAACCACCTATCACGACCGCCCCAATGGCCAACTTTTGCCACTCTTTGGGCTGCATATGAAAGGGCTTCGTAAACTGCTGTTTGGCATCGCTACCGAGCAGAATAAAATAAGTTTTGAAACCAATTTCCGTGATTTCATTGTATGCTTCCTGCTTAATTACGTTTTTCTGACCTGCAGTGTCCGTTTTGCTCTTAAGACTATCCAGCTTCTTTATAAGGGTATCAGGCTGCTGTGCTGTTAAAGCAAACGAAAAAAAGCATCCGGTTAATAAAAACAGAATGTTCCTGTAACAGCTTATGTATTTACAAGTGATGGCCTTTTTATTTAAGATGATAAACTTAATTTAGATTCCGGTAAATCCGTTATATGTTCATTACACATTAGCTCCGATAAATTATGTGCCAGATTCACATGTTAACGAATAAGGGAAGGTTTACCATTATAGAAAAGAAGGGGGTTGAACTGTTAAAGGACATGCCTTAATTGGGGGTAGCTGACTGTGCCTGGTACCGCATGTAAGTGTCGCCGTGCCTTAGCACAAACCATTCATCAATTTTGTAATCTGCTACCATGAATGTGGCAGGGGAAATTTGAAAATCAACCCATTCAAAAAGTAAACTGTCGTTTTTTGTAAAAGCTTTGAAGTTATAATGGTATTCTATGCACGGCTTTTTAGAAGAAACCCACCCATCGTTCATTTCGCCATCAAATGTGTAGGTGTCTTCAACATTCACATCCGGAACATCCAACTGCTGATCATTTTTGTAATAATCAGTGATAACATAGGTATTTTCCTTGAGCAACATTGATGAAAATTCAGATAGCTGCAGTTTTTTAGCAGGTGCGGGGATGTCTATCTTCTTGTTGCAGGAGTATAATACTGCCAGCATAACTATAACAGATAGTGTTTTCAAGGGTTGGATTTAGGGTCACTATAATAACGCTAAACCTGCCCTTATATTTTATTTCCGACACCCTGATTTAAAAGATGCTTATAGTCAATAATTTTTATTTAAAATAACTTGGAAATGACCGGGATCAATCTCTACGGAAACCTATGCAAGCGGTTGCTGACTGAATCCTGTGAGATGGATTAACAGTAATAAGATAATTAAACCGGTTATTAGGTCGCTGAATATTGTATTCAATATACACGATTTCACGATTCCTTTGCGAAAGTGAACTTATGTGTAAGGACCCATTCACGTACATCCGATGGCAGCATTCCAAGACCATGATAACCGTTCGATCGCCATGTTAAATATTTTTATTGGAAATATTATTTACACCCGTAAAAATGGTCAATAACTTGAAGTTATAGTTAAGGCTGATGTACATTACGTTCAATGCAGGTACAGCTTCACGACTGAGACTAACTACCCATTCACGCACGTTTCTGGTTCTTGTCTTTGAACCAAAGGAAATCTCTCTTTTCTATTCTTGATTTAATTGTAGAAAACATTTCTATAACAACATGTCCTTTACCCACTTCTCCATCTTCCTTTACCTTCTTCAAAAATTGCAGCGAACCAAATGCCATGGCAGCGCTCAGCATGAAGAATAAATTCCAGTTGGTAAACTTAAAAACAGTTATAACGTTACCGCCTAAAGGCACTTTCAATGAATAATCGGCCACCATCCGGTGAGTAACCAGAAAATCTGCCAGCATACCTCCAAAGATCGGCGCGAGTGCCGGTATAAAAGCATTCACAATATTACGAGCAGCGATGTAAACAATACTCTCTTCCTGCGGGGCAAGCTTCATTCCTATATTTGTGATCGCCAGGTTGATGCCGCCGGTGGTAAGGCCGCTTAGTATGTGAATGAATGTTAAAAAAGGAACTGTAAGCATGTGATTACCTACAAGGCTCCAGCCCACCATGCATAATATATAAGCCGGCGCGCATATCCTGATTACCGTCTTATTACTGAACCTGTCAGAATAATTTCCCCAGATCCTCATAAAAAGAATGCTGCTCAGCTGGCTCAGGATGTTGAGCATTATAATAGTAGATAAAGCAATGTTGAGCGTTTTCATCAGGTACACAGACAAAAACGGCGTAGCAAGATTCAATGAAAAAGCCCATGTTGAATTGAATAGCAGCAGTTTCCTGAAGTTCACATCTTTCAACGGCTTACGAATCATTTTTAGCACATGTCCATTCTGCAGATATGCCTGTGGTTCGGGCGTGCGGCTCATCATATACACTGCGGTCATGCCGGTTATTCCTCCTGCAACAAACATCAACGGATATGCAAACGGTTCATATTGCGGATATTTTGCTTTGATGTAATCCGTGGCAAGTGCAGTTAAAATGCTGAGTACCACATTCACGATCTGTGCAAGCCTTGTTCTGTACGAAAAATAACTTCCGAGCTTGTCAGCGGGCACAAGATCCTTCATCCATGAGTTCCAGCTTGCTCCTGAAATAGCGCCGAAAAAGTAGTGAAAGAATAAGAGGAAGATCAGGGCGTTTACACTGGTTCTCGCGGAAAACACGAAAGGTAATACACCAATCACCAGCAATGGGAACCTGGCGAATAATGAACTTATTACTGAAATGGCGCGACGGTTATTATATCGCTGTACAAGCCATATAGATACAAGTTGAAAAATATTCGATAGTGTTGGAAGAGATGCCAGCAATCCGATTTGAAAATTGGATGCACCCATCTGCATGGCCATCGCTACCAGGAATGTGCCTCCTGTAAAAGCGACCATCGCTTCAGTAAATACGCCGTCTTTCGTCACAAAAGAGAGCCCAGTCTGTATCTGTTTTCCGGATAAGGGAGTAGTAGAAGGTTTAAGCATTTTCTCCTGCAGTTACAAAGGTCAACGATTCGTTTCAACAGAATATTGCTTCAGAACTCTTTTTTTACGCAGTAAGAGTTATTATGTACACACATTCACTAAGCGTTAACATCAATAGAACTGGTATGTTAATTGTTGAAATTCGTCCGGGATTTTGATTTTGTGAAAACGAATAAATTATGCTCATACTCGGAATTAACGCTGCTTTTCACGACTCAGCCGCATGTATTTTAAAAGATGGAAAACTGCTTGCAGCAGTGGAAGAAGAAAGATTCACACACATAAAACATGGAAAGAGGCCGATACCTTTCTCGGCTTATGAAATGCCCTTTCACAGCATCAGCTATTGTCTTGAAATGGCTGGCGCACACATTAATGATATCGATCACTTCGCTTATTCTTTTGATCCTTCACTTGCTCATGGACCTGAACATCCCGCCTTCATGGAAGCAAACATCAATGCCAGGCTTCATCTGCGTGACGGTTATCCGCATCATCTGCAGAATAACTTCATTGGAGCGGATATTCCGGAGAGTAAATGGCACTTCGTTGAACATCATATATCACATGCAGCGAGTGCATTTCATGCTTCACCATACCAGGAAGCAGCAATACTTACGATCGACGGTCGTGGTGAAAACGCAACCACCAGTTATTACTATGGCAATGGAAATGAACTTGATAAACTCAGCCAGGTTTATCTGCCTCATTCTCTTGGTTTGCTGTATGAGAAGATGACAACATATCTTGGATTCCTTCATTCTTCAGATGAATATAAAGTGATGGCGCTTGCGTCATATGGCAAGCCGGTTTTCGCAGATATTTTCAGGTCCATGATCCATATCAATGGTACCGGTGATTACACCATCACTGATAATGACTTTGAAAAACATTTTGGGCCGGGGCGCAAAAAAGATGATCCTTTCACTGATCATCATTTCAATATTGCCAATTCATTACAGCTTGTTCTGGAAGAGTCTGCATTGAAGCTGATCAGTTGGCTGCATAAAGAAACCGGTTCGAATAATCTGTGCATGGCAGGTGGAGTTGCACTCAATTGTGTTATGAATGCACGACTGCGCGATCACGGCCCTTTTAAAAATATCTGGGTGCAACCGGCTGCCGGCGATGCAGGCACTGCGCTCGGCGCTGCATTATGGATCGATGCGCGCGAGCGTTCACTAAATGGTCACAGAAGTTTTGTGATGGATCATGCATACTGGGGTCCTGAATATTCGGACCAACAAATAGAAGCTTTTTTGAAGTGGACCAAAACTCCTTACAGAAAATTACAGAATGTGGCCGCAGAAACAGCAGCCATACTTGCAGAGGATAAGATCATAGGATGGTTTCAGGGAAGAATGGAATTCGGACCGCGTGCCCTTGGCAGCCGTTCAATACTTGCATCGCCCATTAATCCATCAATGCAGGCAAGATTGAATGAGGTGAAAGACAGGGAAGATTTCCGGCCAGTTGCTCCCGTGGTATTGGAAGAGGATGCTCCTGATTGGTTTGAGCAGGCCAAATACTCTCCATTCATGTTGTTTATTTATGATGTGAAACCAGACAAGGCCAATAAAATTCCCGCAGTTCGCCATGTCGATGGCACGGCACGTATACAAACAGTGAACAGGAGCCAGCATCCCAAATATTATGACCTGCTGACTGAATTTAAAAAAATTACCGGTGTGCCTATTCTTGTAAACACATCTTTTAATACGCTTGGCAAACCGATTGTATGTACACCACGTGATGCGCTTGAATGTTTTTGGGGATCGCCCTTCGATGCACTCGTGATTGGATCATTTTTAATTGAAAAATAAATGGAAAAGAAAATCTCTGTCGTGGTGCCCACCTATAGGCGCCCTGACCTGCTGATGAATTGCATTATCGCACTTTCTAAACAGGAAATGGATAGAGATGATTTTGAAATAATAATAGTAAGTGACGGACCTGATGAAGCAACAAGAAAAGTACTTCACGGTCTTGATCACCTGTTGCTTCCATTTGTTCAATACATTACTTTAAATACGAACAGAGGCCCTGCCTGTGCAAGAAATGCAGGTTGGAAAAAAGCAAATGGAATACTTGTTGCCTTTACTGATGATGATTGCTGCCCTCAGCCGGGTTGGCTGTCTGCATTATGGAACGCTTATGTATCAAATGCAAAAAGTGCAATAGCTTTTTCCGGTAAAGTGATAGTGCCTATCCCGGAAATGCCGACTGACTTTGAACTGAACACCTCACACCTTGAAACTGCAGAATTCATCACTGCTAATTGTGCATGTACAAAGAACACTCTTGAGATGACACATGGATTTGATGAAAGATTTAAAGTTGCCTGGCGTGAAGACAGTGATCTTGAATTCAAGCTGCTCGAAAATGATATACCAATCATAAAAGTGAATGATGCCGTGGTTGTACATCCCGTACGTAAGGCAAAATGGGGAGTAAGCATCAGCGAGCAGCGCAAAACGATGTTCAATGCGTTGCTGTATAAAAAATATCCATCACTTTTCAGGCAGAAAATACAGAAAGCACCTGCATGGAATTATTACCTGATCATTGCAGGATATGGAACAGCATTAAGCGGCCTGATCATGAAAAATAATGCACTGGTTGTAGCAGGAACAGTAGTTTGCGGCTCATTGACACTTATATTCATAATGAAAAGACTGATGCAGACATCGAAAGCTTTTAATCATGTGATAGAGATGATCGCCACGTCTGTCATTATCCCGTTTGCTTCTGTTTACTGGACGCTGTACGGGGCATTTAAATACCGTGTATTATTTTATTGATGCTGCCAAAGGAAAAAATAAAAACAATTGCCATATTCCGGGCATTACAGCTCGGCGATCTTTTGTGTTCCGTTCCGGCATTCAGAGCTTTACGATGTGCGTTTCCTGATGCGCACATTGCTATTATAGGACTACCCTGGATGAATGCGCTGGTTGAAAGATTTCCAAATTACCTCGATGAATTCATTTTATTTCCGGGTTATCCAGGGTTACCCGAACAACCTGTGAATGCTGCTGCCACTGCCGCATTTTTATTAGAGATGACAAAACGAAAATTTGATCTGGTACTGCAGATGCAGGGAAATGGGTCGATTGTAAATCCAATGATCGAATTATTTGGTGCAACGTTTACTGGTGGCTTTTGTGTGAAGGATGATTATCGGCCTGCTTCACCCTATTTCTTTGAATATCCTGAAGGCATTTCTGAAGTTCTCCGTCACTTATCGCTGATGAAACACCTGGGAATTGAAACAACAGGAGAAGAACTTGAATTTCCTGTTACCAGTAAGGATGAAGACGACCTGATGAATTCATTTGAGTTGCCGGATAATCATTTTATATGCGTTCATGCCGGCTCACGAGGTGCATACCGGCAATGGCCCACCGGATATTTTGCAGGCGTTGCCGATCAGTGCATGGAATACGGATATAACATTGTACTTACCGGCACAAAGGAAGAACTGCCGGTTGTTTATTCAGTAGCTGAAAAAATGAAGTACAAACCCTTGATCGCTGCAGGAAGCACTAACCTCGGTGCAATGGCTGCTTTGCTTAAACATTCAGGAGGGCTGATCAGCAATTGTACCGGTGTATCGCATGTTGCATCTGCGTTGAATATTAAAAGTGTAATCATCAGCATGGATGGCGAGCCTGAAAGATGGGCACCGCTTAATAAAGAATTGCATACTATTGTCGACTGGACAAGAAAGCCTGATTACAACAAGGTCAGGCAATCCGTTTTTGAGCAATTCTCATTAGTTTCCTCATGCTGACCAGAATATCATCAGCATCGGGATAATCAGTTTTTTCCATTACATGTTCACGAACGTATTTAAGGATCTCATTTTTACTTTGAATTTCCTCATCAAGCGGAAAAGTGAAAACTGCAGACGGCGATTTCCATGGTGTGTGCTGCGGGTTTGTCATTGCATAAAGCACTACAACAGGTGTTTTTAGCGCTGTTGCGATGTGAACGGTTCCGGTGTTAACCGACAATACCATCGGGGCAATATCTATCAACGCGATAAATTCATCGAGCGACAATAATCCGGCGATACATACTGAATGATCTTCAATTTCTGCCCTTAAGTGTTCGGTTAAAATTTTGTCTTTAACAGTTCCTGTTAAGATTACCTGTACATTAAGTTCATGAATTATTTTTTTTAAAAGAAGTTTGAATCGTTCTTCAGGGTATTCTCTTTTAGATTCACTTGCGCCAGCATGAACAATTATCCAGTTATTATCTAAAAGAACACCTTTGTTTTTTAATTTCTGTTCCATGGCTGAGTATGCGCCGTTAGGAACCTGCAATGTAAGCTCATCATTTTTAGTAAAAGCCTGAACCGATGACACCAGCCCGAGGTCGCGGAGAACCTGGTGATTGATTTTTGAATAAGGTTCCTTATCAGGCACCCAATGAGTTAACAGCTCATATGGATTTTCTCGGCAATACGCAAGCCTCTGGGGAATTCCGGCAAGATATGCAAGCATGATAGCGGGCATTGGGTTCTGGCTGAATACAGTAAAGATGACCGCTGCATCAAATTTTAGTTTTCGCAATGATTCAGCAAGCTGGTAAAATCCAGGCGCTCCTTCGTTTGAATCGGACTTAACCCATGGCACATCAGATACAATGACATTATCAATTCCCGGAATATACTTCGCTATTGTTGCGGCCATAGATGATGTAAGTACTGTAATCTTACATCTGAAAGTTTCTTTAAGTGCATGTATTGCGGGTGACGACATTAAAAGGTCGCCCATGTTATCCAGCCTTATGCATAGTATATTTTGTATATCGCTCCAGTTTCTTTTCATCACTTGTGACTTTATTGGCAGCAAGAATATATTTTGCCGCCTCAGACAGGTCGTTTGCAAAAAATTCAGGTATTCTTGTGTCACCGGGCTGCCATTCAGTTTCGTTACCATTATTGATCAGTATCGTTTTGCAACCGGCACGGTTACCTGCTTCAACATCATTCAGTATATCGCCTATCATCCATGAACTTGACAGGTCTATATCCATATCGCCTGCAGCTTTTAGCAGTAAACCCGGATGTGGTTTACGGCATTCACAATGTGTAGTATATCCTTGTACAGTTCCTTCGGGATGATGAGGACAATAATAAAATCCATCCAGGTAAATGCCCATCTTCGAGCACATACTATTTATTTTCTCTCTTACTTTATTGAGCTGTTCTTCCGTAAAATATCCATGTGCGATCCCCGACTGATTAGACACTATTACCAGTAAATAACCATATGATTGCAGTAACTGTAAGCCTTCAATCACTCCATCGCTTAGCGTTACTTTATCCGTATCAATATTGTAAGGAACGTCTGGAATAATAGTTCCATCCTTATCCAGGAATACAGCTTTCAGTTTCATGTATAAAATTTTAACGATTAAACGGCTTTTCCTATCTTGTAATGAATATCGTTCATAGCGTAGGCAGATGCAGTTACATTCATATACAATTCACTTAGCTGGTAACAAACGTTTTTCCATGTAAACATTTTATTTACTCTCTGCAGCGCGTTTTTCTTCATTTCTTGCAGTAATCTTTCATCATTCAATAATATTGCTGTTTTTTCAGAGAGGGCAAGGGGATCGTTCGGAGGTACTAGAAAACCAGTTTTACCATCGGCTACGCTATATTTGATTCCTCCAACATTCGAGCCGATAACAGGAACACCGCAAGCCATCGCTTCAAGTGGTGTTATGCCAAATGGTTCATACCAGGGAGTGGTAATAAAAATATCTGCCGCGGAGTAATAATATTTCAATTCATCTCTTGTCTTTCTACCGGCAAAAATTATTTTATCTTCTACACCTTCTGCCGAAGCGATCATTTTGAGTCGCCTGATTTCAGGATCATTTACAAAATAATCAGGATCTCCTTCACCGCCCACTATGATCAGTTTACAATCGCAACCATTCTTCCGCAGGTGCGATAGCGAACGTATCACATTATCTACTCCCTTTCGTTGCACCATCCTGCCAAGTTGCAATAATATTTTTTCTGAATATGTTAGTCCAAGTTTGGCTCTTGCTTCTTTTTTATCTATCGGAAAGAATTCATGTCCATTGAATCCACAGGGGATAATGATCACTTTACCCGCTTCAGCCTGATAATATTTAATAAGGTCGGATTTGTCCTGCGGGCATTCACCGATAATATAATCGGCTTCCTGAACAATTCTCTTTTCAATTTTAATTCTGTCGGGCGGAAAGCTGTCTTTCGAACCCTGAAAAATGCGGCGTATTATACCCAAAGCATGAAAAGTAACCACGAAAGGGATGTTCAGGATCTTTTTCAGGTCTGCTGCCACCAGGGCAGACATAAAGAAATGGGCGTGGATCAAAGAATATTTTCTACGTTCACGAAGCATAAAGCCCAGCATCTCGTCCCTGAATTCAGGCATATGCTGTAATAATAGTTCTTTCGGTTGTTTTTCAATTTTACCTGCACGAACATGTATCACTCTTATATTCGGTTGCCATCTTACCACTTCTGATAAAGATGCATCTTCCCATCTCGTAAAGATATCTACATTAAATCCCATCTGGGAAAGTTGCCTGGCTGTTTCCGCTACATATACGTTCTGCCCTCCACTGTCAACACCACCCAGCGTAGCGAGAGGAGAGGCATGCTCACTGATAAAGGCTATTTGCTTGTTCATACTTATTGTTTTTAATCACCAACCTGAACACATCTTCCCAGTTATCCGTGAACCGGTTAATATTAAATCTTTTTAATACTGTTTCTCTTCCAGCTGCACCAATCTGAACTGCTCTTTGTTTATCGCTGATCAATTGCTGCATCTGCTGAATCAGGTAATCAATATCATTGTGCACGATGCCATTCACTTCGTTCTGAAATACCGAAGGCATTTCTGTTGTTGCAAGTCCAACTATTGGTACCCCAAGCATCATGGCTTCACAAACGGCAAGACCAAAACTGGTATAACGGATAGGATTGAAAAAGAACCTGTATTTTGAAATGAAGGATGGCAATTGCGGATGAAGGATTTCTCCAAGGCCTGTTTCTTCAGTACCCATTCCTATTAGATCTACCGGTATATGCCTTCTTACTTTATTAAAGACGTCGAGACCCAATAACCTTCCGCGTGAAGGAAGATTATTAATAACCACAATACCTTTTTCAATAGAACCATCATAATTAATCTGCGGATCAGTAATGCCATGTTCTATTACTGTTGTGCGTATGTTATTATTGTCCCACATCAATCTGTTGAATTGGGTAACATGCACGATGAGTACATCAGGATCCTGCACAATATGTTTGGTGTCGGTAGGATGTAGCCTGGGTGGATCATGTTCCAGGTAAATTCGTGGAAGCCTGCGCTGTTCTTCTGTCAGTATAACATACTGATCATCCGTATAATTGTCTATTGTTTGAAATAAAATGCAATCGAAGGTCGTATCAGGAATTTCTTCAATAGCAATTTCTATTACATTGTTTGCAAATGGAAAAGTTTCACCACGTCCGATGTTGCGGTTTGATTTGTCTTTGCTGACAGGTATGTAAAATTCAAAATTACCCTGCGACAGGTAAAACAGGTAAGAGCCGTGAATATGCCAGGTAAAAATGCGCAGCCTATCATTAAGTTTCCTCATATCACACTTCACATTTACTTGCTTGCTTGATTTACTTGCTTGCTTGCTTACATGCATCAATAACAGTACCGCTTAAGAATTTTTGGCAGAACCGCTTCTGACATGATGGAAACATTTAAGTAGTAGAAGGATTTCTACAGATAGTGCAGAGCGCAGAGAGCAAAGGTCAGATTAATGACATAGAACGAAATGAGAAAAGCGCAATAAATACAATCAACAACAAATATGTATTTTTAAATGCCGGTTTAATTTATAATTAAATATCAAAACAAGCGAAAAGTTATTTTACTTTTTTCTATGTCGTTTGTCCTCTGCCTTATGGCCTCTGCGTTCTGCCCTCTGCCGCCCCGGCCCAATTATTAAATAACCTGTTCATATGATAAACGGAACAATGATGCAGTTCTTTCACTGGTATATTGCCAGTGACGGTACTTTTTGGAAAAAATTAAAGGAACAGGCCGCTTATTTATCAGATCTAGGAATAAATGCAGTATGGTTACCACCCGCTCATAAAGGCAAGGACGGCGCCGATT
>DATLDR010000221.1:0-24810 GCA_035525775.1 Flavitalea sp.
GTATAAGCAATTACCCTGTTTTCAATTATGCGAGACAATATGATACGTATCGCGATACATTACAGGATCTGATGAAGCCGGTACATACCGTTCTTGAGGCTATCAATAAATATTGTGATAGTGCAGACAAACAAAAGCTGAAAGTGATCATCTGCGAGTACGGCCCATTTGACTGGGCAGGTACGTGGCCGTTTATCAATAACACCGGATATAATCTTGTAAATTTTGAAATGACAGGTGATCAGCTTTGTGAACCCAAGGTTGCTTTTTCATGTTTCTGGAATACAAGGTGGATAGATAATGATTCTGTTGAAAATAGTGTTTTTGATGCGTTCGATAAAAATGGAAACTTCAACGCCAATGGATGGGGATTAGCGATATGGGGTAAATACCTGGGTGAAAAAATGGTAAAAGTAAAGTCAACCACTCAGGTAAGAGTGTTTGCATGCACACTAAAGTCGCCTGATAAGTTAAGAGTTTTCGTCATCAACAAATCTTACGATAGTTCTACTGTAAGATTGAACATTTCATCCGCGAAAATCAAACATATGAAACTTATAGGACGGTTGTTATCAAAAGGAGTGCAGGATACAGATCCTGTATGGAGCACATCAAAACAAAAAGTGGGTGCACATCAACTATTACAATTGCCTGGAGTGAGTATCAGCGTTTATGAATTGAAGGTGAAATAGTGACGCTTATTCTTTATCCTTTGATTTTAAATTTATCTGCCTTTGGAACGAAATTAAGAAAGGCGTCCTGTTTTACTTTAAAGGCCCGTTTGTCTAGCTTATAATAAAACGCACCTTTACGTGATCCGGATTTTTCTTTGCCGTTTAATTTTATGATGAGACCGGTTGACATCACTTTTCTTGTAAAGTTTCTGTTGTCAAACAGCGTGTCGTACATGCTTTCATATAAAGTCTGCAGTTGTGGAATAGTAAATTTTTCAGGAAGCAACTGAAACAAAATAGGGTGAAGAGCGGCTTTATATCTTAATTGTTTTTGTGCAAGACTTACCATTTCATCATGATCGAAAATCAATCTTGGTTTTTCGGATAATAGAAACCATTCTGCATGATACTGATCGCTGATCTGTGTTTCATACTGATGGATATCTATTAATGCAAAATAACAAACTGAAATAGTTCTTTCGATGGGGTCTCTTTCGATTTCACTGAATACCTGAAGCTGCTCCATATAAACACCTTCAAGTCCGGTGAGATGTTTAAGTACCCTGTTTGCGGCCTCATCAAGACTTTCTTCAGGTTGAAGAAAGCCACCGACAAGGCTCCATTTACCTTTTTCGGGTTCAAAGCCTCTTTGGATGAGCAGCAGTTTTATGTCTTTACCGTCGAATCCGAAAATTATGCAATCCAGGGCTACTAATATGTGATGTTGTCCTTTGTATACCATATGGGGTTATGTCAGCGCTATGTAAAACTAAGCAAACGGAGCATGCTAATAAATACCAGGATAAAAAATAATAAGCGTCAAAAGCACTTTTATTTAATTATTTTTAATCCGGCTGTACATTAGGAAACAAGTTGCATCCTGCAATGGACTTTCACCATAATAAATACGAAGTAATATACTTCAGACTAACAATGATACTACATGAGATTTAGCATTAATTTTTTCGTACTCCTGTTAATAACCTGTCATTGCATTGGGCAAACGCCTGCTTTTTCCGGCAACCCTGTTTCATTTGACAAAGGGTGGAAATTTCACAAAGGTGGTGCTCAGGGCGCAGAGGATATAAATTTTAACGATAGTATTTGGAGAAAAGTTGATTTGCCGCACGACTGGAGTATCGAAGACCTTCCGGGTACGCAATCTCCGTTTGATGCAAACGCTATCAGTCAGGTTAGTGGCGGATTTACTACCGGCGGAACTGGCTGGTACAGGAAATCTTTTACTGTTCCGCACCTGGAGCCAGATGAGAGAATAACTATTTTGTTTGATGGCATCTACATGTATTCCGATATCTATTTAAATGGCAAGCCGGTTGGTATGGATCCTTATGGATATACAAGTTTTTATTTTGATATCACTGATAAGATCATTAAAGATGGTGAGAATGTAATTGCGGTTCAGGTAAAGAATGAGGGTCAAAACAGCAGATGGTATTCGGGCTCGGGCATTTACAGGCATGTCTGGTTGCTGATAAATGAACCGGTACGGTTTAAACAATGGTCAACTTTTATAACAACAACCAGCGTGCGTAACCATGCGGCAGACATCAGTATTAAAACGCAGGTAGAAAATAAAACGGAAAGACCAATTGCAACAAAGATTACTGTATCCTTGATTGCTCCATCAGGCGAAACAACCGGTACCACTGAATCTGCATGTGCTGTAGCAGCAGATTCTACCGGTTTTGTTTCCCTGCAGGCCACTATTCAATCACCATCATTATGGTCGCCTGAAAGTCCTGGTTTATATAAAGCGATCACAAAAGTTTATTCTGCAGGAAAATTGCTGGATAGCCTGGTTACACCATTTGGTATCCGGACACTTTCATTCGACACCAGCGGATTCAGGTTGAATGGCAAGTTTATAAAACTGAAAGGTGGCTGTGTTCATCACGATAACGGTCCTCTTGGAAGTCGTGCCTATGATAGAGCAGAAGAAAGAAAAGTTGAATTATTAAGGGCCAGTGGATTCAATGCAATCAGATGTGCGCACAACCCGCCTTCACCTGCATTTTTAGAAACATGTGATCGTTTAGGAATGCTAGTTATAGATGAAGCCTTTGATATGTGGCGAAGGCCAAATAATCCGCACGATTATCATTTGTTTTTTGATAAATGGTGGAAGTCAGACATTGAAAGCCTGATTTATCGTGATTGGAACCATCCATCTGTAATTATCTGGAGCATTGGCAACGAGATCAGTGGCATGAATACGCCTGAGATCGTTAACGTGGCGAAGGAATTATCATCATATGTGCATTTGCTCGATTCAACACGGCCGGTTGCTGCTGCAGTAAACGGGCTGGGATCGGACAAGGATAATTTCATTGCTGCATTGGATGTAGCTGGCTATAATTATGCGGCTGGTGGTGATCATGGAAAAAAAGATATCTATGCAGAAGATCATGTGCGTAAGCCTGGTAGAATTATGTTCGGCTCAGAATCTTACGCTTATGAGGCATTTCAAAGCTGGATGCAAGTAGTGGATAAACCATGGGTGCTGGGAGATTTTGTATGGACGGCATTCGATTATATAGGTGAAGCAAGCATAGGTTGGCGCGGATATTATCAGAAGAGTAATTTTTATCCATGGAACCTTGCTTTTTGTGGCGATATTGATATATGCGGATGGAAAAGACCACAATCATACTACCGAGACGCGTTGTGGAAGCCTGACCAGCTTGCGATATTTGTAAAGCCACCCACACCTTCCTTTCCACTAAATGAAAAAAAAGAATCCTGGAGTAAGTGGGACTGGTACGATGCAGTGAGCGATTGGAACTGGAGGGAATATGAAAATAAACCGATCGAAGTGAATATTTATTCTTCGTGCGAACGCGTTGAACTTTTCTTAAATGGTACGCTGATCGGATCTAAGAAAACAGGTGTTGGTACAAAGTATATCGCGAAGTTCAATGTTCCGTATGCTCCCGGAAAATTAAGTGTTGTAGGTTATAAAGGAAAGAAGAAAATATTAACCAGGGAACTTATTACTGCCGGCGAACCTGCACAATTAAAATTAACCGTCGACAGAAAAAATATCAAGGCAAATGGACAGGATCTTGCATATGTTGCCATCGGGCTCGTTGATCAGAATGGAAACATTCTCCCTAAAGCAGATGATATGATCAATTTTGAAATTGATGGACCAGGTACAATAGAAGGTGTAGGAAATGCGAATCCGATGAGTACCGAAAGTTATCAGCAACACCATAGAAAATTATGGCGAGGAAAATGCCTTGTTATAATTAAATCAACTGAAGAAGCAGGCGATATAAAATTAACTGCCACAATGAATGGTATTCATAGTCAGTCGGTCAATATATCATCAAACAGGTAAATAAAAACTTTATTTATACTTATCCATACGTTTTTATTACTAATCCCACTATTGCTGCTATAACAATGATAACAGGTTCCTGCACCTTTTTATATTGCAGTAAGATTAATATGGTGAGCAATGCAATGCTTAAAGAAATAGCATCGGTTATCTGTCTTTTTGCAAGCACGAAAACAGCACCGATGATCGCGCCGATCGCAGCTGCTGTAACGCCATCAACAAAAGCTTTAATGGCAGGATTCTTCCCATATTTTTTGAAATAAGGCGCAGGCAGAATAGTAAAAAGATAACAGGGAAGAAATGTTGCTAACGCTGCCACACATGCTCCGGGGAAGCCAGCCACGAGATAACCGATAAATCCAACCGTTATGACCACCGGACCAGGCGTGATCATCGCCACCGCTACTGCATCTAAAAACTGCTGTTCGGTTAACCATTGATATTCTTTAACAGTGCCACCATAAAGAAATGGTACGATTGCCAGGCCACTGCCAAATACAAAAGCACCAGCCTTGAAGAAAAACCAGCCGATCTCAGCAAGTTTTTTATCGTGCAATATTGCTGAGAACTGCAGAAAAAAAGGTGTGATGAAAATAATATTGGCAGACTTCATCCATCGTGGCGGATACCTGTAAAACCAAACAATTAATCCACTCGCAAGAATCAGCCACAGTATTTCTTTTTCAGTGATGAAGGTACTTACCGCAAGCACACATGCGATTCCCCACAACAGCCATTCTTTTCCAAGACTTTTCTTTGTCAGTTTATAGCTGCTAACGCAAATGATGCCGATAACCGCGGCACCTATGCCATAAAAAATCGCCTGCATCCATGGTAAGCCTCCTGCTTTCACATAGGCAAAACCGATGCCCAGAACCATAATGAAAGAAGGAATAACAAACGCTACACCGGCAAGGGTTGCACCCAAAATTCTGTAGTGAACATAGCCAATATAAATGGCCAGTTGCGCGGCGAGCGGACCCGGTGCCAATTGTGCAAGTGCAAGACCTTCTTTATAATCTTCCTCATTGATCCATTTCTTTTTTTCGACAAGGTCGCGATGCATATATCCGACCAGGGCAACAGGCCCGCCAAAGCCGATGGTACCCAACAGTAAAAAGTAAAAGATCAGTTGAAGCAGTGAATATTCTGCCTTTTGTATTGTTGCTATGCCATCAGTGTGGTTGCCATGGATATTTTTCATCCTGTTCATTTTTTGCCCGTTTTCATAAATGCATTTTAAAAAGCAATACCGAATTGAAATCCTACACCGAAAGAAGCAGAATGATCATTGCCAAATCTGACAGGGAAAGGGATAGCGATGAAATAACCACTATTCTTGTTCTTTTTCACAATCTTGTTCAGCACCGGTGTAAATCCAAAACGACCGCCTGTTTCAAATGCTGCTCTGCCTGCGAACGTCCAATTGTTTCCTAAGGCCATCAGGATGCCTGGGTGAAAAAGGAAATTGTTCATTTTGCTCATTTTATTTTCTGAACGGATAAAGGGAACAAACTCTACTGAAAAGCCAACTTTTTTTGTCTTCCAGATATTAATGCCTGTAGGCAGACCAACAACATATGCGCCGTCAAAATTCCATACAGGTTTTTCACTGCTGAATGTGACAAGGGGATGGACGATGCCTACATATCCTGCCACTCGCGGGAAGGTTGGCTTAACTTCCTGCGCCGACAATGTAAAAACACTTAAACCAAATGCTAATGCAACTGTTGCTTTCCATGCTGTACTTCTCATTCCATATTTATTTGCAATATTATATGTGTATGGAATCTTAAAATAGAACGGAAGCTACCTGATTTGTATATTCTTTACTTTATTTTATGCAAAGGAGTGTTTCACGGAAATGCCTAAAGGAACCGTAAACAAGAATCGAGAATCAGGTTTGCGTCTTTGCGTTTTTCTTTGCGCCTTTGCGTGAAACAAAAAACGGGAACGGGAAACGGGAAACGGGAATCAGGTTTGCGTCTTTGTGTTTTTCTTTGCGCCTTTGCGTGAAACAAAAAACGGCGAATCATTTCCTGTAAGTTGATGGATTTTTACCTGTGTGTTTTTTGAACACTCTTGTAAAATGACTCTGATCTGAAAAGCCTGTGAGATAAGCGATCTTGGTAAGTGAATACGAAGTGGTATTCAGATATTCGATCGCCTTTTCTATTCTCTCTTTTCTGATATAATCTCCAAATGACAGGTTATCGAAGTACCTGGCAAATTCACGGGAAAGATATGCAGGATTGATGTTTACGTTTTCAGACAATTGTTTCAGCGTGATGTTTTCATCGATCCGATCCTGTAACAATGCTTTGAGTTCCGTTACCCAGCCGGGGACCTTCCTGGATTTTTTTTTAATGTAATCCTCAAATACATCATATAACCTGTTTTCTACAGGTTGCTGTGTGTGTTTTTCATTTTGATGATACAATGCCCAATTGTAAAGCGCATCGTATATCATTAGTCCCTTATTTAATAAATCCTGATCATCTTTTGCTAAACCGGCGAGTCCGGCGGAAATAGCCCAGAGTCCTGATGATTGTTCTGCGATGTCGTGGCGGTCGGTGTCTGCGCCTCTTACGATCCTTGCAATTGTTTGAATGGCCGGATCACCGATGTTATGTTTTTTTACAAAGTAATCGAATGTGCATTCATCGGTATAATGAGTATATTCTACATTAGGAATATCGAAGGGAGTAGCGCCAAGCTCTTGTGCTTTACTTAACACCATTTCGTAAGGGACATAAATTATTTCAGCGCTGGCATCTATAAATCGTTTTATCAGCCATGGGCAGGCAATCCTGTCAATTTTTGGTTTTTCCCTTGTTATCCATTTCATTAAGTGAAATTATAAAGTATTAATATTATACTACTTTAAGCAACCTGAAAACAAGTCGCACAATGAATAAAATACTTTTGATTTGCTTGGTAATATTATCATCAACGTTTGTTTCAGCACAGGACAGTACCGTTGTAAGGATCGCAAGAATACAAATTTGCCAAGGTAAGGCAGAGAAGTATAAGGCAATACTGAAAGAAGAAATAGCAGCGGCCGTGCGCCTGGAACCGGGGGTGATAGCATTATATTCGGTTGCAGATAAGGTTAACCCTAACCTGATCACCGTTTTCGAGATTTATGCCAGCGATGCTGCCTACAGATCGCATATTCTTACTCCACATTTTTTGAAGTACAAAACTTCTACAAAAGAGATGATTAAATCGCTCGACCTGTCCGAGCATGAACCTATATTCTTAGGAATGAAGAAATGATAATATTTCCTGACCTTTAACGGGTGACTTACTTTAAACTTGAACTTGACGAGCAGGAAATGTCGAACCTCACCTACCTGATTCCTGAGGAGAGTATGCTGCTGATCAAACCAGCGGAAACATCAGAAGTATATTACGGTGTGATCGAAGATGGCTGGTATGGTGAAATGATCAAGAATCTTCCCCGGCAGATATTAAATTCATTGGATGTGATTACCATACAAGAGTTCACCTCATTTATGCAGGTATCGAACAACCGCGCAGATGAAAGAAGATTTACAGGCAATATCAATCTCATGCAGGTGCGTTAAACCATTAGATGTGCCCGTTGTTTCCGGATGTATGCAACTGTTTTAAGTTAGGTATTATTTCTTTTGCTGGTTGCGCAGGTATTCTTCAACCTTCTCGCGGTTATTGCCAACTTCATGAATAGCCTGTAAAAGCTGCTCGCGTTTTATTCCAAATTTTTCTTCTATGTGCTTCAATTCGTAATTCTCGCTGGTATTAATCGTGTTGCGGTCCTGTTGGCCTCGTAGATCTTTGTTATCCATAAAAATAATTTATCGTTAACACTGAAAACTTTATGCCATGTTTAAGATAAAGGTCAAAAGTTAAATCTTAAAAGTTGAAAACAGCTTCCTTACTTTTGACTTTTAACTTTTAACTTTTGCATATCCTCCATTTTTCAAAATGATCGTCATCGTCTCCAGTATTGCTGGCATCATCTTCCACGATGATAATATTTTTCATACGGCTACCGGTTTGACCACATTCATTTGCGGTAATGTGAAACAAAATGTAGAGCCTTCGCCTTCCTTACTATCCACATAAATTTTGCCGCCGTGCTGATGAACAATCTGTGCTGTAATGTATAACCCGAGACCTATACCCGGTACCTTTATTTTGTGCACATTGTTTACCCGGAAATACCTGTCAAATATTTTGTGATCTAAACCTTCAGGAATGCCTACACCAAAGTCTTGTACGCTAACCGCAGCACCCTTATTAGTTTTTCTTGATAAAACAATGATCTTCCCTCCGTTGGGTGAGTATTTAATTGCATTGGTAAGCAGGTTTGTGATTACCTGGCCAATCAGTTTTCTATCGGCGACAACAGAAAAATCCTTCTCATCTTCAATAATAATATGGTGGTTGGGTGCTGTCCTCTGAACATTTTCCACCTGCTCAATGATCAGTGAATGGAGATCAAAAAGCTCAACCTTTAAAAGAACTTCACCCGCTGTTAATTTTGTTGTATCCAGCAAAGTCTTGATCAGTTCTATCAGGCGGTTGACCTGGTTGTCTAGTTTTGTCAGCATGGGGAGATCCGCGCAATCCGGCGATTCTTTGAATTTGTCGACCAGAATTTCTACGTAGGACTTAATGCTGGTGACCGGCGTTTTCAGTTCATGGCTGGCTACTGCAATGAATTCATCCTTTAACTGTTCCTGCAATTTAGCTTCGGTAATGTCACGGGCAAAGGTTGAGATGCCTATAACCTTACCTGCTAAGTTCCTTACGGGGGACAAAGCGATTTGCAGGTCAATCAGCTTGCCACTTTTATGCATCCTTACCGTTTCATACATCGGCACCGATACTGAATGCATTATCTTATGGACGTTATCAATTAATGCTACTATATCCTTGGGAAGCATTACAACCTCTAAAGATTTGCCAATCACTTCCTGGCTTGGATAACCATACAGATGCTCGGCGGATTTGTTCCAGGTGGTAATCACCCTGTTGATATCGATTGAGACAATGGAGTCCTGGGAAGATTCTACTATAGCGGCAAGAAAATATTTATGATCCTGCTCGCTTTCCACACGTTGATCATTCACAAACAAATCTTTTTTCATATTCATACAATGCGCGTGTTTTGCCCTAAGGTGTAAACTGATTGTTTGGTGGTTTACTAAGAAACCGGACTAGCGGGTTAAACTTGCGCTTAATACAATAAGACTGCTAAAGGTATCTAAAAACAACACAAACAATGGTAAATAAGTGCGTGCCAACATTATTTTTAAATGAAATTCCCGATTTTGAAGCATCACCGCTTGGAATGATTATTATGTACTTTTCCAATAAGTAATTAACAAAATAAGTTCCGACAGAACAGAATTCATAATATTTAATATTGTATGACCAATTCAAATGAAGACGCTATCTGGATAGTTGATGATGATAGCGAAGACCACGACCTGATCACTGAAATTTTTAAGGAATTAAAGTATGAGAATCCTCTTAGATTCTTTAATGGAGCAAAGTCTTTGCTGAAGGCATTGAAAGAAGTTCCCGCAGCTCCTTTTATTATTATATGCGATGTTAACCTTCCCGGAACAGATGGATTTGAATTGAAAGAAAAGCTCTTGCAAACACCCAATAATAAATTCCACAGTGTGCCCTTTATTTTCTGGTCTACATATGCTTCTGAAGAACAGATCCGCAAGGCATATGAATTACGCGGTCATGGTTTTTTCATCAAAGAACCTAATTATGAAGATTGGAAAACATCCTTCTGTCATATTCTTGAATACTGGCGAAGAAGCCGCGTACCATCAAAGGAAGATAAACCGGACAAGCCGTTGATTTGATTTTAACTTAATGCCATCAGGCGAATCACTGATTGTGCAGTTCCTTTATGCGTGTTCTCATCTTGTAATTTATTGTTTGAAAAACTAACTTTTGCTTCGAAATTTGTGATTCAATGAATGAATATCAGATTTCTTTGCAATTGTCGGCTATTCCGCGCAACCAACAAATCAACATCAGCCATGCTCAAATATTTTCCGTTTCTTTTGCTTCTATTGATGGCAGCAAAAGGCAACAGTCAGGTGCTGACCGTGAAAAATGCTGTGCAAACAGCACTCACCAACTATGCATCCATTAAAGCAAAAGCCAGCTACCTTAAAGCCTCTGAAGCATCAGTAAAACAAGCCACACTCGAATACCTGCCCGGTCTAAACGTCGGTGCCCAGCAATCCTATGGTACAATAAACGGACAGTTCGGTCCTGTTTTTGCCATCGGCGGTTTAAATACGGCTTCGGCAGGTCCGCCTTTTCAAAAGCAAAACTGGAATGCTGCCTTCGGTTCATTATACCTGGCCAACATCAACTGGAACTTTTTTAGTTTCGGAAGGGTACGGGAACATATCAATCTTGCCCGCGCGGAGCTTCTCAGAGGAACAGATGATCTGGAGCAGGAAAAATTCCAGCACCAGGTTCGTGTTGCCGGTGCCTACCTCAACTTACTTGCCGCCCAGCGGTTAAGAGTATCGCAACAAAGAAACCTGGATCGTGCCAAGGCTTTCAGGGATGTTGTAGTTGCCCGCACCCAAAATGGTTTGAACCCCGGTGTAGATACATCGCTTGCCAATGCTGAATTTTCAAATGCAAAAATCGCTTTGACAAATGCGGTGGATTTTGAACAGGAACAAACCAGCCGCCTCGCTGAACTGATGGGGATAACCACGCAGGAATTTTCACTCGACACGGTTCTTATCAACAGAATTCCCGGATCAACACACGACTCATCTGCAGTAGCATATGAATCGCATCCGCTCCTAAAATATTATCAAAGCCGAATCAACGTTAGCAACCAGCAGGAAAAGTATTATCAGCGTTTTAAATACCCTGTTTTTTCTTTGATTGGTATTATACAGTCGAAAGGTTCAGGTTTTCATCAGAATTACAATGAACTTAGTCCCGATGCCATTACACACGATTACTGGAACGGCACAAAGCCCACACGCGGTAATTACCTGTTAGGAGTTGGAGTTTCATGGAACCTTACAGATATCACCCGCATCGATCAGCAGGTAGCGGCACAGCACTGGATATCCAGCGGATTGCACAATGAATATGAACAGATCAACCAGCAGATAAGAACACAGGTGCAGTTGGCAGAACAGAAAATGAATAATGCCATTTCAAATTATAATGAAGCACCCATACAAATGAAAGCCGCTACTGATGCCTTTCATCAAAGATCGGTGCTGTTTAAAAACGGGCTCACGGACATAGTTGACGTTACCCAGGCACTGTACACGCTGAACCGTGCAGAGACAAATCGTGATATTGCCATCACCAATGTATGGCAGGCACTCTTGTTGAAGGCCGCGGCAAGTGGTGATTTCGGATTGTTTATAAATGAATTTTAAATATTATTTCCGATGGGATTAATCAGGAGTGCTCTGCGTAAACCGATATCCGTGCTGGTGATCGTTGCAGGACTTTTCTTCTTTGGGATCAGCGCAGTGCGAAATATCAAGATCGACATCTTCCCCAACCTCGATCTGCCGGTTATTTATATATCACACCCATATGGTGGCTACACACCCACTCAAATGGAAGCTTTCTTCGGCAAACAATATGTAAACCTGTTACTGTATGTTTCCGGTGTAAAAAATATTGAGACGAGAAACATACAGGGATTAAGCTTACTGAAACTTACCTTTTACCAGGGTACCAATATGGCACAGGCAGCGGCGGAAGTAACAGCTTTCACTAATCGTGCTCAGGCTATTTTTCCACCAGGTTCACAACCACCTTTTATTCTCCGTTTCGATGCATCAACATTGCCTGTGGGCCAGCTCGTATTGAGCAGTGGCAAACGGTCGAACACCGAACTGATGGATATGGCGAATTTGTACATCCGTTCTTCATTTACTTCCATACCAGGACTTGTTTCGCCGGCACCTTTTGGTGGTAACATCCGCACCGTTGTTGTCAAAGTAGATCCGCAATTATTAAGAACCTACAATCTTACCCCCGACCAGGTGGTAGAAGCTTTAAGAATAAATAATCAGTCAACACCGGCAGGCAATGTAAGGATCGGGGATCTAAATTATTTTACTCCGGCCAACACCAATATTAAAACCATACAAGAGTTTGGCGACATACCGCTGTTCAAAGGCACCGTACAGAATGTATACCTGAAAGATATTGCAACAATAGAAGATGCGGCCGACATCACCACAGGTTATGCGTTGGTGAACGGCAAGCGGTCCATCTATATGCCGATCACAAAATCTGCTGATGCTTCAACCTGGGAAGTAGTACAACGGCTTAAACAGTCAATACCGCGCTTTCAAAGTATTTTACCCGAAGATGTGAAGCTCACCTACGAGTTCGATCAGTCTGTTTATGTAATGAATGCAGTGAAGAGCCTTGTTGCAGAAGGCGCGATCGGCGCAGTGCTTACAGGTTTAATGGTTTTACTTTTTTTAGGCGATAAACGTGGAGCGTTAATAGTGATCCTCACCATACCGACATCAATTATTTCAGGCGTTTTGTTTTTATACCTGTTTGGCCAGACGATTAATATTATGACCTTGAGCGGCCTTGCTCTAGCAATCGGAATACTGGTAGATGAATCAACGGTAACGATTGAAAATATCCATCAGCACCTGGATATGGGTAAACCAAAATCACTGGCGATATGGGATGCCTGTAAAGAAATTGCCTTTCCGAAACTGCTCATCTTACTTTGCATACTGGCCGTATTTGCACCGGCATTTACGATGACCGGCATACCAGGTGCCCTGTTTCTTCCATTGGCGATGGCGATTGCTTTCTCAATGATCACATCCTACTTCCTGTCGCAGACTTTTGTACCGGTAATGGCTAACTGGCTGATGAAAGGACATCATTATCAATCTACCGTAGATGGACATACGCTCTCAGATAAAGAAGAATATGCAAAGATGGGATTTGCATCACAGGTGCAGGATACATGGGATCAGAAAAAAATGCTCATTGAAAAGCATTCAACCGGAAAACTGACTCGCTTCGATAAGGTCAGAAACAGGTTCTTAAGATTTTTAGACCGTTGTTTTAATTTCCGTAAGCCCATAGTAATTACATATAGTGTGCTAACATGCGGCGCAGTAGTGCTGCTGCTGATGAATATAGGCAGGGATGTTTTACCTAAAGTGAATGGAGGGCAGTTCCAGGTGCGGCTACGTGCAGCTGATGGTACAAGGCTCGAACGCACCGAGGAAAAAACAATTAAAGCACTGCACATCCTCTCGGATATTGTAGGTGAACAAAATATTGCAGTGTCTTCCGCTTTTATTGGTCAGCATCCCGGGCAGTTTTCAACAAGTCCCATTTATCTTTTCATGAGCGGTCCGCAGGAAGCGGTTCTTCAGGTAGCGTTGAGTGAAGATTATGATGAGAATCTTGATGAGGTGAAAGAAAAATTCAGGCATAAAATGACAGCGGAGATGCCAGGCATCAGGCTTTCATTTGAACCTATAGAACTTACCGACAAAGTACTGAGCCAGGGATCACCTACGCCTATTGAAGTGCGGATAGAAGGGAAAGACAAAAAAATAAATGAAACATATGCACAAAAGGTGATTGAAAAATTAAGCCGGATCAGTTATCTGCGGGATGTTCAGCTTGGCCAGCCCATCAAATATCCAACGATAGCCATTGATATCAACCGGCAGCTTGCATCACAGATGGGTGTCAACGTTTCTGAAATATCCAGATCGCTCATCGCTTCAACATCATCCTCGAGATACACCGAAAAAAATGTATGGATAGATCCGAAGACAAACCAGAGTTACAGCGTGCAGGTGCAGATTCCGGAAAACAAGATGAAGAGCATCGATGACATCAGGGAAATACCTGTGCTGCCCAATGAAGCACGGCCGGTGCTTGGTGATGTAGCGGATATCAGGGCAAATGCTACTTATGGAGAAATCGACAACATGGGCAGTGTTCCTTTTCTTTCGATTACTGCCAATTTAAACAACAAAGATCTTGGCTCGGCTGCTGAAGATGTTCAGTTGGCTATTCAATCAATAGGAGAACTGCCCCGCGGACTGACCATTGAAATGAAAGGTTTGAGTGAGGTTTTATCTGATACACTGAATAGTTTACAGACCGGTTTAATTACTGCTATTGTGGTAATCTTCCTGATGCTTGCGGCAAATTTTCAGTCATTTAAAGTTTCTTTAGTCATACTTTCTTCAATACCAGCCGTACTGCTTGGTTCACTGCTCATGCTGCTGATCACCGGTTCAACACTTAACCTTCAATCTTACATGGGTATTATTATGTCGGTAGGTGTTTCTATTGCAAACGCTGTATTGCTGATCACAAATGCTGAACATTTGCGGCGGCACAATGCAAATGCATTGCTCAGTGCAAAAGAATCCGCAGCATTGCGCATGCGGCCGATTTTGATGACCACGGTGGCGATGGTAGTGGGAATGATACCTATGGCAACGGGGTGGGGAGAAGGAGGAGAGCAGGCTGCACCATTGGGAAGGGCAGTGATCGGTGGATTGATCGCATCAACATTTGCTGCGCTGTTTATTCTGCCACTAGTATTTTCATGGGTACAGCATAAAACATCCACAACATCCGTATCACTTGATCCTGAAGATCCGGACAGCAAGCATTATATTCCAGGATTACATCCGTCATCACAAAAATAGTAATGTTATTATTCGTTCAACAGAACATAAAATGAATTTGATGCGAAATAGTTTATCAGGTTGTAAAATTTTTTTATTGTTTTTGTTAGCTGCATGTCATACTGCAGATGATAATGCAAATAAAAAAAATACTGCTGCTGCAGAAAGTGTTCCTGCTGCGGTTGAAGTTTTTGGCGTACAGAAAGGCCGGCTGTCTTCATCACTGCAGGTTCCGGGAGAATTGATTTCCTTTCAGCAGGTAGATCTGTACGCAAAGGAAAATAGTTTTGTTAAAAAATTATATGTGGATGTAGGATCTGAAGTAAAAGAGGGGCAATTGCTCGTATCACTGGAAGCTCCAGAATTGGGTTCGCAGCTTGCAGGAGCTTTGTCAGAAATTAAAGTGCGTGAAGCAACTTATTTGGCAAGCAAAGCAAATTACAACAGGTTGGTAGCTACCAGTAAAACACCCGGTACCATTTCGCCAAACGATCTTGAACAGGCCGCTGCACGCAAAGATGCAGACTATGCACAGTTGCAGGCTGCACAGGCGGCACACAGGCAGATTGCAGAAACACAAAATTATTTACAGATACGCGCTCCATTCAGCGGTGTGATTACATCGCGTAATGTAAATACCGGCGCATACGTTGGCCCTTCGGGAAAAGGATCAGACATGCCATTGTTTACACTGCAGGAGCAAAAGAAGTTAAGGCTGGTGGTGTCTGTGCCTGAATCGCATAGCAGTTACCTTGCAAAAGATAATGAAGTAAGTTTTACAGTGCGTGCATTGCCTGATGAACATTTCAAGGCCGCTGTAAAAAGGTTGGCCGGTGCTATTGATAACCGGCTGCATGCGCAGAGGATTGAAATGGATGTGACCAATACCGATAAAAAATTATTGCCCGGCATGGTGGCGGAAGTAAATGTGCCCTTGCCGGCGAAAGACAGCACTTTTATTGTTCCTAAAACTGCTGTGGTCAATTCAACAGAAAACATTTTTGTGATTCGTGTTATCAATAATAAAGCAGAATGGGTAAATGTGAAGACAGGGCGCGAAGCAAAAGACAATATAGAAATTTATGGCACACTTCAACCCGGCGATCAGCTCATAAAAATTGCGAGTGATGAAATAAGAAATGGCAGTACACTGAAGAATATCATTAAAAGCGTTCCACTCTAAGTAGAAATTTGTTGCTCGCTGTGGGCTTTTTTCTTCATTTTCTCAAACAGGTAAATAGCCAGCAGCAGCCACGCAAATCCAATACAGATTCCTGCCAGTACATCACTCGGATAATGAAGTCGTAAATACACACGGCTGAAGCCGATCAGCAGCGAGAATAATATCAGCAGGGTACATGAAACATATTTCAGGGATTTGGAAATGTGCGATTTCCAAACAAGGTAGGCGATCAATCCATAGAAAATAAATCCCGATGTCGCATGGCCACTGGGAAAACTAAAGTTCTGCAAAGGCTCAATTAAAGGATGTGGAGGCCGTATTCTGTGAAAAGATAATTTCATTATGTAATTCACAATAAAGCCACCGATTCCGGTTACCGCGATCTCTATGGATCGTTTAAAATTTTTCTGTAAGAGATAGACTATGATTAAAACCGCGTATGTAATCTGTAAAAATTTCGCTGAAGCAAAATAGGTGACACCATTCATGAATGCGGTTAATCCGGGGGATATTACTTGGTGTGAGAGAAATGAAAAAATGTGATTATCAATGTCTTCTTCTTTTTCCCAGATCACTTCATGAGCCACCGCGGTAAAAAGCAGCAATGCACCTGCAAATACTGCCAGTAGAATTAAAAATCCTACCGGCAGTTTTTTAAGATATGATTTTACAAATGACGAACTGCTTTTCATTTATTCAACCGGGATCCTGTCCGCATATTTATTCACCCACATGTCGAACGACATTAGTTCCGGGTTTAGTTCTTTCGATAAGTTAACATCGCGGCTTTTATTGAAGTGATCTTCAAAGTCGCTGTAAAATTGAAACATATTGCCAAGGTCGTCAGCAGCAGGAAATCCGAATCCGCGGAACTGTGCCGGTGTGATAGCATTAAATTTTACTTCTTTTTTCAAAGCCTTTGATAACTTCTCTGAAATTTCCTTGCCACTAAGCTGCTCGCCTGCAATACCAACTGTTTTGCCAATAAAACGTTTCGGGTCCTTGAAGATACCGTACGCGCATTTTCCGATATCCTCCGCGGCGATAGCGGCAAGTTTTTTATCGGCCATTGGTAAAGTGAAAACCAGATTTCCATCTTCACCTTTCTTTGGTCCCATCCCGAAATAAATAAGATTATCCCAGTAAAAAGAAGTTAATAAATTGGTTACCGGCACACCGGCTTCAGCAAAGAATTTATCTGATTCACCTTTTCCATCGAAATGCGGCACCTTGTATTTGCCCTGTAGTGTAGGCATGCTGTCGTCGTCTAGCGGAACAAAATTGCGGGCATCATCCAGGGTAGACCAGATAGCATGTTTTAATCCTGCTTCCTTTGCTGCGGCCGCCATATTTTTTGCTTCAGCCGTTTCCCTTCCCGCATCCAGGTGCGACCAGAAAAAGGTAACAAAGTAAGCGCCGTAAGCACCCTCCAGTGCTTTTCGCATACTTTCTTTATCATCAATATCAGCAGATATTACCTCAGCCCCTTTTTCGGCGAGTTGTTTGGCTTTTTCTGAATTCTGATCACGGGTAATGGCCCTGACCGCAAATTCACTTTTCGGATCGTCGAGAATGGCATGTGCGAGTCCTCCGCCCTGGGCACCAGTGGCGCCGAAGACAACGATAATTTTCTTGTTGTCCATTGTAAATGATGTTAAAGTTGATTTATTGGTGAAACATTGAATGTACAGAATTCTGAGGTTTAAATCACTTTTGTTAAAATAATGATATAGTTAGAAGGCAGGCAATACAATTGCATAATATTAGAGTCTAATTACAGGAAGAAAACTCCTCTGGTATGAAACAAAAATTACTCTTCTTTGTAGCGATTGCTATTTTTTCTGCCACTCATGCTTTTTCACAGGGAAACTGGCCAAAATATATTGTTGCATCAGATGGCGGAAAGCTCACCATGTATGAGCCGCAACCAGAATCATTAAACGGCAACCAGCTTATGGGCCGGGCAGCCGTATCGGTACGTAAAACGGAAACTGATGAACCTGTTTTTGGTGTAGTATTTTTTTCTGCAACGGTTCAAAACAGTGGTAGCGCTGATAACCAGATAACGTCGATGAGAATTACGCAGGCAAAGTTTTCCGGAATGGAAGACCAGGGCCTGGTAGACAAATACTCGTCGCTGCTTGAAAAAAATTCATCAGGATGGAACCTGGGCATGTCTGACAACCAAATGAGGGAAGCAGTTGACCGCGAAAAAAATACATCTAAAAGTGCTGATTTTAATAATGCCGCTCCAGGAATTATCTATACCAACAGACCCTCTACACTTATTGTTCTTGATGGAGAACCAAAAGTTACATACGATAAACATATTGAAGCGGACAAAGTAGTGAACAGTCCTAACCTGATCTTTAAAGAGGGCAATCAGTGGAACCTTTATGCAGGTGGTAACTGGTACACTTCATCTTCTATAACCGGTAACTGGACCGTCAATAGCCATCACTCCTCAAAAGTGAAAAAAGTAAATGAAGCGGTGAAGAAACAGGAGAAAGAAAACAATAAGGGACAGGAACTGACCACAACACCGAAGGTTACTGAAATTATTGTGGCAACCCAGCCCACTGAATTATTACAGAGCGAGGGAGAGCCGGAATACAAAGCCGTTTCAGGAACATCGTTACTGTATGTAGCCAATTCTCCCAATGAGATATTCAAAGACATCAGCACACAGAAAAATTATATTCTTATTGCCGGAAGATGGTACAATGCACAAAGCATGAAGGGTCCCTGGACTTATGTTTCATCGGATAAATTACCGGAAGATTTTGCCAACATACCTGAGGGTTCGGATAAAGACAGAGTGTTATCGAATGTTGCGGGAACAGAAGCAGCCGAAGATGCACGTATTGAAGCTGCAGTGCCGCAAACCGCAAGGGTAGACAAAAGAACCGCCACCATAAAAGTTCAATACGACGGAACACCGGTGTTCAACCGGATTGAAGGAACATCACTTGAGCTTGCAGAGAATGCAAATGTTACCGTGATGATAGATGCAGACGGAAGATATTTTGCACTGGATAATGGTATCTGGTTCAATGGTAAAAGCGCTTACGGTCCATGGTCAGTAGCAAACGACCGTCCGAGGGACGTGGATGAAATACCGGCAAGCAGTCCCGCCTATAACAGTAAATATGTTTACGTGTACGATAATACGCCTGATTATGTATACATGGGTTACACAGGGGGATACTTAGGAAGTTATTATTATGGTCCAACAGTAGTATATGGCACCGGCTGGCATTACAGGCCGTGGTACCGCAGTGTTTATTATCCGAGGCCAATAACATGGGGATTTGGATTTATGTACGATCCATGGATTGGCTGGAATATCAACCCAGGATTCAATTTCGGGTATTTGAATATAGGATTTGATTACGGTGGATATGGCTATGGCGGTTATGGATATGGTTATGGAGGCGGATGGTTTGGACCGCAGTATTATTGTCCTCCTTACAGGAGGCAGCATTATGGTGGTTACTATGGACGCTACAATGATTATTACGGATACAACGGATATAATAACCAGTATAATAACTATTACGGCGACGGATATGGATATAACAGCAGGGCAAATGGTGATGGAAGCAGACCGAACAGAGGGTCGAATGGAGTAGCCCCGAATAACAATCCCGGCAATGGTGGAGGATCAGGCTGGAACAGGAACTACAATTTGTATAACAACCAGAGAGGTGTGGTAACGCAGAACATTAACCGAAGTTCAAGAGTGTACAGGCCGGATGGATTAACCAGCAATAACAATGTTACTGCACCTGCTAATGGCCGTTATAACAACAGGCTGAATAATGAAAATAATAATAACAGAACGCCGGTGATCAGGAATAACGGCAGCAACAACAGTCAAATAGAAAATAACCGGAATAATAATAGAACGTATAATCCGAGGCAGCCGCAGGTGAATGTGCCTGATGACAGCAGGGGTATTGAAAGAAATAGAAATATACAGCAGGAACAGAATCCTGGACGGGAGAGACCGGTAATCACGAGACCAGAGCCAGTGATCGGAAATAATGAAAGGCCTGAACCCATTATAAGGCGTAATGAAAGGCCACAGGTGGAAAGACCAGTGGAAAGGCCACAGGTGGAAAGGCCGCAGGTGGAAAGACCTGAAAGGGTACAGCGTTCATTACCGGAAGCCAGGGCGGAGCGCAATTACCGTGTTGAGCAACCACAGAGGCAGCAGCCGCAATTTGAAAGACCTTCAGCGCCGCGTCAACAGCAGGTTGAACGGCCTACATATAGCAGGCCATCTGCACCGCACGGTGGCGGATCTGGTGGTGGTATTCATGAAAACAGGGGAGGAAGACCCGCGAGGTAAGTAAGCGCATCTTCTCGTCTGTGCCTGGAAGCGTGCAGGATCTGTACCGATCGCAAAATTATCGTCCTGAACGGGTTTTGCTGTTAGTCAGCCGATCCCACAATCAATTAGTTCTTCAATTCAAAAAGTTTTTGAACAAGACTTTTTGATGCTTTGAGTTGGGGCGAAGGTTCAAAAAGTTTCAATTTTTGAAAGCCTAGCAAATTTTCCTTTGTAACTGGTATCGGGATATTAAGATAATTACAGGAGGTAATTATCTTTTTAAGAAAAAAGCCAGGAAGGGGAATAAAATACAATTTGGATTGATTTAATCGCGCAATTGATTCAAATATCTGCCTATAAGTTAAACGTTCATTATTCACCATTACATGAGTTCCAGTAAGATCATTTATGATTGCGTTATCAATAAAATCTGCTACATCATCTATTGCGATCAATTGAATCACCTGCCGGCCTCCATCAATCAATGGGATGAATTTATGTGAAGATGAATATTCATATAGTTTCTTAAATAACCCACCATCTCCAATGACTAAACCACTCTGAACAATAAGGTCTCTTTTTGAATCCAGCAGATTATGAATTCTGAATTTGCTTTTGCCATATGCGGATACAGCTTTATTATGTGCCGACACAGAAGAAAAAAATATTACTTTCTTTACTCCTTGCTCTCTTGATGCCGTTATCAGCCGTTCAGTTGCATTGTAGTTTATTTGTTCTGCAAGCGGATTAACCTCATTTTTAATGAAAGCGCAATGGATAAGTACATCTACATCTGTAAACAGGTCCTTTGAAATTAAGTCTTCAAGATCATACTTTCTTTGCGTTGTTATATTTTGTTTGAAGTTCCTGGCAAATTGTATAATTGAGTATCCTTTTTTAGCGAGATAATCTGAAAGGTATGAGCCAATAAAACCATTTGCGCCTGTTATTCCAACTACTGGCTTAAGCATGTTTAATAATATTCAAAGCTGTATTATGAGCATTGGCCATTATAGTAAATGTTGCACCTTTTGCAGGGAGATATCTGAATCCCGAAGCATCTGACACATATACATTCTTTGTTCCGGAAAGCAAACCTGCTGCTGATAATGAAAGTGGAGAGTCGGAGTCATTAAAAGGTATTGTACCTGCATAATGAACACTTGCTCCCGATGGTGCAATAGTTTTCTTAAAAGGCAAACAACCTAACTGCCTCAGAACTTTTGCAAATTTATGCTCATTTTTTCTCATGATAGATTTTTCGTCCTGATTAAGTGTATAAACTACTTTCAGTTTATCGCCAGTTAAGGTTGAATTATCCTCATAGATGAAAATGTATTTTTCTTTCGTTCGTTCGGTTGGATGATGTATACCTGCAACAACAATTGCCGGGTGGAGATGTTTTAAAATTTTCATGGAAGCTTTGTAATTCAGAGGCGACTCTTTAATAAGTCTGAATAACATTAGTGAGCTGTAAGGGTATAACGATGCCATTGGCATATCTCCCGCATTATCATCTTTATCGTAAAATATACATACTTGTGCTGTACTTGTTCTTTTAGTTGAAGGCGCTTTTCCAATTTGCCTATATTGAAGTGTTGCCAACATGCTGTAAGGATTGCAAAGAAATGGCAATCTTTTATTATAAAGATTGAACGATCGTAGAGCTATGCGAGCAGAACTTAAAACATTACTTGCAAGAGCCAGCTTACGGCATTTAAAACTTATTTTATTTTTTGACGCAATCTTCAAGCCATGTACTAACACTTCATTTTCATTTTCTTCAAATGAAGTAATTAAAACTCGTGGTAAATGAAAAAAACTTGGTTTTGATTTAAGCAAATTTAACGTTACAGATGGGCGGTAAGCGGAATTGCCATAATTGTAATAAAAATCCATGTTTGAATAATCGGTTGCATCTCTTCCGTCTTTGTTATTTGTTAATAACGCTAACGGGGGAATGCCTGCATATAATTTGTCCTTATTAATGACACTGCGTTTAGCAGTATACCGTTTTAGCAGCTCTTTCCCATTGTCATCTAAATTAATAGAAGGTTGTAATCGTTGTAAATCGTTTGCGGTAAATTTTTGAATATCATCAGAAGAATAAGAAATACCAATCCTGTCAGCCACTATCTGATAAGCCGCTTTCATTTTAGACGTATCCAGGCCTGCTTTTATCAATTCAGCGTCGGAAAATTTAAAACAACCAAGACCCCATGCTGCTCCTAAGCCGCCAATAGCAAGACTTTCCATGCCTGCATAGTCTTGTGATTCCATTGGCATATATTCATTTACTCCATCAATTACAAACTTACGTTGGGGAGTCATATGACTGTAGGCTTTTCCCGGTTCTATATCAATAACGTTTAATTCTTTACCAAGAAAGACATTTCGTTGCTCGTTATCCGTTTTTCTTATTTCAGTGAAACTTTTTCCGTGTTGTTTATCTTCTTCCTGACTATTAAATCCACCATCCATAAGCAAAACCTGTTTGCCTGCTTCAACAAGTGTTTGTGCACACATTACGCCTGCGGGTCCTGACCCCACAACAATACAATCAAATAAATGATCACTCATATTATCCATAGCAAAATTCTTCCGATAATAATTTTAATGACTGAAGAAACTGATACGGCCGCAACAATAAAAAACGCTTTTAATCGTGATGTGCCTGATGTAAGGAAAAATTGATGATACTCCGGCTGTGTTTCCAGCAGTGCAAGAACCATGAACAATTTTTTTCGTATGGGATGAGTTGGCTGACTGAATCCCAGGTAAGCATCAATATAAGGGATGAGCCATGTATGTTTCACGCATGCCTTCCAAAGTTTTTCATCTGTTACTGATAAAGCAACTGGTATTTTTTTGGATGCATACTGATATACATCGATGAGTTTGTGATCAGGTTCTATCCCGGTTAGATATTTGACCATTGCAACGCACTCCTCTTCAGTTATAGTTTTCATTATGAAAAAGGTTCTAATTGTTTAACTATAGAATTAATAATAATAATAAATAAATAATCATTCACTTGAAATTGACTGGCTCTTTAGTACAGAAGACAATTGTTCTGCAATCAATCCAAGGAGGAAGAAAAGTATGCCTGTGGTAAGAAACAGCATTGCGCCAACACTCAAGCCTCTGCCAAGCCATATAATTGGTAATCCCCATGCTAAACCTCCTAAAAAGAAAATTAAAGAGAGTGGGAAAAAAATTCTCATTGGATTAAACAACACAACAATATTGATGATTTCTTTTAAGGTGTCAAAGGCGGTTGCCGTGCTGATGGTGCTTTTACCACTATTTCTTGCCCTGATTTTAACGGGCGTCTCTAATACAAGATGCCTTTGACTTACAAAGAATAAGCCTATAACATCGCTGTACGCCATTGTGTTGGGGCAAATTTTTATATATCTTTTCGCAAGTTCTGTATTGTATATTTTTATTCCTGAATTAATATCTTTTACTTTCAGGGGCATCAGGATCTTCGCAATTTTTCTAATCAGCCACTTACCTGCTGTTCTGTAATAGCTGGATGCGTGCAGTCCCCTGTTCCCGATCACCATATCAGCATTTTCTTCAACAATCGTATGGAACAATTTATCAACATCTTCCAGGTAATGTTGCCCATCAGCATCTATAGTGATCATAAACTTTGTAATTGCCGCCCGCACTCCGCTTTTAATAGCTCCACCATAACCACGATTCAACTTATGCGAAACAATTTTTAAGACAGATGTTTTTTGTTCAAAGCATTTAAGTACCTGTAAAGTTTTGTCTTTTGATCCATCGTTAACAACGATGAGGAGATAATTTTTTTCTTCACAATGAGCAATGACTTCAGGAAGGAATTCATTTAATGATTTCTCTTCATTGTACGCAGGGATAACGATGGTAAGGTCGGTCACAACATTTCTTTTATCAGGTAATGGGTGAGGCAGTTAGGAGTATTGGAACAATGTGAATGCATAAATAGTATAAAAAATTTATAAATGCAATGTTTAGCGTGAGGTGTATCTATACTATGCTTCCCGAAGGCTTCTAGTATATTTCTGGTATGCTTTATGACCCTACAACAAGCTAACGAGAAGCATACAAGAAGCCTACATGCGAGTCGCCATAAATAGTTACGCAAGTGTCAAGCATATCTTGAAAGATATATATACAACCAATCATTACCGTTAGTCTATGGAATAAATATAAACCATGGCTAATTTAATTCCCTGATGATTGAGATCAAGTTCATTTCTTGACATTTTACATGTTTATTCTAATTATTTAAAAGAAATTTAAAAATAATTGGCGAATTGATAAACTAACTAATACTTTCACGGTGCTAAACAACCGGACAAACCATTTCGGTTCAACCTTATCCACATCTCCTTTTAACACCTCCTGTTTTAAACAGTTGAAGTCAATAGACTTTCAATTTATCCAGCTGAATTTAACCTTCAAGAACTTTTCGATTAGCTATTGTCATTTATAAGTCCGCATACATTAAGTAATGTGAATTTAATTGGCTTGAGCAAGTTTGAATATCTGAT
>DATLDR010000016.1:0-40312 GCA_035525775.1 Flavitalea sp.
ATTTTTCTTACATGAAATTATTTAATGTATATCCGATCAATGATATTACGATCACAAAAGCCAAAGGATCGTATGTATGGGATGAAAAAGGTGAGCAGTATCTCGACATGTATGGTGGTCATGCAGTGATCTCTATTGGCCATTCACATCCGCATTATGTAGAACGTATTACTGAACAGATCCGCCAGGTTGGATTTTATTCCAACTCAGTAAACATACCACTGCAAATGGAACTTGCTGAAAAGCTTGGAAAAGTGAGCGGTAAAACGGACTTCAGTTTATTTCTCTGCAATTCAGGCGCGGAAGCAAATGAAAACGCCTTTAAACTGGCGTCATTTTATAACCAGAGAAAGAAAGTGATCGCATTTACGAGATCGTTTCATGGCCGCACATCTCTTGCAGTTGCTGCTACGGATAATAAGGCTATCATAGCTCCTGTAAATGAAACAGACAATATCATTATTCTACCGTTCAATGATATTGAATCACTTGAAAAAACATTCAACGAGAAAGGGAATGAAATTTCATCAGTGATCGTTGAAGGCATTCAGGGTGTAGGAGGAATTCAGGTAGCAGAAGAGGCTTTTCTTCAAAGCATCCGTAAATTATGTGATGAATATAATGCTGTATTCATTGCCGACAGCGTTCAATGCGGATACGGAAGAACCGGCAAATTTTTCTCTCACGACCATGCGGGTGTTACAGCCGATATATATTCAATGGCAAAGGGTATGGGAAATGGCTTTCCTGTAGGTGGAATAATCATCTCTCCGAAATTTCAGGCAAAGCATGGCATGCTCGGAACTACATTTGGTGGGAATCATCTCTCCTGCGCAGCTGCACTTGCGGTGCTGGAAGTAATGGAAAGTGAAAATTTAATGGCGAATGCCGCGAAAACAGGTGAATACATAATAAATGAACTGAAGAACATACCAGTTTTGCAGAATGTGCGCGGAAAAGGACTAATGGTCGGTTTCGATGTACCGGCCGATCTGAAAGACATGCGAAAAAATCTTTTGTGGAACCATAAAATATTTACAGGTGAAGCAAAACCCAATGTAATAAGATTGCTTCCATCACTTGCGCTGAGGAAGAAAGATGCTGACGAATTTTTAGAGGCGGTTATGGAAGAAGCAGGCAATGTACAGCCGGCGGTGGGTCGTAATTAAAGTTGTCCGAACAAACGAACTGCACTAAAAGTTATTAAATGAAGAATTTTATTTCTGTGCACGATGTGAGCGATATCAAGGCACTGGTATCAAAAGCTCTTGCCTATAAATCGGATCCCTGGAAACATGGTAGCATCGGCAAAAACAAGCGGATTGGTTTATTATTCCTGAACCCCAGCATGCGCACAAGGCTTAGTACCCAGATTGCTGCGCAAAACCTAGGCATGGAAGCTATTGTGTTCAACGTAACACAGGAAGGTTGGGCCCTGGAATTCGAAGAGGAAGCCATTATGAGCGGGAATACTGTTGAGCATGTAAAAGATGCAGCTCCGGTGATGGGTAAATATTTTGATATCCTCTGCGTAAGAACATTTCCATCGTTAAAAAATAAGGAAGACGACTATAGTGAATTATTCATCAAACAATTTATCAAATATGCCGGAGTGCCTGTTGTAAGCCTTGAAAGTGCCACTCTTCATCCCTTACAGAGCCTCACGGATGTGATTACTATAAACGAACACCTGAAAAACGAAAGACCAAAAATTGTACTTAGCTGGGCACCTCACGTTAAGCCCTTACCACAATGTGTTGCCAATAGTTTTTCGCAATGGATCAACGCATGGGGCAAAGCCGACTTTGTGATCACTCATCCCGAAGATTATGATCTTGATCCGCAATTCACAAAAGGCGCATTGGTAACACACCACCAGGAAGAAGCACTTAAAAATGCCGACTTTGTTTATGTAAAGAACTGGAGCACTTATAATGATTATGGGAGGATCTATAGCAATGATCCTGAATGGATGCTCACCAAAGAAAAAATTGCATTGACAAATAATGCAAAAGTGATGCATTGCCTGCCGGTTCGCAGAAATGTAGAATTAAGTGATGAAATACTTGATGGCCCGAACAGTATTGTTACACAACAGGCATCTAACAGGGTATGGGCCGCACAGGCAGTACTTTCTGAGATCCTTCATGATAACGGCCTGGCGAAATGAATAGATTACTCGTTATAAAAATTGGCGGTAACATCATAGATGATGACGTAAAGTTATCATCATTTCTCAGCGACTTTGCATCCATCAAACAAAAAAAAATACTGGTGCACGGCGGCGGTAAGCTAGCAACCAGGATCGCAGAACAGTTGGGAATAGAACAGAAAATGGTTGATGGCCGGCGCATCACAGATGCTGAAACGCTCAGGGTTGTAACAATGGTGTATGCCGGATTTATCAATAAGAATATTGTGGCTGTGCTGCAACAGCATGGATGCAATGCTGTTGGCATAACCGGCGCTGATGGCAATGCGATTATTGCTCATAAAAGAATGAAAGGCCAGATTGACTATGGATTTGCCGGCGATATTGATAATGTGAATACTGGTTTCTTTGATCTTCTTCTCCGCCATGATCATGACATTATAGTTGCACCTGTCACACACGATAAAAGTGGGCAGCTGCTCAATACAAATGCAGATACCATCGCACAGGAAATTGCCACAGCCATGAGTGGTTTATACAACGTATCGCTGGTGTATGGTTTTGAAAAAGCAGGAGTTTTGATGGATGCAGAAAACGACGATACTGTAATACCCGTAATCAAACCTTCGTTGTATTCAAAGCTTAAAACGGATAATATAATATTTGCCGGTATGATACCCAAGCTGGATAATGCATTCGCAGCTGTAAATAAAGGAGTTAAAAAAGTGATCATCGGAAAATCGGAAAATATTGCCGGGCTAATAGAAGGCAATAGCGGAACAACGATTAAATTATAACGTAGCATATAACAATTTGAATCCTCAGTTACATACAGATGCAATTTCACTGCTTAAAGAACTGATTGAAATACCCTCCTTCAGCAGGGAAGAGCATAATACTGCCGGTGCCATTACCAGATTCATCGGCATCAGGGGTATAGAACATACCCGTATTGCAAATAATGTTTTTGCGAAAAACAAATATTTCGACGCATCCAAACAAACCATTCTTCTCAATTCTCATCACGACACGGTAAAGCCTAACAGCGGTTATACACTTAATCCGTTTTCAGCCGTTCAATCTGCCGGTAAACTTTTTGGTCTGGGAAGTAATGATGCAGGTGGATCGCTTGTTTCACTGATCGCAACTTTCTTAAATTTTTATGATAAGCCGGATCTGAAATACAATATCATTATCGCGGCGACTGCAGAAGAAGAAATATCAGGCACCAATGGTATTGAGAAAATTTTGCCTGAACTCGGGAATATATCTTTTGCGATAGTTGGGGAGCCCACGAAGATGCAGATGGCCATAGCCGAAAAGGGATTGCTCGTGCTGGACTGTACGGCTAATGGCACAGCAGGGCATGCTGCAAGAAATGAAGGCGATAACGCTATCTACCGGGCTATGAAAGATATTGAATGGTTTAGCAGCTACCAATTTCCCAAAGTATCATCATTACTCGGGCCTGTTAAAATGTCTGTTACGGTGATCAATACAGAAAACAAAGCGCACAACGTTGTGCCTTCGCAATGTACTTTTGTAGCAGATATCAGAGTAAATGAATTGTACCGTTTTGAGGATATCATCGCTGACATCAAAAAAAATGTGTACAGCGAAATAAAACCACGCAGCCTGAGAATGCGTTCTTCGCTGATACCCGAAAAACATCCTATTGTTCAATCAGGGGTAGCAATCGGAAGAACATTTTATGGATCGCCCACTACTTCCGACAAAGCATTAATGCCTTTTCCGGCATTGAAAATGGGACCAGGTGATTCCGCACGTAGCCATACTGCAGATGAATTTATCTTTATAAAAGAAATTGAGGAAGGAATTGAGCTATATATCGAATTGCTGAAGAATGTACTTTATTAAACAGTCATACGATGAAACTATGGAGCAAAAACAATACTGAAACGTCGCAGCAGATTGAGCAATTTACTGTAGGGCGTGACAATGAATTCGATTTGCGGCTGGCAGAACATGATGTAACAGGTACCATAGCACATGTAAGCATGCTTCAGCAGGCAGGATTGATGGATGCAAAAGAATCAGAACTCGCACTGCAGGGATTGAACCAAATTCTTCAGGAAATAAGGAACAACTCATTTTCTATTGAAGAAGGTGTTGAAGATATACACTCGCAGGTAGAACTTTTACTCACCCGCCGTATAGGTGAAGCAGGAAAAAAAATTCACAGCGGAAGAAGCCGGAACGACCAGGTGGCTGTTGATATAAAATTATTTCTTCGCTCTGAGGTCCTTAAAATAAAAGATGAAGTAAAATCTTTATTTGACCTTCTCATTGTACAGAGTGAAAAAAATAAAAACAAACTACTGCCGGGTTATACACACCTGCAGATTGCCATGCCATCATCCGCCGGACTATGGCTTGGCGCTTATGCGGAAAGTTTTGTTGATGACATGGAGCTGTTAGTATCAGCATACGTTATTGCTAATAAAAATCCATTGGGTAGCGGTGCGGGATATGGTTCATCCTTTCCCTTGATGAGAAGTGTAACCACGCAATTACTTGATTTTAATACGATGAATTATAATTCTGTATATGCGCAGATGAGTCGTGGCAAAACAGAAAAAATAGTTTCACAGGCACTCGCATCCGTAGCAGCCACATTAAGCAAGCTGGCAATGGATTGCTGTCTTTACCTGAATCAGAATTTCGGATTTATTTCTTTCCCATCAACGCTTACTACTGGCAGCAGCATTATGCCACACAAAAAAAACCCAGATGTATTTGAGCTGGTAAGAGCCCATTGCAACCGGTTACAGTCTATACCGAATGAACTTACCATGCTTCTGAACAATCTTCCGTCTGGCTACCACCGTGACCTGCAGCTTACAAAAGAAATTTTATTTCCAGCTTTCACGGTATTAAGATCATGCCTGTCGATGACAGGATTGATGATCTCAAATATCAGTATCAATGAAGGAATCCTTAACGATGAGAAATACAAATACCTGTTCACTGTGGAAGCAGTTAATGAACTGGTCAACCAGGGTATTCCTTTCCGCGAAGCTTACAAGACTGTTGGTGAACAGATAGAGAAAGGCGAATTCCGATACGATTTTTCAAAAGGTCTGAATCATTCTCACGAAGGCAGTATCGGCAACTTAAAAAATGATGCAATTGTAAATGAAATGGATAAGGTTCTAAAGAAATTTAAGTAATCACAAACTCATCATTTCCTTAAATTTTACCGTCTGCCGCCGGCTCACTTCAATTTTTTCACCACCTTTTAATTCTAACAGAAGGCCGCCATTGAAATAAGGTTCTACCTTTTCAATCATTCGAAGGTTGACAATGTGCTTCCTGTTGGCGCGGAAAAAAATCTTTTCGTCAAGACGTTCTTCCAGTGAATTAAGTGATTTTAGTATCAGTGGTTTATTCTGTCCGAAATATACTTTAGCATAATTACCCACACTTTCAAATAAACGGATATCGGTCAGTTTCACGAACCAGCAACGTTCACCATCTTTTACAAACACCTGGTCGTTCTCCTGCAGCAATGAACGGTTAAAATTCACCGGAATATCAGCATGGTCATCTCTATCCTGGTGATTGTGTATTTTCTGAATGGCATCTGCGAGCCTTTTTGTTTCAATTGGCTTCAACAGGTAATCGAGCGCATTTACTTCAAAAGCTTTCAATGCATATTCATCATAGGCAGTAGTAAAAATTACATTTGGCGTACGGTCCATTTCTGCAAGCATTTCAAATCCTGTTTTTCCAGGCATCTGGATATCGAGGAAAATAAGTTCCGGAGCCAGGTTGTCAATTTTTTCAATTCCTTCATTTGCATTTGCAGCTTCTCCCACTACTTCAATCTCAGGAAAATCTGCAAGTAATTTTTTCAGTTCATTACGTGCGAGTCTTTCATCATCTATGATAATCGCCTTGATCATTATGTGTCAGATTTTGGTATCAATACTTTGGCCACCACTAATTCACCATGCTGTGTTATTTCAAATTGCGCCTTGCCTCCGAACATCAGATCCAGTCTGTTTCGTGTGCTGGAAAGACCAAACCCGTCACCTTTCGAATGACCATTAAGGTGTCCGGAATTTTGTACAATGAGTTGGTGATAATTATTTTGAAAGTCTGATATCACTTTTACCACACCACCATCGAGCTGCTTACCGATCCCATGTTTTATCGCATTCTCAACAAGCGTTTGAAGCATCATAGGGGGTACCGGCTGCGCAAGAGTATTGTTATCGATACTATATTCTATTTTAAGCCTGTCCTCAAAACGTATGTATTCAAGTGCCAGGTAATCCTTTACAATGTTCAGTTCTCTTGCAAGTGGAACAGTTTCAAGTTTTTCGGCCTGCATGCTGCTTCGTAATATATTGCTGAGATGTGTAACAGCCTCCCGTGCACGGTTGGGATCTTCATCAATCAGGGCGCGGATGCTGTTCAGTGCATTAAAAATGAAATGAGGATTGATATGAGCCTTTATAGTTTTCAGCTCCAGTTCCCGCACAAGCGCCTCAAGCTTTAGCGTATCTAGTTGCTGCTTTCTGCTCTTAACAAGGTAATGGTAGAAATAATAAAACAGCACCCAAGGAACTACGAATATGCCTAGGTTCAGAATGTTCGCAAATAACCGCGTAAGAAAATATAGGTTGTGCCTGTTCTCATCAAGCCCGGCGGCTTCATTCAAAAGTAAAACCAGCGCACTGTAAACAAGGCTGGTGATGATTACCGCTATGGCCAGTTTTAATATCACCTTTTCTACCGGAAGGAGCAACCAGCTGTTCTTTTTCATGAACCACCTGAGCAAATGTGTGCTGGTCAAACCCGCTACTACGATAAATGTAACTTTCAACAGGTAATCGGAGTTGATCTCTTTTTTTACAAAATTGGCGTAGAAAAGAAATGACAACCCAACGATGCCCCATCCTATTATCTGGCACCACCAGTAATTCGATATTTTCGACCTGGTATTCATTTATGCATGTAAAATTACCTGATTAAGAAATTTAAGCATCAGGATTAGGATAAATGGTAATGTTCAGTCAAAAACTGTCTGACAGAGCTGAAAGATAGTGTTTCGCACTTTATAGCTAATTTCACCTTTTAAATCACCATGATGGATATTGCGCCCGGCCCTTTATTGAAGCAGATTGAATCCCCGGCAGACATCAGAAAGCTTACACGGGAACAGCTTCAGGTACTCGCTGATGAGCTCAGGCAATATATTATTGATGTGGTAAGTGTTCATGGCGGTCATTTCGGTGCCAGTCTTGGCGTGGTTGAGCTGACAGTTGCACTGCATTATATTTACAATACTCCGCACGATCAGCTTGTGTGGGACGTAGGTCACCAGGCTTATGGGCATAAAATACTTACCGGACGCCGCGACTCCTTTATTACGAACAGGAAATACCAGGGCCTCAGTGGCTTTCCAAAGAGAAGTGAAAGTGAATACGACACCTTCGGTGTAGGTCATTCATCAACATCAATATCCGCAGCTCTTGGTATGGCCATGGCTGCGAAATTCAAAGGCGAGAACAGGAAATCCGTTGCTATTATAGGTGATGGCGCAATGACGGCTGGACAAGCTTTTGAAGCTATGAACCATGCAGGAGTTGCAGATACCGACATGCTGATTATTCTGAATGATAATTGCATGAGCATAGATCCAAATGTCGGTGCATTGAAGGAGTACCTCACCGACATTACCACCTCGCCTACTTATAATAAGGTTAAAGATGATATATGGAAGATATTGGGTAAACTTCCGCTGGGTTCCAACTTTACTCGCGAGATGGCTTCAAAAATTGAGCACTCTATCAAAGGGTTCATCACTAAAAGCAGTAATCTTTTTGAATCTCTGAAACTCAGATATTTCGGCCCTATTGACGGACACAACATCACGAAACTTGTTGACACCTTAAAAGACCTGAATGATATTCCGGGACCAAAGCTGTTGCACATCATCACCGTGAAAGGCAAAGGATATGCACTGGCGGAAAAGGATCAAACTGTATGGCACGCTCCTGGTTTGTTTGATAAGATCACTGGGGAGATTTACAAGAAAAAATATGAGCTGCCGCAGCCTCCCAAATACCAGGATGTATTCGGACACAGTATAATTGAACTTGCAAAAAACAATGATAAAATTTTTGGTATCACTCCGGCTATGCCATCGGGCTCATCATTGAAATACATGATGGAAAAAATGCCCGACCGTGCTTTTGATGTGGGCATTTGCGAACAGCATGCAGTTACATTAAGTGCCGGTATGGCCACGCAGGGAATGAAGGTGTATTGTAATATTTATTCATCATTCATGCAAAGGTCGTACGACCAGGCAGTGCATGATGTTGCGATACAAAATCTTCCGGTAATATTTTGCTTGGACAGAGCCGGCCTTGTTGGGGAAGATGGACCAACACATCATGGCGCTTATGATATTGCATACATGCGCTGTATTCCGAATATGGTTGTCAGTGCGCCGATGAATGAATCGGAACTGAGAAATCTCATGTACACTGCGCAGCTTGAATCCACTACCAGTCCTTTTGTGATCAGGTATCCGCGCGGAGAAGGTGTTATGCCTGAATGGCGAACTCCTTTTGAAGAAATTAAAATTGGTAAGGGTAGAAGGCTGAAAGATGGCAGGGACATCGCAATTTTATCATTTGGTCATCCGGGCAACTTTGCTGCTGTAGCGATAAGGGAATTAAGAACTGAAGGCATCGATCCTGCACATTATGATATGCGCTTTGTAAAACCTCTTGATGAAACCTTATTGCATGAAGTTTTCGCAAAATATGGAAGAATACTTACAGTAGAGGATGGAACTGTAAAAGGTGGATTCGGCAGTGCAGTACTTGAATTTATGGCTTCGAATAATTATTCCGCTAAAGTAAGGATTCTCGGTATCCCAGACAGAATTGTAGAACACGGATCGCTTAAGGATCTTCACAGGGAATGTGGTTTTGATACGAAAGGTATAGCAGAAGCTGCGCGTGAAATGATGAAGGACCTTGTTTATGTGAACAATCTGCTGGGATAAATTTTCAATTGATATTTACTTCAATGTCTTCTTCCCTCTCTTCGTTGAACTCGATGATGAAATTATTTTTGCCTTCGCCTATCATGATGCTCAGATATTTCTGTTGAACCAGCTCAAGCAGTGAGAGGAAAGTAAAAATTGCTTCGAGACGTTCGCCGCATTCCTCAAATATCTTTTCGAATGAAAGTACTTTTTCATTCTGTGCCATTACAAGCATCCGTTCCTTGCTTTCTTCCATCGTGTAGTTGTACCTGACTACAGTATGAACGGGCTTGTTATTTCTCTCCTCAAGTCTTTTCATCACTTTTTCAAAAGCTTTCATAAGCTTGAAAAGTGTGATAGCCTGTATTTCGGTTCCTTCGCTTGCCTCTTCGCCAATAGTGGAAATTTCGCGTTGGATGTTCCCTCTCTTTACCATCAGCATTCTTGTCGCCTCCATTTCAGCAAGGCGGCCAGACGCTTCTTTGAACCTTCTGTATTCAAGTATTTTATCGATCAGTTCCTGCCGCGGATCTATTTCATTTCCCTGCTCATCCAACTCTTTCCTGGGGAGCAGCATTTTTGCCTTGATGCGCATTAGCGTTGACACGAACAATATAAACTCGCTTGATAATTCGATATTCAAATGCTCCTGCGAATGTATATAAGTGAGGAAATCGTTTATGATGTTCGTGATGGGAATATTGTAAATATCCAGTTCATCACGCTCAATAAAGAAAAGCAGAAGGTCAAACGGACCTTCAAACTGCGGTAATTTTATCTGGTATGCCTGCTGATTCATTTTTAAAATTTTGCTGATAACCCAATACCTAATAACTGGCGCAATTGAAGACGGCTGATTGCATCATCATCATACAATAAGTCAATCGCAACATTCGCTGAAAGATATTTGTTGACTTTCATGGCAAGCACGTTCGTCCAAAAAATATCTACATTGCCAGGTTTACTTTTATAGTTCGAAAAGCCATCGAACCTTGATTTAAATGTAACATTCTCCATAACGTTCTTATTAAACGTTGCACTCACGAATGCACCTAGCTCATTTCTTGATTTACTGCCCGGCTTTACACCATATGCACCTAAAGCCGACAGCAGATCATCGTTCACTATGATCCAGCGTTCCGTAACCGGTGAAAGAAATAATGAAAATGATGACGTAGGCTTAAAATCAAACCCCGGCGACAGCAATATGTATGCAGGGGCCATGAATTTTGAAGTAAGCGTTTTAATTTCTGCGCCGTTCACATCTTTTTCATAAACAAAACCTTCTGCAAACTGCGATCTGAAATTGAACAATGCGCCTGCGTACCATTTACTGCCGATCTGGTAACCATATTTAGAAACAAGGTCTATCCGATCATCGCTTTTGCGGCTGCCGAGGCTAGTGGTATTGATATATCCATATCCCAGGTCGAGAGAATTATTCCAAAGATTTTTACCTTCTCTTAATACCTCAAAAAGATTTAAAAAGCCAACTGCGGAAAAGGAATTTTTATCACCTCCCCCCTGCCAGTTGGAAAGAGAACCCTGGGCAACGTTAAGTGTGAAAAGTCCACCTTGTTTCCATCCGCTTTTGTGTACAGTATCTTTTTCAAATTTTTTATCAGCATCGGCCTGAAGACCCTTGACTATATTATCCTGCGCTGTAGCGGATAAGGATGAAAAAAATAATACGGCTACAATTGCAACATTTCTCATGATGTGCGCTGAATTATTTTTTCAACAGATCCCTTATCTCAATCAATAATTTATCCGTGCCGGACACCTCTTCTTTTGTGGTTGCAGGCGGTGGTTCTTTTCTCTTCATCCTATTAATAAATTTCACCAGCAAAAAGACGACAAATGCCAGCAGGATAAAATTTACAATCACCGTAATAAAATTACCATAAGCGAACACCGGTGCAATTTCCTGTGCCTTTGCAAGTGGCGTGCCTTCAGACACATCGCCAAAAGCAATATAAGCCTGGCTGAAATCGGGTGTGCCAATAGCTGCTGCAATAAGCGGCATGATAATATCCTTGATCAAGGAATCAATAATTTTACTGAAAGCGGCACCTATGATCACAGCTATTGCAAGATCAATGACGTTACCTCTTACAGCAAACTCTTTGAACTCTTTAAGTAAGCCCATAAATATCCGGTTTGGTGAGGAGCAGGATAAAGTTAACACGTAGTCTTATACAGTCATTATTTCCTTTTCCTTAGTTCCTAAATGTTTATCCACCAAACCGATGAACTTGTCGGTCAGCTCCTGTATGCGTGCTTCAGCGTCTTTGGTAATATCTTCGCTCATGCCGTTTTTCTGAAGTTTTTTTATCTGCTCCATTGCATCGCGTCGGCTGCTTCTTATAGCCACTTTTGAATGTTCACCTTCATTCTGAGCTCTTTTAACCAATTCGCGTCTGCGCTCTTCAGTAAGCGGGGGAAGAAATAAACGGATCATGTTGCCATCGTTCTGGGGGTTTATGCCAATATTTGCTGCTATGATAGCCCTTTCGATGGGTTGAAGCATATTTTTTTCCCAGGGTTGAATGGTGAGGGTTCTTGCATCGGCTACTGAAATATTTCCTACCTGGTTGATAGGTGTAGGATTTCCATAATAATCAACCACAATTCCATCAATGATATTAGGTGTCGCCTTTCCAGCACGGATCTTGATCAATTCTGATTCCAGGTGATTGATAGCCTTGTCCATTGATTCATTCGAAATATCGATAATCAAATCTAATTCTTCTGCCATACGGTTAAATTAATCGCTGCAAACCTACATCAAATCGAAAATCGGGCAAAATAGCAGATTAACCGAAAAACGGGAAAGCAATTTATCATTTCAGAGTTTGCTGCTCGAGCACTATGTCTTTTGTGAGAGGAAGGATCTTTGTGCGCTGGTGTTCAAGTTTGCCGGAGTCCATTCGCGCAACAAAAAGCCGTGGGTGGCTGCGGGTATAATAGAGCAGAGCTATACCAGCAAAGAAAAGTGTAATGCCAGCCAGAACGATCCATGTGCAGCCTGCGTGCCGGAATAAATAAGCGGCTGATACGAAAGCCAGACTAAAGCCAGCGAGCGTAAACGTTATGGTGTTGTGCGACCAACCTTTATCGAGCATCAGGTGGTGGATATGGTTTCTATCAGGAATAAACGGCGAACGCTGGTGAAATATGCGGATACCAAAAACACGCAGAGTATCGAGTAATGGTATTAATAGTACTGTAAACCCTACTGCCGGTGCGGAATAAACAGTTACACTGATTCCAGGTGTTTGTGCCACTGAAATAAATTTCACTACCAGAATCGCATTCACCAGGCCAATAAGCATAGAGCCGGTGTCGCCCATAAATATTTTAGCAGGATGATAATTGAATATGAGGAATGCGGTAAGGCTTCCTGCAAGTGCGAATCCGAATACGGCATAAGGAATCATTCCGGCGGCAAGAAAATATGATCCGAAAATTGTGGCAGAGATAATTCCGAGTGTTCCGGCAAGGCCATCTATACCATCAATAAGATTAAATGAATTGATAATGACGATTACGGTAAAATAGGTGAGCAGTATGCTGAACATTTCAGGTAACTCGTTTATTCCAAGAAAACCATGCATGCTGGTGATCTGAACACCGCCTTTATAAATGATCAGGAAAGCGGCAAGTACCTGTCCAATAAATTTCTTTATGGGTGAAATAACAAGAATATCATCCTTAAGACCAAGAAAGAACATGACCATCGCTGCTGCCATGAAATACTGAAATTCGGGAGCTGCATTTAAGCCTATGCTCAAAAGAATGGCGAGTATGAAACCGGCAAATATACCAAGGCCGCCAAGAGAAGGAATATGGGCCTGGTGAATCTTTCTTTCGTCCGGAACATCAAAAAGCTTTTTCGACTCCGCTACAGTTATAATGGCAGGGATGGCCAGAAATGTAATTGTAAAGGATATGGCTAGAGAAAGCAAAACATCAAACATCAGCCAGATTTTGGTTTAGGTAATTACGGACTCTCCCTCACTTAGTGATATATACCCGGTCGCAAATTACCTTGTGTTACCGGGATAAACAACATTCTTTTTGCACCGTCGCGTAATCTGACAATAAATAAAACAACATTAATTAATAAATATTGTTCATTGACGTAGTTTTGCCGGCAATTAAACAGTAAGATATGGAAGATTTAAAGGGAATGGCGGCGCAGATTCGCAGAGACATTGTTAGGATGGTGCATGGAAGTGCAAGCGGTCATCCTGGTGGATCCCTCGGCTGTACCGATTTTTTTACAGCCCTTTATTTTAAAGTGATGGAACATGATCCGAAGTTTAATATGGATGCAAAAAATGAAGACGTATTTTTCCTATCCAACGGACATATTTCACCGGTATTTTACTCTACCCTGGCGCGCTCAGGGTATTTCAACATAAAAGAACTTGCTACTTTCCGTAAAATAAATTCAAGACTGCAGGGCCATCCAGCTACTCATGAGCACCTCCCGGGGATACGTATTGCTTCAGGTTCACTGGGCCAGGGATTAAGTGTTGCCATTGGTGCTGCACTTGCAAAAAAGCTTAATGGAGATAACCACCTTGTGTATTCGCTTCACGGAGATGGTGAATTACAGGAAGGCCAGATATGGGAAGCCCTGATGTTTGCCGCACATAATAAAGTAGACAATCTTATTTCAACTGTTGATATAAATGGTCAGCAGATCGACGGACCTACTAAAAACGTTCTCGACCTTGGCAGTATCAAAGCAAAATTTGAAGCTTTTGGATGGCAGACAATTGAAATGGATGGAAATAATATCGATGAGGTAATTGCAACTTTAAATGAAGCAAAAAAATTATCCGGCAAGGGAAAGCCGACAGGCATCATGATGAGGACTGTGATGGGCAAAGGCGTAGACTTCATGGAAAATGATCACAACTGGCATGGAGTTGCACCAAACGATGAACAACTGGCGAAAGCACTTGCGCAATTACCTGAACTCGCGGATTATTAATTACCGGGAGGTTCTATCCACGCACCATTTTCTTTAAGAATATTGATCAGTTCTTCTACAGCTATTTCACTGTTCACTGACCGCTTCACAATGTCCTTGCCTTTATAAAGCGTGATCTTTCCAGGACCACTCCCAACGTATCCAAAATCCGCATCCGCCATTTCACCCGGACCATTCACAATGCATCCCATGATGGCGATTTTCACTCCTTTCAGATGATGCGTTACCGCTCTTATCCTGGCAGTTGTTTCCTGCAGGTCAAATAAAGTTCTTCCACATGAAGGACAAGAAATGTATTCAGTTTTGCTGATACGTGTGCGAGTAGCCTGTAGAATAGAAAATGATGTATTATTAATGAACTGATGGTTGTTTCTTGTTTCAAGATACGTTCTGCCACTTACCTTATTAATGACGATCAATTCAGGGTTATTCGTGAGCCATATTCCATCACCCATACCGTCAAGCAAAAGAGCACCTGCTTCTGTTGAAAAATGTATCAGTTGATCATCAATACTTGTATCCTCACTTTCTACAACGATGATCACTGGCGTCTTGATGTTGTCAGTCATAAGACGCATAATAAAGTTTCTTATAGAAGGCATAGGTGTGCTCGCTGACGACCACAAGCATAACACAACATTTTCCTTAAAGCGAATTCTATCAATAATTTTCTCTGCAAGTCTGGCATTGTTACAATCAACTGCAATGAAACAGGAATCCGTACTGGAAGATTCAGGATTAAGATATTGTTCTGCCTGCAGTAATGGATGGTACTTTTGTTTATCCGACGTCTGCAGCCATGCTTCATAATCACATATTATCTGCAGGCTGCCCGGCAGGGCGAAGTCAATAAGTTTGTCAGCAGTATACATATAATCAGCGGCAGCATCGCTGATGTTCCATTTGTCGGTTGCTTGATCATACTTATAACCTACTGAAGCTAGAGACTCCCTGGTAATTATTTTTTCTTTCATGAAGTCGGCCACTACAATGGGAACATGGCTGCCTCCGATATTCGACTGATGATAAGTAATACGCCTCAGATGATCGAAAGGAGAAAAAGGAAGGGAGGTAACGCTGTCAAGAAGATTATTTTCATAACTTCTGTTCTCATATCTTTTAACGAGATCCTTACACACCGGAATTTCAAATTCAGGATCTTCTGTAAGTGAAACGCGGATGGTGTCACCGATACCATCTTCGAGTAGTGTGCCGATGCCAATTGCTGATTTTATTCTTCCATCTTCTCCATCGCCTGCTTCTGTTACTCCCAGATGCAAAGGGTAGATCACTCCAAATTCATTGCGCATTGTTTGTACAAGCAACCTGTATGCCTGCACCATCACAAGCGGATTACTCGACTTCATGCTCAGAACAATGTTATGATAATTTTCATCCCTCGAAATCCGCAGGAATTCCATTGCACTTTCCACCATGCCCATTGCTGTGTCGCCATAGCGGCTCATGATCCTGTCGCTCAGGGAACCATGGTTGGTACCAATTCGCAAAGCTGTACCATATTCTTTGCAAATCTTTACAAGCGGCGTAAACCGTTCTCTTATCCGTTCAATTTCTTCATCGTATTCCTTGTTGGTGTATTCAAGGAATTCGAATTTTTTCCTGTCTACGTAATTACCGGGGTTAACTCTTACCTTTTCAACGATCCGAGCGGCAATTTCTGCGGCATTCGGAGTAAAGTGAATGTCGGCTATCAGTGGTGTGTTATAGCCGCGGCTTTTCAATCCGTTTTTTATATTCCGAAGATTCTCAGCCTCCTTTTTGCTCGGAGCAGTAATTCTTACAAGTTCTGCACCTGCTTCAATGCATCTTATAGACTGCTCGATGGTGGCAATGGTGTCCATCGTGTCAGTAGTGGTCATGGTCTGCACACGAATCGGATGAAGATTTCCCAGGGTAAGGTCTCCGATCTTTACTTCCAGCGTTTTCTGGCGATGATATGTTTGGGTTGTCTGCAATTTTATTTAATTTATTCTGCTGCCTTTCCGGCGAACCTTACATTATATTATTTTCTGGTGCAGGTGCAATGCAGATGTCACCAATCTTTATCCTGTTGTCCGGCAGCTCTGTTCCGTTGCTGCATCTTTTGCTGCACCTGTTGCTCACGCTGCTGCAACGCCTTGAGCAACTGTTCGACCTGTTTCTTCGTTAAGTTGCTTTTTGGCGGCTGTTTTTGTGGGCTTTTGTCGGACTGCTGCATTTTCTTTTTTTCTTCTTTCTTTTCGGGTGGTGGTGGCGGCATTTTTTTCTTCATTTCCAGCAAGGCCTTCTGTAAATTTATTCTTGCATCATTATCAGCCGGATCAAGCTTTACAGCCATTTTGTAAGCTTCTATGCTTTCCTCAAGCTTATTCTGTTTCGACATCGACACACCTTTATTGTAAAAGCTCTTTTGCCTTAGTGCACTGTTGCTGTTACTTATAGTGTTATCAAAAGTTTTTGCTGCTTCATCAAACTTTTCATTCCGGAAAAAGGCATTTCCAAGATTATAATTTACAACAGGATCTTTTCCTGAAACATTCAATGCTTTTATATATTCAGGCAACGCTTTATCATATTTGCTTTCCCTGTATAATTTGTTGCCAGCTATCACGTAAGAATTTTTACGTTGCGAGTAAACACCAACAGAAAAAGAAAGGATCAATATTATCATGACGCTTCTCTTCATGCAGCACGGAATTTTCGTTCAGGCAAAATAAATTCAACAACGAGCAATAATAATGCTGCTGCAGCAAACCACTGAAAATAATGGATATAATCTTTAAATGCTGCATCTTCAACGGTTGTTTCCTGGATGGCAGACAACTGCTTCATAATAACATCAATGGCATCGTTCACACCGTCCGGATTGAGGTAAATACCATTCGTTGCTGCAGCCAGCTGCTTAAGTTGTCCTTCATTTAATTTAGACAGAATAGTATTCCCTTCCGGATCTTTTTTAAACTGACCGGTTGAAGGATCCGGGATCGGCGTTCCCAGTGAAGAACCAATGCCAACCGTATTAACAATCACGCCATTTGCGGCAAGCTGTTTTGCTACCTCCATTGATTCAGGATCATGGTCTTCTCCATCAGTGATCAAAAGAATGGATTTATATTTTCTTTCTTTCGAATTGAATGCAGCGGTGCTTAGCCTGAGTGCATCGGAAATCATTGTTCCCTGGGAGGGCACCACGCCGGGTGATGCATTCTGCACATACATTTCAGCTGCACTGTGATCGGTGGTTAGCGGCATCTGCAAATATGCCCTGCCGGCAAATAACACCAGGCCAATTCTGTCATCAGGAAGCTGTGCGATTAACCTGTTTATAAGTTGCTTCGCTTTTTCAAGCCTGTTTGGTTTAATATCTTCTGCAAGCATGCTGTTGCTTACATCTAGGGCTATCATCACATCTATTCCTTTCCTTTCAACCTTATCCATGTTCCCGGCCCTGATCGGGTTCACCATAGCGATGATCACTGCAGTAAGGCCAAGAATAGCAAAACAAAATTTTAAAGTATATCTGAAAGGAGAATGATCGCGCGTAAGTTCCTTCACCAGTCTTTCATCTCCGATCTTCGTTGTCACGGAATTTTTCCATACAAGCACATACCAGAATAACAGACCTACGAACGGCAGCGCCATCAGGCCCATAAATAACTCAGGATGCTGGAACTGAATATCCATCCTGCAAATTTACTCATCTTTTACCCTCCATGAACCCATATTGATGAAGGATGTCTTTAAGCATTTTGAGCCTTACTTCACTCATATTGTAATCCGGGTCCGATGACTCCAGCTGAAGAACAAAAAAGAATGGATGTCGGTTTTCCTCTATCCAACCTATTATCCAGCCAAGTGCATGCTTTTTTTCTGTAATTCCCAAACCTGTTTTGTAACTCAGTTTATAATTGGCATTGTCTTCACGGAGCATCATATTTTTAACCATTCTTTGTGAACGCGATTGAAAAGGGAGCTGCCCGAAGTATAATTTTTTAACTAACCCAAGCTGTTCATCAGCAGTAACCTTTATTGAGTTGTCGAGCCAGAATGTGTCGAGATTGTTTGTTATTACCGGTTTTCCATGCAATTGCGCATACCCTAGAGTATCGAGCCAATGTTGCATCGTATCCCTGCCAATTCTTCGTGCTAATTCCTGAAACCATGGTACACACGAATAGGTAAAGGCATCGTGCATATTCAGGTCGCGGTTCCATTCTGCGATCTTCCTGGTAATGCCATCCCATGGAATTACTGTGGCCGAATCTTTCACTATGCCGGTTTCAATACCGATCAGTGAATTCACTATTTTAAAAGTAGAAGCAGGAAGGTACACGCTGTCGCGGTACCTGTCCATATTATATACTGTGAATTCTCCGGTTCCATTATTGAAAAGCGCGAACGTTCCCTGCAAATGATTCGCATCGAAATATTTTGCAAGGCTGTCATCTTCTTTTGTGTTGTTTACCGAACATGAATACAACACAGTTGAAAGAACCATCACCAGTAACTTCGGCATTTTGAAAATTTGCGCAAAGTTAGTTACAGTTTGAATGACGCGCCGATATTAATGGCATAATCCGCAAATGCTGCATCACCATGAGCATCGATACCTTCGGCTGCACTGCGCAGCTTATCAGCATTGCTCTTGGTGCGGTTACGTTCCACTGCTACAGGAACTGTTGCAAAGGCAATGAACCTTTTAAACTGGTAGCTGAAGCCAGGTTCAACTGAAAGAACATATCCTGGTCTTCTGAAGCCTTCATCGCCTCCTATCAGATCACTGGAAGGAATTCCTTCAAGACGGGCGCCCGCAGAAAACAGAAATTTACTGAAGCTGAAATTAAACCCTGCTCGCGCCATGAACTGATCAGGAACACTCATTGTTGTGGTCTTGTATAAGATGGCAGTCTGGCTCGGCGTACCGCCGCGTGCGGTTGATACACCATTTTCAACTCGTGGGTTTGCCAGGTAGTAAAAGTTACCATATACGCCTACATGATTATTTAAATTATAAAATGTGTTGATCTCTGCAGTTATGCCGGTACCGCCATCACCTGGTTGTATCGACTGGTCAACCGGACCTTCTACCTCTCCGCTGGTCTTATAAAAAACGTCCTGGTGTTTGTAATCGCCGGTAGGAAGCTTAATACCAAGGCCTACCTGTATATTGGCTTTCATTGATTTCATCGGGTCGAGTAACCAATGGTATCCTGTTATACGCATATCACCAATACCCGATGCACTGGTATTGTGCCTTCCTTTCTGTCCTTCGCTATTACCGCCATGTTCATACAATGACGATCTTATGTTTGAGATAAGGGGCAGGTCTATGCCTAAAGACCATCTGTTATTGAATTGCCTTATAGCAGTAATATTCAGCGTATGCTGATGGTTGATCACTTCAGTATGTTGTTCCAGGCGCTCATGCTGTTCTTCCTTTCCCACAAAATGCCGGAATGATTTGAAATACCGGTAAGATGTATTTACCTGCCATCCCTTTGTTTCCATAGAAGGATCATGCTTTGTGCATACTGCACCATTGCTTCTGATAGCTACGCAACCCTGTGCGTTTACATACGAATATGATAACGCAAATATTATTATTAATGATAAAAACTTTTTCATAAACAGTTAATTAGTTAATGGTTATTTACGTGTAAGTATATTATTTGAATTCCTTCTCATTCTCAGGCGGTCCACCACTATTTTTCCAACCTCAATTCCTTGTTTGTTTCCGTTTTCAAGATCAAAACGGTAATGTATTCCACCATACATCCTCGACCAGGACGCTTCAAGTGCTGCCTGTCGGAATGAAGTGAATGAGCGTTCGGGAATTCCGAATTCTATTTCGGATGTGTCAGTATAATTAAAATTATCGCCGAATATATCCGTCATCACTTCTGCTACTGCACCAGAGATCACTGAATGACCGCTGGTATATGAAGGAAAAGGAGGCGTTTGAATGTAAGGGCGCCATTCTGCATCGAAATATTTGTTGATCACAGTTTCGGGTCTTATTACATTGCTTCTGAACTTTTCTTCCCAGCAGCTGATAAAACCTTCGTACAGGGCAACAGATGATTTCGCATAAGCATATACGGTACTATTGAAATCAACATTTGCCTTTTGTCCGGCTATTCCTACAATATTCATCCAGTGACCGGCAGGAGAAAACTTTTTTGTAGCAAACATTACATGTCCGCTCACATTCATTTTAAAAGGATTGTCATCCCAGAAGTCTGCAATATGTTTTTGTTCTTCTGTAAGGCTGTCTCCAACCTTTTTAACTTCCATTATGCCTTTATAAAAAACGCTTGAAGTGTCTTTTATATTGAATTTTGGAGGTGGCGTCGGCCGGCATTGTCCTGCAGAATCCAGAACAAGTGATCTGACCTCCATCCAATGTGCCTCGAGTGCGGAAGTGTATGATGGTGGTGTGGGTACCCATCTTCCATCTTCATCTGTAACTGTGTATTTACTTGCAGAACGTGTCTGGGCATAATTATCCTTTTTCGACCAGTCCAACACAGCAGTGAATATTTTGTCTGAAAAACTTTTTGTATTCTCCAGCACATCATCGGGCATACCTGCATCATCTGCTTTTTCCAGCAGTTCATTATAATATGCCATCATGCTGCCTTCAGGAAACGTTACGGCATTTCCCACTTTTGTAAAAGCCAGTAAAGCTGCCAGATGAAAATCAATTTTCTTTCCCACTTCAGGTGCAGGCATTGCAGGCATATGTTTTATTTGACCTGATAATGTCTGAAATGAACTGTCGCCTGCAACTATACATTCATATGCAGCAATATTTGCATACACATAGTTGCGTGCAGCGATCATGGGTGGAAAATTATTTTCCAGTACGATGTCGTTTAGCTTCTTAACAGTTTTTGAATATAGTATTGGATCAGCCGTTACCTTGTTATAATCTTTGTTTCCGCACGAAACAGCAACCAATGTTAGTACAGCGGCGATTGCAAAATTCAGCCTCATGAAAATTAAATGTAGATTAGAAAAATAATTTAAATATGGCCATAGCGGCCCTTTGAACTATGCTTTGGGAGGTTGTTTTGGTATTACCATGTATCCTTCTGCGAGTGAAGAAACCAATGAATTAATGAAACTAACCTGAGCTGGCTGCATGAATACAATAGCCCATGCATTGCATTCTTTTTTGTATTCTGTTGTTACGCTTTTAAAAGAAGATGTATTGCTTTTGCTTTTACTTTGTGTGTGATTCAGGTCATTTACAAGTTTGAAAAATTCTTCTCTGGAGTTTTGTAATTCAGTTTTGCTTTTGTTTGGAAGACACATCAACACCAATTCACCATTGACCACCTTACGCTTCACATATTTATAATGTACGCCATCAAGCTCAAGTTCTCCATCGTAACGTTCAAAGCCGGTTGAATTTTCTGCCAGGTATGGAGCATTCAGAGGAACCCTGATCTCAATTAAGGAGGATTCGTCATATTGAGAGTTTTCGATTTTTGCTTCAAGAACATTATCCATTTTGCTTTCCATAAAACCGGTCAATAGGCGATAGCCTACCCAGTTGAATGCAAGCAACAGAAGAAGTAATATTGAGGCGGCTCTTTTCAGGAAACAGTTAATTTGAAGCGGAAGTTAAGGAAATTATGGGAGAAGGAAGAAGGGACGACAGAGCGCAGACGAGAATCGAGAAACGAGAATTATATTAATTTGTATGTTTTTAAAGCATTTAATCCAAAAACTGCCTCTTTCTCCTCTGGCAGATATTTTTCCATATATCTTTCGAGCAGGCTCTTCCACTGCACATAAATACCAGACAGCAGCATCACCGGCCAATCACTTCCAAACATAAGTCTTTCAGTTCCAAAAGATTCAAATACAACATCCAGGTATGGATAAAAATCTCCAGGGCTCCACTCCTTCCATTCGGCTTCTGTGATCAGTCCCGAAAGCTTACATGAAACATTCGGAAACATAGCGAGGTCGGTTATCCCCTTACGCCAATGTTCCATTTCCTTATTCTTTATTTCAGGCTTTCCGCAGTGATCTAATATAAATGTCTGTTGAGGAAATGCTCTTATAAAATCTAAAGTTGCAGTTAATTGTCTTGGAAAAATAAGAATGTCATATGTGTATTCGAAATCCCTAAGCAAAGAAATGCCGGCCCTGAATTTTTCATCATACAAGAAATCATCAGGTTCCGTCTGCACTATATGCCTCAAACCAACAATCGATGAATACGTTTTAAGCTCTGTAAGTTTTTTTTCAGCATCATTTGCTCTGAGGTCCGTCCATCCAACAACACCTTTGATTAGAGGATTTGTTTTTGCAAGCTCCGCAAGAAACCGGGTTTCTACCTCTGCAGTCGCTGCCTGTACAGCAATGCATCCGTCAATATCATTTCGTTTGAGAGTTAATGCAAGTTCGGATGGCAGATAGTCCTTTTGAAGGATCTTCATGTTCCTGTCGATCCAGGGGAGTTCTTGTTTACTGTATTTCCAGAAATGAACATGACTGTCAATAATCATGAGGTTAAGGTAAAAGTAAAAAGTGAAAAATTAAAAGTTATAAGTTAGTTCGCACAGAGTTTTCAACTTTTGACTTTTAACCTTTCACTTAATTCTTGCAAATCATTTTGAGATCTTTAAAAGAGCCAGGCCTTGAAAGGCCCGGCGTTTGTTGATCGTACCCTTTAAAAATAAATTCATCAAATGATTTATTATATCGTCTCCTGATCCTGCTGCAACGCGAAACTGACGGAGGCTTCAGGTCAAAAAATATTTTAACTGATCTGATCAGCGCTGATGGATCCATTAATGAAGAAAGTGCTGTGCTCATCATCATCATTTTTGAATTTTGAAAAATGCCAGGCCTGGAAAGGCCCGGCTGTTTGTTGATCGTACCCTTTAAAAAAAAAGTTGATTGAATATTTTTCATTCAGTGTATTTATTCTGAACTGCTTTTAAAATCGTTACAGGCGTGTATACCACGCTGCCATCCAGCCCGTCAATTCTCAACCGGTAGTATAAGGGACCAGCATATGGCGATCTGAACCGGTCAGTGAATTCAAACGATGCTTCATTGTTACTGAACATAGATACGTAAACACATATCTCCTGAAATTTACGCGCATCAATACTGCGCTCAAGAACATACTGACTCACATCACCGGTAAACGCCGGCCACGAAAGATTTACATTTTTATCACTTCTGTTTTTAACTATCACTACCGGATCAGCTGCCTTATTCTGTGCATTGAGTGAAGCACCGCCAATAAGAGTGATAATGAGAAGAAAAATTTTTACTGAGGGATACAATACTTTCATCTTTATTTTGAAATGGAAAAGTTGCAAATGTCAATTGAAGGATAGAGGAAATAAAGAGGATAGTGAAAACACTCAGATTTTCTGAGGAATTGGAGAGAAACGGTAAATTTAAATGGATTGGTGTTCCGAGGATTGGAGCGTCTTGATGACACAACAAAGATTGTACGTGTTATTCACATAAGCAATAGTAAATCTACGATAGAGCAAAAAAAACCGCCCCACATAGCAGGACGGTTTTCAATAGTTGAAAATAATGTTACTTATACTGGGGAATAAGCTGGTTCGCCAGTTCTGTTACCTTTTTAAGGCTTTCGTCAGACAAACCGCCTTTCTTGAATTCAGCAAGTACTTCAGGATATTTATTTTCCATTTCAAGTAAAAAGTGTTCCTCAAATTCCTTCACTTTCTTAACCGGTACCTGGCGCAAAAGACCCTGCGTTCCAAGGTAAATGATAGCTACCTGCTTTTCAACGCTGAAAGGTGAATACTGTGCCTGTTTAAGTATCTCCACATTTCTCGCACCCTTGTCGATCACCAGTTTAGTTGCAGGATCAAGATCACCGCCAAATTTAGAGAATGCCTCCATTTCACGGTACAGCGCCTGGTCGAGCTTTAAGGTACCTGCCACTTTTTTCATCGATTTTATCTGAGCGTTTCCACCCACACGGCTCACCGAGATACCTACGTTGATAGCCGGACGTATACCAGAGTTGAATAAATTTGTTTCGAGAAATATCTGTCCGTCAGTAATAGAGATCACATTCGTTGGAATGTAAGCTGATACGTCCCCTGCCTGTGTTTCGATGATAGGTAGTGCAGTTAGCGATCCTCCCCCTCTTACAAGATGCCTGATCGATTCAGGGAGATCGTTCATGTTTTTTGCAACGCCATCATCCGTAATAACTTTTGCCGCACGTTCCAGCAAACGGCTATGCAGATAGAATACATCACCAGGATATGCTTCACGTCCCGGAGGGCGGCGAAGCAGCAACGATACTTCACGGTAAGCTACTGCCTGTTTTGAAAGATCATCATAGATGATCAGTGCCGGACGGCCGGTGTCTCTGAAAAATTCGCCTATCGCAGCTCCCGCAAATGGTGCATAGAACTGCAATGGTGCAGGGTCTGATGCTGATGCGGCAACGATGATTGAATATTCCATAGCTCCGTTCTCTTCCAGCGTTTTCATAACGTTGGCTATTGTCGAAGCTTTCTGTCCTATGGCAACGTATATGCAGTATACAGGTTTCCCTGCTGCGTAAAATTCTTTCTGGTTAATGATTGTGTCTATCGCGATTGCAGATTTTCCGGTCTGACGGTCACCAATGATAAGCTCTCTTTGGCCGCGTCCAATAGGGATCATGGCATCAATTGCTTTCAAACCGGTTTGTAAAGGTTCCTTTACCGGTTCACGGAAAATAACTCCCGGTGCTTTACGCTCAAGGGGCATCTCATACCGATCGCCTTTGAGCGGGCCTTTACCATCAATAGGATCACCGAGTGTATTCACTACGCGGCCGAGCATTCCTTCACCAACATTTATTGATGCGATCTTGCCGGTACGACGCACTTTCGATCCCTCTTTTATGCCTGCCCAATCACCCATCAATACCACACCTACGTTATCTTCTTCAAGGTTAAGCGCTATAGCCTGTACGCCTGTTTCAAACTCCACCAGCTCACCACTTCTAACGTTATTGAGTCCGTATACGCGCGCAATACCATCGCCCACCTGCAGCACCGACCCTACTTCTTCAAGGTCTGATGAAGCATTGAAGTTGCTTAACTGTTGGCGCAATATTGCCGAAATTTCATCCGATTTAATTTCAACCATATCTTAATGTTTATCTGATCTTGTAAATAAAGTCATTATTCAAAAATTGCTGCTTGATAACATTCAGGTCGTAGGCTATGCTAGCATCAACCATGGTATTACCAATTTGCAGAATAAAGCCGCCTATCAGACTTTCATCTACAGCGGCAGTAAGTTCTATATTATTCAACGAGGTCTGCTTCTTCACCTGATTCACAATTTCCTGCTTCACTTCGTCGCTTACAGGCGAAGCCGTAGTGAGCTGCACCCTGTAAATCTTCTCATGTTCATTGTACTGGTCAATAAAGGCGGTTGCTATTTCCGGAAGGTTCATTTCTCTTCCTTTCCTGATGAGCAATCTTATAAATAAAAAAGTAAGATCGCTGATCTTTCCTTTTGTAACACCTTGTATGATCGCTTCTTTTTTTTCAGGGCTGATTACAGGGCTTTTAAGTACAACTACAAATTCCTTATTCGCTTTTGACACAGCATTCAGGAACTGCATATCATGGTGTGCGGTATCAAGCTGGTTTTTTTCTATTGCCAGCATGAGAAGTGATTTTGCGTACCTGCCTGCTAAACGTGGATTAAGCATGTGATGTTCTTTCCCTGTTAGTTTAATTTTACTTCGTTGGCAAGTTGCCTTACGTAATTTTCCTGCTCTGCTTTATTTCCTAATTCACGGCGAAGCACTTTTTCAGAAACTTCTATTACCATCAGCCCTACCTGGTTTTTCACATCTGTAAGGGCAGCCATTTTCTGTTGCTGTATAGCAGCCTGTGCATCAGTGATGATCTTATTTGCTTCGATCTTTGCCTGCTCTTTCGCTTCGTTGATGATCTTGTCTTTTGTGTCGCGTGCTTCTTTTAAAATCTGGCCCCTTTCTTCACGTGCTTTTGCAAGCAGCGCTTCATTTTCACTTTTCAACTGCGCCATTTCAGCTTTCACTCTTTCTGCAGTTGAAAGAGAATCGGCGATAGATGTTTCTCTTTCTTTAAGTGAAGAAAGAATTGGCTTCCATGCGTATTTTTTAAGAATGAAAAATACGATCAGGAACGCGAGTAACGTCCAGATGATCAATCCAAAGGAAGGTATGAGTAAGTCCATTGTGCTGTTCTTTATATTTTAAAATGCATGCGCATTAAGTGTTCAGAATTACTGCATTCGCCGCCCTGTGCTTTGAATGCAGTAAAATAATGGCTCAAACGAACATAGCCAGGATCCCTGCGATCACCGCAAAAAGGGCTACACCCTCAACGAATGCGGCTGTCAGGATCATGTTAGCGCGGATATCGTTGATCGCTTCGGGCTGACGGGCAATTGCCTCAACAGCGCCTTTACCGATCTGACCAATACCGATGCCAGCGCCAACTGCGGCTAAACCCGCACCTATCGCACCACCGGCATTCGCCCATGCTACTTCGCTTAATAAAACTGTGAGTAAATCCATAATTGTGTGTTTATATAACTATTAATAAATCCAAAATTGATACGAATTGAGAACCGGGAAGCGAGAATTATTCTCGATTCTCGATTGCCGATTTTCTAAATGATCACAGGATCATCAGGTCCTATCTGGTGCTTGTCATGATGGTCGTGTACATCTTCAATCGCCTGACCGATGAATACAGCAGTGAGATTGGTGAAGATGAAAGCCTGGATGAAAGCAACCAGAATTTCAATAAGATAGATGAAGACAGAGAACGCAATGGATACTGGAGAAAATCCCCATCCGATAGCTGCGCTAAGTCCTCCGAAAATAAATATGAGGGAGATAAGGCATATGATGATGATGTGCCCGGCCAGCATATTCGCGAACAACCTTATGATCAGTGCGAACGGCTTTGTAAATACTCCCAGAATTTCAACGAGTACGAGAATGGGTTTGATACCACCAGGTACGGGTGGGTTAAAAATATGTCCCCAGTAATGTGAATTTCCATTTACACTGATCACTATAAATGATATGACTCCAAGAACCGCAGTAAAGGCAATATTGCCTGTTACATTCGCTGAACCGGGAACCAGCCCGAATATGTTATTGACCAGTATGAAGAAAAAGATGGTAAGCAGATATGGAAGGTACTTCAGATAATCATGACCCAGATTTGGTTTTGCCACTTCATCCCGAACGAATGTTATTACAGGCTCGATCGCATTTTGAAAACCAGTAGGTGCTTTTGTTGTTCCAATGCCCTGCTTGTATTTCCTTGCGACGTTGATCAGCAAGATCACCAGCAGCGTCAATGCAAGCAGCATCTGTACAACATTCCTGGTAAGCGACAGGTCATAAACTTTCACTTCAGCATCAACAGGCACAATCTTATTTCCAGCGAGTTTGTATCCGTTTACTTCATGTTCACCATGATGGAACTCTGATGACATAAAAGTTGAAAAACCTTTCTGTGGAGAATATAATATTACGGGAAGAGGTATGGAAACATGATGTGCATGACCTTCCTTATCCTTGTAACTGAGAAAATGAAATTGGTGCGCATCCAGCACGTGTTCGAAAATCACTTCATTTGCATCGAACACTTTTTCTTTTTTTTGAATTGACTTCGGAGCATGTTCTTCCTTACCGATATGGTCCTTTTCCTGTGCAATTGCGATGTTGCAAAAAAACACAGTAAAAATGCTATAAATCGTTAACAATAAAGCCTTTACTCTCCCATTTAGCATACCTTTCCCTAAATTTGCCGCAAAGATAAGCATGCAGTCCGTAAAAAACTTAAGAAAGGTTCTAATTAAGAAAAAGATTTATACTGTCTTATCTGCCTCAGTCTGCATAAAATGGAAGCTTGAATAATAGGCGCCAAGGGCCAATAATTCCTCATGTGTGCCAATTTCCCTGATCTCTCCCTTGTCAAGAACAATTATTTTATCAGCCTTCCTGATCGTTGAAAGCCGGTGCGCTATCACAACAGCGGTTCGTCCGGAGATCAGCGTGTCGATCGCCTTTTGGATCAGCCGTTCACTTTCTGTGTCAATTGAAGATGTTGCCTCATCCAGTATTAATATCGATGGATTATATAACAATGCCCTGATAAACGCGATCAGCTGGCGCTGACCCATAGAAAGCGTACTTCCCCTTTCCATTACATTATAATCATATCCTCCGGGCAGTTGCATAATGAAGTCATGTACATCAATCAGCCTGGCGGCTTCGATCACCTGATCTTTCGATATACCCGGATTCCGTAAAGTTATATTATCGAGCACCGACCCGGAAAACAGGAACACATCCTGAAGAACAACACCTATGTCTCTCCGTAATGCTTCAAGCTTAAAATTTTCCACAGGAACATCGTCGATCCTTATGTCTCCTTTCTGAATATGATAAAGCCTGTTCATCAGGCTGATGATAGATGTTTTTCCACTTCCGGTATGACCTACAATCGCAATAGTTTCGCCTGGTTCAGCTTTGAATGAAATATTTTTTAAGACATATCGGTCATCTGTATACGCAAACCAGACATTGTTAAATTCAATTTTTCCGCTGATGGAAACCGGATCAAAAGTCCCTTCATTTTTTATATAATCTTCGTTTTCCAGCACCCTGAATACACGATCACTTGCTACCATGCCCATCTGCAGTACATTGAACTTATCAGCGATTACCCTTAACGGACGAAATAATAAATTGAGGCAAAAATAAAATGCCACCATAGTACCGGGCAGCTCTGCCGCATGTTCTGGAGGTATGTTCAACGCATTTGTCGCGCCCCACCATACCATCAGCGCTGTACCTACAGCCAGTACGATTTCAACGATCGGAAAAAAAACAGAATAAGCGAATATGGCATTGATGTTTGCATTTCTATGCTCCCTGTTGATCGTTTTGAATTTATCAAACTCTTTTTCCTGAGCAGAAAATGCCTGGATCACCTGCATGCCGGTGATATGTTCCTGAACAAATGCATTGAGATGTGCCACTGCATTTCTTACCCTGATAAATGATTTGTTTACACTTTCCTTAAAAAAATAAGTTGCGATGATGAGCAGAGGAAAAGGTGCCAGGCAGATTAATGTAAGCCGCCAGTCAACATAAAACATGTAAAAAAGGATGCAGATGATCGAAAGCAGATCAGCAATGATAGGAAGCAGACCTTCAGCGAATATATCATTGATCGCTTCTATGTCGTTGATCGTTCTTGTTGTTAATGTACCTATAGGTGTTTTATCAAATTGCGACAGGTTCAGACCCAGCACTTTTTCATATACCAGCACACGCAGATCTTTTACTACTGTCTGACCCAGCCATGCAGTGAGAAATGAAAAATAAAAGCGAAGGGCAGACTCTACCATGAGCAGGCCTATCTGAATGATGGTTATCCAGATGAGCATCTCCTCCATCTTTATTTTAACCGCACCTGTTGCTGTTACTCCTTTTTTTATGTAGCCGTTTACTGTTAACTGAATAAGGTATGGCCGTATAGGAGAAAACAGCGCGAGGGTAATCGCAAGAGCAAGTGAAATAAAAAATCTTCTTTTATAAGGAGAGGCGAATTGAAGAACCCTTCGCAGCAACGTAAAATCAAATATTTTCTTCGCAACAGACCTGGTGGACATTATGCGAATTTATGAATTTTAGTCAGCCATACTTTTCCGGTATGCCTTAATAAATATGGCGCCCAGGTTTTTATAAGGCGGAATGTAGTCGTCAAATTTCTCGCGGGAAGCCTTATCCTTGAACTTTGTGCTAAGTCCGTTCCATAAAGTTACCCAGTCGATATTGGTTCCGGCAAGAAGGTTCTGGTTGATTGCCTGTAATATTGGCTCATTTACGGTTTTTGTACCGACCTGCTTTGATGAGATTATGTGAGCATCTTCACAGATAGTAAGCACTTCATTAAGATTGTTATACCCTCCGCATGATCCAAGTACAACAATTTTAGCGGTGGGAGCAAGCTGTTTAAGTGTATACTGCAGATGGTAACTGTGGCCACGGTGTATAACAATGGTAGGCTTCAGCTTTTTTGAAAACATATAATCATTTAATTCTGCCTGTGCCTTTGCATCAGGATCATCCGGACCAAGCAAGGGTTTGTTGGCAAAAATAATCACAGGTTTCCCCTTCAATGAAGTGATAGACGTCCATTCATCGTTCGATTCAACCTTCCATTCTTTTTTATTGGCGAACATTTTCATGAAATTCTCATATGAATGCTGGCCGTCCTTGTCCTCATCTCCATAAAAATATACCTGCTGAACTACCCTTCCGCTGTCATCAGTAAGCGCTTTGTAATCCTGTCCGTAAATTGAATTTATACCCAACTGCGACACAAGGTCAATTTTGTTTGTTGTATCAGCGCTTTCAAATAAAACTTTCAGCAGATTATAAATAACCATCCCACGTTTATTTGTATTGGCCATATTTCTTTCCAGGTTCCACTTTACTTCCTTCAATATATATCTGGAGAGGCCGGGATTTTTATCCATGATGCTACTATACGAATCGGCAACGTCAACAGCTTCTTCCAGACCTTCCGTTGATTCAAGCCTTATAACAAATGCCTTCATGGTGGTGGTGGCATTGTTCCTATCCATTTTTGAAAGAAAATCAGTAAGTGTATTATACCCGGCAGCCATTTTTATAAACTTCCTGAAATTATCGCCGTTTACACTTAGCAGAAGGCTGTCGCTTCTTGGCGTGCTCATCTGCTGGAAGATTCTTTTGTATACGTACAGATAGCTTGAAGTATATATTTCATCTTCACCCTGAACAATAAGATAGTAAAGTTCCTGAGGAGTAAGCTCTTCTATTCTTTTGAAGCGCACTTTTTCGCTGTTCTCAGTATGCAGAGCGTTGATCTCCCTGATAAAATACTGCTTCGCCTTATTTGTCATCCTTTCATTCAGTGCCTCCATGCCCATAATTGAATCCCTTTGCCTCAATCTGTGGGTGTATTCAATCCTGGTTTTCACCATTAGCTTGTAATATGCCAGGTCATTTTCTTTTACTGAATCTATTTCAGCCAGTGAGATCCTTTTATCCATCAGGTTGTCGAGGAAGGGGAAGTAGAGCTGACCGCTTCTGCTGGAAGCCATCTTGCCAACCAATCTTACAAGAGAATCCGGGTGATTTCTGATCTTGAGTCCCAGTGAATTTCGCGCAGCTGCATAATCGTATAATTTCCGGATGTCACGTTGTGCCGCTACCTGAATAAAATGATCGGCGTAAGGAACATTTGGATTTTTATTAAGTTCAGCCAGAATTTCGTCGGGATGTGTTTCCAGAAATTTTCTCGACAATAATGCCTTTGAATTTTTGACTCCTGCGTTTTCAGTAGGAAAAAGAAAACATTCAATCAGTAGCTTCCCTACGCCGTAATCATTTTTTGCAATAACAGGTTCAATACTTTCACCTTTCCTGTCAAGCAACAGACATTCCATGTAGGCTTTGAATAACGCCGGAGCTATTGATATCGGATAATCTTTTTTATCCCTGAAGCGGTTGTAATTTTTTAATAATGTTTCTAAACTTTTAAGTGACTTCACCTTAACCTGCCCGGTAAGCGTTGTATCTGATTCTATCTTTTCCTGCAATTCATCTACCTGTCTGATAAAAACGTCGCCTACCTGTAAATTAACGGCATCATCCGGTGAGAGTTTTAATGAGTCCCTTTCGTTAAGCATTGCTTTCTGCTGCTTATCGACCAGGTCATGGAAAAGCATTCTGTCGGTAGCTATCTTGAAATTGTAAGCAGTCTGGGCCAAGATCGTTCCGGGAATGAGCAGGCTAATAAGGATCAGTAACCGTGGATTCATAATGATATTGAAGGCAAAGGTACAATTATTCATCCTCTTATTTTCTCTCGTGTACTTAACAATTTGATAATCTCTTTATTGTGGGAGCTATGAATTGAAAATTAACTTTGCGTAAATTTTTGTGATGGAAAGCGGCCCTAAAAAGATATTGATAGCTGATGATGAACCTGATATACTCGAAATTGTCGGCTATAATCTTTCGAGGGAGGGATACCAGGTAACCACAGCCAGAGATGGAGACGAAGCGCTCGCAAAAGCAAAAATTATAAAACCGGAGCTGATCATCCTCGACATTATGATGCCAAAAAAAACTGGTGTGGAGGTTTGTGAACTACTTCGTGCCAAACCTGATTTCAAGGATACCCTTATCATCTTTCTTACTGCGCTCAATGATGAAAGTTCGCATGTAAAGGGTCTTGAAACCGGAGCCGATGATTACATCAGTAAACCAGTCAGCCCGAAGGTCCTTTTGAGTAAGGTGAATGCTCTTTTCAGGCGGGTTAAACCTCATTATAACATGAATGTGATCCGTGAGGGCAATATCGAAATCGATCCTGTGAAATTTGAAGTAACGATCGATGAACGTCCGGCAACGCTTGCCAAAAAAGAATTCGAACTTTTGTATATGCTTGCTTCAAAGCCGGGCCGTGTTTTTCTTCGTAATGAAATCCTGAACCAGGTATGGGGAAATGAAGTAATCGTAGGTGACAGAACAATAGATGTTCATATCCGCAAGATCCGTCAGAAGCTCGGCATTGATTGTATTACCACCGTTAAAGGTGTTGGATACAAATTCGATTTATAAGCATTGCTTAACTTAGTTAATGCTCAGTACAAAAAACCTTTCAACCTACCAGCTGTCCGCAATTGTAGCGTTATTGCTGAGCATACCGGTTTCAGCAGGAATTTATTTTTTTTCCGGTAAGCTTGAAACTGCCGCAATATCTTTTGGCGTTATCTGGCTCGGATCTTATGCGCTGATCAGTTTCACATTCGAAAAATTCATTTACAGAAAAATCAAGCTCATTTATAAACTTATCAACCAGACTAAAGCTACACGCAAGGAAGAATTTTATTTTAAATATGTTCTTCCTCAAAAAAGTATAGAAGAGGTACAGGAAGATGTTGAGGAGTGGATGAAGCTAAGGAATGAACAGATCGAGCTGCTTCAGAAAAATGAAGCATATCGTAAAGAATTTCTTCAGAATCTGGCCCACGAATTCAAGACGCCCATCTTCGCTATCCAGGGTTATGTGGAAACATTGCTGGGTGGTGCGATGGAAGAAAAAGCTATCCGCAAAAAGTTTCTGGAAAATACCTCTAAAAATGCCGAACGCCTGGTAACACTCATCAATGACCTCGATGAAATTACCCGCCTCGAAAGCGGGGAGCAATTACTTTATCAACAGAATTTTGCTATACAGGACCAGATCAAAGAAGTGTACGATGCGCTGGTAATAAAAACACAGCAAAAGCATATCACCACTACTTTTAAAAAAGGCACCGAAACTCCTGTTACAGTGTTTGCAGATAAGGAAAAGATCAGGCAGGTACTCATAAACCTCGTTGAAAATGCAACCAAGTATGGCAAGCAAAACGGATTAATCATTGCCAGTGTTTATAAAACAGACGACAGGCATGTATTGGTAGAGATCAGTGATGACGGCATTGGCATAGAAAAAGAACACCTTCCCAGGATATTCGAACGCTTCTATCGAACCGATGCCGCAAGGAGCCGCGATAAAGGCGGTACAGGGCTTGGCCTTGCTATTTGCAAACACATCATTGAGGCACACGGACAAACAATACATGTTCGAAGCACTCCTGATGTAGGCACAACAATTGGTTTTACCCTTGAACTGCGCAGGGATGAAAAAACCACCCGCTCTTCAGCCTAATAGAAGTTTCAATACTCCTGTAATCAATAATGCGAAACCTGTCATGATCATGATGAACAGTTTCAGCTGGTCTCTGAACGATTGCTTCATTCTCATCTTTACGTGTGAAATGTCGCCCTTCAATTCCATGATATCCATTTTTGTTGCCAGTCGCTCTTTCTCTGTTTGAAACCGCAAATTCACTATCTCTTCAATTCCTGCTGCTACACTTTTAGCATCATCTTCGTTCCTGAAATATTTATTCAGCATTTCGTATATGCGGAAAGTTTGAGAGAATGAGGTCATTAATTTCATTTATGTAAAATTCTAATGTTCGCAGCAAACATGAATGTGAAAAAACACATTTCGTTTTAAGATTTTAACGGCATACTACCGAGGTAACAACAAAAAAAACCCGCAGGCACAAACCCGCGGGACGCACGTTAACAACCATAATTAATATGTAGATGCCTTAGGATTAAAGTTCGTCCAGCCGGCTGTCCAGTCCGTGGTTCCAAATGCTCCTTTAAAGGAAACAGTTGTAAAAAAGGCATCAAGTCCTGTAAAATCGGCTCCTGAAAGGGCGGGTGAAGATCCAGCGGGTAAAAAGTTTGGCGCTGTTAAATTAAAAGGAGCAGTAAGCTCAACGGCTTCTCTTGAATCCAGTATAACATTGCCATCACTTTCTACTTTATTACGCACCAGCGCTATTGCATCATTGATCATATTTGTACTGTCAGTTGATGACATCGGGTTGTCGGGATAAGATTTTACTATCGCACGTGCCCCGGCAGAATCAACATTCACCGGCTTCTTGTATACCGCAATGATGTTGTTTTTGAAAGTTGATAATCCATTTTCCAGATAATCAACAACCGTTCCTGAAGATTCCATAGAGAAACCCGCTTTCCTGTGTCCGAGTAAAATCGAATTCATCAGCACAAAATGTGTTGACCTCCTCCATCTGTTACTAAATCCATGATTTGCAGAAGAGCCTGTAGTATCATAAGGTCCTATGAGTGTAAGATTACTTAAGTGCGGATTAGTGAAAGGAGTAGCAGTTGAGCCGGTTCCGTCATTATCACACTCTATTCCATTTGCCTGGTCAGTATCTGAAGGTTTATCTCTTAAAGAAACAGCAAACTGGATATTACCGGAATAGCCAAAGTCAAAATCATAATCATCATCATATGTTCCAAGCGCAACAAGATTCTTCGCATTAACAGTTCCTCCGAAAAATTCATACGCATCATCGGCACCATATGAAACCTGTATATTTTCCAGGGTTGTTCCAGCACCTACTCCGCCAAGCGTAAGACCATTGATCTCAGAACCAGGTTCTGCCGCAATGCCTGAGAATTCTATTCGTACATACCGTATAATTCCTGAATTATCATTAACATCTGTTCCGCCATAAGGACGGTTAACTCCTCCTTCAATAATGGGAGCAGGTGATGTTGGCCTGTTTGTAGGAGCGCTTCCTAAAAGAATGATCCCGCCCCAGTCGCCGGGAGCTTTTTCACCAGCTGGTTTTCCTGAAGTAAAAATAATCGGATCAGTTGCTGTACCATCAGCAATAAGCTTTGAACCTCTTTCAACAATTAAAGCTCCTTTCTGAGAAATATCACTTTTTATAATTGTTCCCGGTTCAATTGTAAGTACCGCACCATTGTTCACATACACATACCCTTTTAACGTGAAGGTTCCTTTCTTAAGGGTTATGCTGTTGTAGATCGTGCCTGTCAGCACCTTGGTTTCATTTGGATCTGTTCCGCCAGGAATAATACCGGTACCATTTTCATCACCAACATTTACTTTAATGCACGATGTAATTGCTATCGCAGAAACCATCACCATTAAAGCTTGCTTAGTAAATTTCATATCAGGAATTTTAATTTTTATTTGTTTAGCAGTTTTAATTATCGTCCAAAATTGTAAGTGAAGCCCACTGAAACAGTAGTGCCTGGTTTAAATGAGCTGAATACCCTGTCACGACCTCCTTTGAAAGCTCTTTTGTTATCTATATTCTCATAAAACAACAGGCTTTTATTCAACAGGTCGCTTAATGTTAATTTGATTTCTCCCTTTTTATCAAGTACTTTTTTAGAGATCTGTACATCTATCATATCCCGAGGATTTTCATAGATATCAGGTATCTCACTATTACCAACAAGCGCTAACCTGTTGCCAACCCTGTTATATAAAATGTTGCCATTCCAGCCCGAGCCTTTTGATGAATACTGTAATCCGCCATTGATGAGGTAGGGTGATTGTCCCTGCACAGGTCTGTCTGTAGAAACCACTTTTCCTGCGGCTTCGTCACTGAAACGTACCTGCGAAAAAATATAGGTAATGTTGGCGAACAAACTGAAATTGCTCAAAAGATCATTGCCACCGAAGAAATTAAGGTTCTTTCTCAACTCAAGCTCAACACCATAATTATCCGCATCCTTAGCATTGCCATAAGTATAGTTACGGCGTGAAGGAACACTTTCAGGACCTAAACGGAATTCAATCGGATTAACAAATCTTTTATAGAATCCACCCAAGGTGATCGCTTCGCCGGCAGCGGGATAAATTTCATAGCGCGCGTCAAAGTTGTATATATCAGCTGATTTAAGTCTTGAATCACCTCTTACTCCATAGTTCGCTTCATAATCGTAGAACTGAAAAGGTGCAAGCTCACGAAATTCAGGACGTGAAACCGTTTGTGATGCTGACAACCTTAATATATTTTTTGGATTGATCGTGAAAGAAACATTTACGGAAGGAAGTATTGACCAGTCTTCATTATCTACAGTAATTCTCTTTGCAGATCTGTCCCTTGAATTGAGATATTGCTCGAAAAATTCAACACGTGCACCCCATATAATACGAACCCGGTCGGATAGCTTATTATCGAGCATTACAAATCCGGCATTTACGGTAGAGATGCCGTTGTATTTATCATCAGGATTTGTAAATTCATCAATAATGAATCCGTTTTCGGCAATATGGGCTTTCGAGAAAATTTCAACGTAAGGGAGCTGTTTATAGGCGTTATCAAACTTTTCTGATGCTTCAACGTACCTGAATATTCTTGATTTGAAATCGCGAAAACGTATGAGGCTTGCGCCGCCTGCTTTTAGTAACTGCTTTTCGCCTTTCAAATTAAACGGAACAGTAAGTGAAGCGCTGCCCGAAAATCCATGATCTGTGAGATCAGAATAAAATCTGCGGGTATCGTCCTGGTCCCATTCGTACCCGGAGCCTCCGTTAAAATAAGCGGTGGTTCTAAGATCAGGCTGTGATTTATTGTTGAAAGAATAACCTGCGTTCCAGTTCAATTTTATTCCATTACCTGTAACCTGATGGGCTCCTTCAAATATTCCGGTGTAAAAAGTACGTTGTGTAAGCACAGAACTCCAAAGGTTTACGCTGCCACCGCGGTCACTGTTAGGACCCGACCGGAAATAGGAATTATCTTCGAATGTTCTGTTGAATAAATTCTTAAATGATATTTTATTTTTCCCCTTGATATAGGAGAAATTGGCCATGGCCCCCAGGTTGATGGCGTATTTATTCTGGTCGTCTTCGAAACTTTGAAGACTAACACTGTTCGCATCATATAAATTCCGGTTTACTGTAGCTAAATTTTCACTTTTCCGGTAAAGAGCTGATATAACAGATCCGAAGGTTGCGTCGTTCTTTAACTTTCTGCCGATTCCCCATGCAACATTATAGGTCTGAACAGGCGATGATTTGTATTGATTTTGCTTATACACATCGTCTCTGAACAAACGGCTTTTTTCTATTTTCTGTGATAGAGAGACGGGGTTATCATTTGTTCCTGTATAATCTGACCGGTGCGCAGGGAAGCCGGTGGGGAGGTCACGGCGGTTGTCGCTGAAACCAGTCCAGTCAGTATTGCTACGCTGATCGTTTTTAAAATTCTTAAATGTTGAATGGGTATTGTACCCTGCAGTTGCTCCAACAGAAAGAAAATCTTTTGAAGGAACATCCTTTGTTGTCACCTGTATTAATCCTCCCGCAAATTCACCCGTAAGGTCAGGGGTGGCAGTTTTATTGATCACTATATTGTCTACCACGCTCGCCGGGATCACATCAAATGAAAATGATTTCCTGTCTGGCTCTGAACTGGGCAGCTGTGCACCATTAAGAAATGCTGTATTGTAGCGGTCGCCCAATCCGCGTACAACTACAAATTTGTTGTCCTGTATGCTCGTACCACTTACTCTTTTTAATATTTCACCGGTATTACGGTCTGGTGTTCTCCTTATAAAATCTGCGGCAATACCACTTGTAACCGCAGAATTATTTTTCTGAAAATTTAGCAGGGCGTTTGTGCTTTCTTTTCTTACGGAACTTCTCACCACCACTTCAGATAATGCTGACCTTTCTTCGAGAACTATTGTAAGGTTATTTTCTTCCCCTGCCTTCACTTCAACATCATCTACGGATTTACTGATGTAGCCAGCGCTTGAAACTCCGATCGTATATCTTTTACCAGGTTCAAGTGTGAGTGCAAATCTTCCTTCAGCATTTGCAGCAACCGGATGGCCTGCTCCTGCAACAGTGATAGTTGACCCTGACAACGGTTCATTTTTTATGTTTAGAATTTTACCGTTCAGTTGTATATTCTGTGCGGAAACTATCAGGGAAGAGAAAAGTATAAAAATAAATAAGTACAGCTTTGATCCCACAATTAACTATTTAGTTGTGGTGCAAATGTACCCGCGTGGTATTACCTGAATATTACTGCTGCATTAACGAATTGTTACCAGGCACTGTCAGAATCTGAACTGCACCCTGAAGGTGAAGATATTATCTTTTATGTCGGAGGTATAACCGTCAAGTAATGTTTTTTCATTCCTGATCACATCATACCAGAAAACAAATTTGATATGCGGTTCAGCAAAATAAATGTATCCTGCTCCGAATGTATTAAACTTAACATCGCCTGAATGGGTATTACCACCGGTTAAACCGATTTCGTTTCCTTCAATTCGTTTATTAGGGTCGTAGATATCGTATTTAAGAGCTATCATGTGGTGCTGATTGATTATATTCTGAAGCAGATAGAAGAATGCGCCATTAAAATTCCTGATATAATATGGTTGATTCAGCAGTGTTGCCGGTGTTGCGGATTCGTTTGCAGAAGAAGTTTGCGTACCCCACCAGTATTCTCCTCTCAGTTCAGTAGCGCCCCATATGTTTTTTATCTTTAGCTGTGCATCAATGCCCCTGTATTTCCGGGGCGCCTTTTTACCTATGTTACTAACAGAAGAATCTACTGTAAAGTCTTTTGAACTTCCCATTCTGTATATTGCATTTGTATTCTGAACAATGCCCCCTTCAAATAATGAAAGTCCGGTACTTAAGGAAACATTCTTTGATATAATAAAAGGCTTAAGAGAAACACGGCTGATAAAATCTTTATAGCTATCATATTCTTCAGTTGCGCTCAACCCCTGTCCGTTAAAAACTCCCGCATCAAATTTCACCAGGCGTAAGGGATTTGATTTTTTTCTCGGTTCAAAGGTTGCCATCATGCCAAGGTCTCTTTCTGTTTTCATAAGGATCTGAGACATTCTGCCGCGTTCCGGGCTTTCACGGTCTGATGAGCCAAGATTCAATTCATAACCGAAAGGACGGGCAAACATACCTGCGGTAAATGCAAACAACTGGAGTTTATTTTCATAATATCTTCCCCAGAAATCACGTATGAAAACGCCTCTTTCAGATCCGTCAAACTGGAAAACCACCTGTGCCTGCGGTAACCCATCAGCATTAAAATGTGCATAATCAAAACGGATACGCCCGCGGCGGATCATAAACCTGTTATTTGAATTTGCCGGAAAATCACCACCGCTGAAATTTTTAACACCTTTTGATTGCGCAATCTGGAATTGAGGCTGAAAATAACCGCTGATCTTAAGGTGATCCGTTTTGCGGAATACTGCCCACAATCCTTTTTCCGCCGCAACCGTGGTGTCGATCATATCTACTAAAAACTGAGCACTCACATCATGTGCGAGTAATGACGCGAGAAGAAGCAAGAAAACTTTATTCAACAATATTCCTATCTTCATACCGGATGATGATTCGCATGCAAGTTATACCGACGTTCTATGTTAAGAAAACCATGCCATGTTAAGAAATTATTATCATTTCTGACCTTACCTGTGACAATTTGATTAGTCATAATTTTGTGCCATATTAAAATACAGAAGATGGGATTAAATTCTATCATGAAGATTTTTATGCCTAAAGACAGAGTATTCTATACTCTCTTTGAACAGGTAGCAGATACGATGAGTAAAATGGGCAGGGTGTTGAAGGAA
>DATLDR010000239.1:0-3456 GCA_035525775.1 Flavitalea sp.
AAGAATTGAATATATGGGTGCTTCTTGGATCTATCCACCGATTAACCGGAAACAATAAGCCTTTTAACAGTTTGTACCTGATAAATTCAAATGGAATAATTGCAGACCGGTATGATAAGCGATTTTGTACTACCGGCGATCTCGAATATTTCTCTCCAGGAGATCATTTTGTAAACTTTACGATTAATGGAGTCAAGTGCGGTTTATTGATCTGTTATGATGTTCGTTTTCCAGAGCTATACAGAGAATACAGCAAGCTAGGTACACAGGTAATCTTTCAATCTTTTCATAATGCGCGCGCAAGCTCAACATCGATTCATCCATTAATTATGCCTGTTACAGCACAGGCAAACGCAGCTTCGAATTATTTTTATATGTCATTGACAAATTCGTGTGTGCCCGAAAGCTGGCCGTGCCACTTCATTACACCCGATGGGCTAGTTAAAAATAAACTAGCTAAAAATATCCCCGGAATATTAATTTCTGATATTGATACATCTGTAAAATATTATGACGCAAGTGAGGCGTTTAGAGCTGACGCCATCAAAGGGAAATTAAATAGCGGAAACGCTGTTACAGATCCTTTATCTGGCAGAAGAATGTCTAATATAAAAGAATAACTACATCTATGACGAAAGATTGTTTTTTAGTAAAATGCGTTGCTTTTGTTTTCATACTTTCCTCATGTCAACATGAAAAGGAGTCACGTGTTGTTGTGGCAGAGCAACCTGTTGTTAATAATAATATGCGTAGTTATTTGGTGCGTGCCGCTTCCGAGATTTCTGATAGTTCAATTAACGACAATAGTACACTTAAGGATTGGGAAGATTCCGGGTCCCGTCGATATAATGAATTTATTGAAATGATGGGGTTGAAAAATTTACCTCTTCAAGGGAAAAGAAGCAATTTGAATGTCAAGATCACGGGTATTATTAAAAAAGAAGGCTACCGGATAGAAAAACTTTATTACGAGTCGTTACCGGGCTTGTATGTAAGAGCAAATTTATATGTTCCAGATAGTATAAAATCTCCGCGCCCTGCTATTTTATATGTGTCGGGTCATTCACGTAAAGCAAAGGAAGATTACCAGGCACACCCAAGGAAATTTGCACAGATGGGTTTTGTATCAATAATTTTAGAAACAATACAATTCGGAGAAGTTATCGGCGAACATTGGGGACCATGTCGGAATGGTTTGTTTAATTGGTATAGTCGCGGATATAACCCGGCCGGAGTTGAATTATGGAATGCTATAAGAGCTATTGACCTTCTTTGTGAAAGACCGGAAGTGGATCCTGAGAAAATTGGTGTTACTGGAATTTCTGGTGGAGGCTCTCAAACTTGGTATATAGCCGCATCAGATCCACGCATTAAAGCAGCTGCTCCTGTTTGCGGTGCCGCTACATTGAAATCTCATATTATTACACGCACGGTGGATGGACATTGCGACTGCATGATGCCCAATAATACTTACCGTAGTGATTTCGAACAGATAGGTGCATTGATTGCACCGCGTCCACTACTTGTATGCCAGGCCAACCTTGATGGAATGTTTTCTATTGAAGCAGTCCGCGAATTGGTTTTCAAAACAAAAAAAATTTATGACACATACGGAAAGCGGGGCAATATATCGTTGGTTGAAACTCCTGGAGAGCATTCCTATCATAAGAATTCACGTGAAAGCATTTTTGCTTTCTTTATGGAACATCTGGATGGCAAAAAGGTTACCCCTGAACAAGCAGGCGACATAGATACAGCCAGCAAAAATCAGCTTACTTCAGAAGAGCTTAAAGTATTTGTTAATGGACCGCCTAAAGATGACAGAACGCCAACAATACAAAATTCCTTCATAGCTCTTGCACCTGCGACATCCATCAGCAGTAAGGAAGCACTGTATGAATTCAGGGATTCTGTGAAAAACTTTCTTCACGAAAAAACTTTCGGAGCTTTTCCAAAAAAAGAAGTTCTATTCGATGCACAGCATGAATTCAAAAGTATGGATACAAAGAATTCAGGCAATCATATATACAGTATTGTTACTGAAGATGGATGGCGGTTAAAAATAGATATTCATTGGAAAGATGATTCTCTTAAAAAGAAACCCTTGCTGATTGTACTGCGTAATTACAATGAAAACCTATGGTCGTCTGAAGCTTTCGCCGCACCTTTTGAAAAAGATTGGAACGTTGCTTTTTTTGAGCCAAGAGGTACGGGCGAAACAGGTTGGGATCCTAACCTGCAATGGCATATACGCAGGGCTGCTGCGTGGACAGGCAGAACTATTGCTTCAATGCAGGTGTACGATGTTCTGCGGTGCCTGAAGTTTTGCCGTACATTAAAAAATATAGACACTTCAAAAATCGGAGTTGCAGCCAAAGATGAAATGGGCGCCGTTGCTCTTTATGCGTCGCTTATGGATGGCAATTGTAATACTGTTGTTTTAAGAAATCCTCCTCCCACCCAGGACGTAGCAGACAACCCTGATGGAAGGGGCCCTGCCATTGAAATGCTTAATTGCCTTCAGGTTACAGATATTAATCAGCTTCCTGCTTTATTGGCTCCTGCAAAAATCATATTTGTCGGAAAAGTGCCTGATAGTTATTTATGGTCCGAAAAAATGCTGAAGCAGTTTGAACACACAGGGTTTGAAAGATTATAAGCTCAATTAAATGAAATCGGTCGCTATCTTTTTGAATGTAATGGTTATGGTATTGGTCATGAAACTACCTGCTTCTGCTCAATATCGGGATACCTTATGGCAAAAACTAAAGCCATATTTTACTACACCTGCAAAGTATACAGGTGAATTTGGATCGTATAAAAGCCCGCTTATTTTTTATGACGGCCGCAAAGTTAAAACGACTTCAGATTGGAAAAAAAGAAGAAAAGAGGTTTTTGACCGCTGGCAGAACATCATGGGTGCATGGCCTGAAGTAATACAGACACCGGAATTTCAGATAACTGATTCAATACATAAAGATAATTACACACAGTTTAGTGTGAAATATGAATGGAGAAGAAATGAATTGTCTTCCGGATACTTACTTGTACCTGATGGAAAAACACAAATGCCTGCAGTTGTTATCGTTTACTACGAACTTGAAACGGCATTAGGTTTACGCAACAGGGCACATATGGATCTTGCGGTACAACTCGTACACCGTGGCATTGCAACATTTTCAATTGGAGCAGATCCGGTAGCTAAAACAAAACCATTTGGACAATATTACCCTTCACCTGATAGTGCTATTGTTCAACCTCTTTCCATGCTGGGTTACCTGGCTGCTAATGCATACAATGCACTTTCCCATCTTCCATTTATTGATTCTTCACGAATTGGTATCACCGGTCATTCCTACGGAAGCAAATGGGCGATGTTTGCCTCATGTTTATATGAGAAGTTTTCATGTGCGGCATGGTCTGATGGAGGGATTGTGTTCGATGAATCCAGACCAA
>DATLDR010000017.1:0-30892 GCA_035525775.1 Flavitalea sp.
TTTGAAAGTGTAAACAATGAACTCGGGAAAGCAAAAATCGCTTTCGGCTTAAATTCTGATAACAGCTTCGCGTACTTATTGATATTCGCTTTATTGAGCAAATAGCTCGACAAGTATAAAGTATTCTCAGCCTTATTGTAGTAATGCATTGTTTTATTATCGAGCACACCGCGCATCGAAACAAAAGGATCACCAAGGTTCAAACCCTGGCCTACCCTGTATTGCCATACATAAGCATTTTCTTTGAGGATGGAACCGGGCGATCTGTACAACTTCAGCGGCGATCCTGAAGTTCCACTGGTATGTGCTTTCTTTAACATGTGTACAGGATCGGTGATGATACTACTTTCATGGTCCCTGATATCGGGCTTGCTGATCACCGGTAAAGCCGCATATACATCGCTGAAAGAACCTCTCAGATCAATGTTTGCATACAGGGTTTTATAAAATTGCGCATGCTCCGCGGCAAAGCGGATCATTTTCATGGCTTCCTTCTCTTCCAGTTTTTTCAGGTCTAAAGGGTCCATGTTTTCAAGAGCAGTGATCTTAGCCATCTGCCGGTAAAACACGAAATTGTGCCTGGTGTAATAAGCAATGCTGTTTTTGATGTCGTTTACCATTCAATTATTGATTAAGTATCTGAGTATACAAATCGTTCAACGATTGAAAGACGGATGTGGGTGTATACTTCTTTGATATGTTCAAAGAGTTGTTTCCATATTGTTTTAAAAGTTCTTTATTGTCCATTGCTTCCCTGATAATGTTATTCAGTGCCTCCTGATCGCCCGGATGAAATAACCATCCATTGTACCCGGGCTTAACGATCTCCGGAATACCGCCAACATTTGTGGAAATAACCGGCTTGCCGTATGCCATGGCCTCGAGGATAGATATAGGCAACCCTTCAAAGTATGATGGCAGCACATATACATCACAGGAATTGAGCAATTCAGCTTTCTTATTTCCGTTGACCCAGCCGGCAAAGTTTACATCACCGTTGAATTCGTTTTGTGAAATAGTTTTTTTCAGCCGCTCATCTTCACCTACGCCACCGATTGTAACCTTCACCTTGTGTTTGTAGTGCTCCCTGTTTGCAGCCAGCACATTAAGGAGGTCGAACACACCTTTCTTTTCGGTAACATGGCCAAGGAATAACAAATTAAGCGATCCGTTCTGAACATGCTGTGGTAAAACGTCAGGCTCCTCAATTACATTATTAATAATCACCAGTCGCTTCAGCTTAAATGCAGACGAATAATACTTTTTCCACATTTCACTGAGGCATATTACCGCGTCGGAACTTTCCAGTGTCCATTTAATGAATGGTTTCAAAAATTTTGCACGGTTATAAAAGTTATGAAATCCTCCGCCGTGAATATGCAGGATTATCTTTTTACCAAATACTTTTCCGATCAGTGCTAGCAGTGATTTGCGCAGAAAACTTCCGCGTGATGCATGATGGATATGAATAATGCGGATACCTCTGTCGGTAAAGCAAAGCCATATGAGCCTGAATATTGCTTTTATATAAATAATACATTGATGGAAGAAAGATCCCGTGACGTAAGTAGGAATAAATCTGAAGGGGGTAATATGCTTTGAATAAACATCGATCACTGCTCCTATCCCTCCTCGGTGATTTTTATGTTCAGGGCCTATGAACAAAACATTGTTCATGCTATGTATTTTGTTTTTGGCAAATTCAATGCATCATCGAGATAAACATCGAACAGGTTATCCCATTCGAACCTGTTGAATTCGTGTGCAATGTCTGCTTTGTTATACAGGTGACTGTTTTCAAGGATTTTTCCTACTGCCGATTCTATATCTTCAGAATTGTCTTTAATAATTACACCGCACGGAACTTTAGAATTTTCCACCATTTGAATATTATCGAGGGTCGCAGTGGCTATAACGGGAATACCGTTGACCAGGTATTCATATGTTTTGGTCGTCGGCTGCAATGGATACGGCATCGTCAAAGGGGTGTAAGCAATACCACAGTCCGAATGATTAAAGAAATATGATAACCTTGCCTGCGGAATATACCCGAGTGTGAATACCATTTTTTGCAGACTATGATGTGCGATATATGCATTGATCTCGTTAAGCTCGTTTTTAATGGATGTACCGATGATCACAAAACGCGCTTTTGTGCCGGGATGCTTGTTCATATATGCATGAAAACCCTGGACACATTCAATGATCCTGCGCTTGTACAAAGTGCCCACATAAATGATGATGAAGTAGCCATTTTCGAAAATATGATTGTATACGTCATTCTCAGGCATCCCGTTCTGCTGGTTGCCAAAATAGGCGCCACCCAGTGGTAATAATTTATAGTGGCGCAGACCAAGCTGTTTTGCTGCAACATCAGTTATTGATGAAGTGTTGGTATAAACCCGTGAAGCCACCCTGATCAGAAAGTCAAAGAAGCTTCTTTTATATTGCTTCCTGTGAATGGATAAAGTTCTTATGTCGAGAAAAATTTTATTTTTATCAATGAATAATGAAAGCAGCGACACAAGCGGAAACACATGAATCATAATCCGGTCAAAATTGTACTTCTTCTCAGTTTCGACGATTGATTTCATAAACCGGTAATGCTTACTGACCTTATTTTTAACCCTTGGAACATAAATAATGTCTGGATTATTGCCTTCAATTCTCTCTCTCCTGGAATCTAAACAAACATACTTTACATCATGACCTTTTTTTTTGAGATACGTATAATAACGATGGTAATCTACGAGATAACCGAACTGGTTAGTGGTCACCAAAAGGATCTTCATGTTGTGATTAAATTTCTGTTATACAGGTTCGAATTCGCATAGAAGACGGTGAAAAAATATATCAATACAAAGCCCTGGTTCCTTAGTGCATCATTGTAAAACAGGATGATCAGGAACACGATGAACAAATATGATTTAAACTTGTTATTATTTTTTACAAAATAATTATTGATATGAAAAAGCATCCAGAAAAGTCCGGCTATCAGCATTAAACCGCCCTGTAGCATTAGAAAGAAAATATACGGCCTTGTTCCGCTCATCAACCACTGAATCGAAGTAGCGAATTGCGATGCTTCAACAACGTTACCACCTTTGAATATTCCATATTCAATTCCAAACATCAAAGTTCTGGGTGCTTCAGAAGCGAGATGCCATCCCACTACGATCTTGGTAAAACGGGGAACGTCTTCCGACGAATATATATCTCCAAAAAGATACGAATCAAGGAAATCCTTGCTGAATATTCCTGTCAGGTTATTTTCAAAATTGGACCCCTGGTCACTGTAATACATATTAAAAATATACAGGAAGAATCCTGCAGCGAGCACCCCGCCGACAATATTCTTCAGCTTTGGCTGAAAGTGAATGAACAGGATCAATGCAGGGATAAGGATAAATGATAGCTTGGTTTCATTGAGCAGCAAAGGAAGAAGGCAGAAATAGAGCAAAACTCGCTGTGTATTGCTTCGTACAAAATTTGAAAGAAAGTATACTGTACATAATACTGAAAGTGTGAGGATACCGCTTCCTTTGTTACCAAATGTACCACCAACGAAATCAGAAGCACCGTGTTCATGAAATTGCAGGAAAGCGACTGGCAACTGCGCCAACAGGAAGAACACAGAGAATTTTTTCATGACCTCAATATATTCTTCCGCTACATCCTCATTTTCTTCACCGAATATTTTGTAGTAGAAGATCGTAATGGCTACCAGGATCAGAATTTCACGTATGCCATTAAGAGAGTACATGAGGTTGTTGCTGCTGTACGTCAGGTTCACTGCAATACATGCTATGATAAACAGGACTATTAATATAATCCTTCCCCTGAGGTAAGCCAGGCTGGTGATTGCAAGAAAGATCATGACCGCGTCAAAAGCCACATAAAGGATTGTTCTGTTACCGGAAAGCGTAAAGTCTGCCAGGAATCCTGAGAATGTGGATCCTAGTAGAAGCAGAATGAATAATGATTTTTGAAAACGGTTAACCGCGTTACGCATGCTGTTTGTTTACTAGCTGGTTGATGGCTTTACCCAGGAAAAATCCTTTTTTCACTTTTTTTGAAAGCTGGTCAATGTTTGAAAGATATTCCCTGTACTCAATTTCTGAAACTGTTTCTCCGCGTTGTTCCAGTTCATCAAATGAAGCAATAGTGAATCCTATTTTATTTTCACTTACAAACGAAGCTATAGCCGCTTCTTTCCATACAATTACCGGGAGCCCTAACGAAAGGTATAGTGAGAACTTATGCGGGTTGTTATAACGGATGTACTGGCCATACTGACCCGTACATGTGTCAATACTTTCACCTTCCCAGATGAGGCCGAAATGATATTTTTCAGGAAGATCAGGTGCATCCGGATTAAATACGCCTTTATAATTTACCCTGGACCCGTTCATTCTTTCTTTTTCAAAATACTGGCCGTATACACAAAGGCAGAAGCTTTCAAGCTTGTCCAGTTTTTTGTCGTACAGGTAAGTTGCCTTGTTGTACGCAAGGTTGCCGGCATACAACAATTTAAGTTTTCCTGAAACATCCGATTCATTGAAATTACGCTCATCTTTCAGACAGTAATCAAAAACTTCAAGATTAACAACCGGCTTATTAAACCCTTTATCCTTTAGCCACTGTGTCATTGAAGCGTTATGTGAAATAAGACCATCAAACTTGTTGAGAAACAACATATCTGATAGTTGTTTCTGGTTAGGAAATCGGAGGTCGCCAATGTCGTGTATAATGCCGAAAAGCTTAATTCCTTTCAGGAATTTAAAAGTAGTTATCACCCATATTCTTTTCCTGGGCATACAGGGATACTCGAGAACAAGGTGGCTGTTCTTATCAATAATTTTTGATAAGGACCTCCAAAACCGAACGATCTGCATGAAAGTATTCACCTTTGGAAAATACACAGAATGGTAGCCTTCACTTTCGAGAATCTCCATAACATCTACCTTGGCTTTTGTTTTTGCAGTCTTCTCGCTCGGAAACTCAGTGCTTAAAAAAATCTTTTTATGTTTCATCGGGCGGATGCAATAAATTTTTTGCTTGCCTCAAGCGCTTCGGCAATTACATGATGCATGTCCATATACCGGTAAGTGGCCAGTCGTCCTAAAAAAGTGTAACCATCCAGCTTTGCCACTTCATCCTGGTATTGCTGGAGAATGTTCAGATCGGCCGACAACCTTTTCGGATAATAAGGAATGTCTTCCGCTGTTGTTTCTTTACTGTACTCTTTAAAATAAACCGTTTTATCATGAGACTCCCACGGCGTAAAATGCTTGTGTTCGTGCACCCGGGTATATGGAATAGATTCTTCTGAATAGTTGATGACAGGATTGCCCTGGTAATCTCCTTCTGTTACATGCTTCTCAAAAAATACTGTCCGGTATGACAGCCGGCCCAGCTTATACTGAAAGAAAGCATCTATAGGGCCGGTATAAAATACATGGTCGAAGCCTGATACATCAAAATCTGAATCAAACTTTATACCGAGCTGTACTTCAATGTTTTTGTGTTCCAGCAACTTTTCGAATATGCTAGTGTATCCATCAGCAGGAATCCCCTGGATTGGATTATTATAATAATTGTCGTTATAATTAAATCTTACCGGTAACCTTTTTAGAATAGATGCAGGCAGCTCTGAAGGTTCGCAGCCCCACTGTTTTTTAGTGTAGCCATAAAAGAACGCTTTGTACAAGTCTTTACCGATGAACTTCATCGCCTGCTCTTCAAAGTTCTTTGGTTCATCTATCGATTTATCACTTAATCCTTCAACAAACTCGCGTGCCTCTTTCGGATTGAGGGTTTTACCATAAAACTGATTAATCGTGTGCAGGTTGATGGGCATTGAGTATACCTGTCCCTTATAAACGATCTTCACACGGTTTACAAAAGATTCGAATTTGCCGAACTGCTGAATATATTCCCAAACCTCCGGATTATCGGTATTAAAAATGTGTGGTCCATAAGTATGAATCATCACACCGGTTTCCTCATCGCGTTTGGTATGGCAATTACCGCCAATGTGATCTCTTTCGTCAATCACCAATACCTTACAATTCAATTCATTTACCAGTCTCTCAGCTAACACGGCACCGGAGAAACCCGCGCCTACTATTAAATACTTATTCATTCTAATTATCTGTTGATCTTTTGTTTAATCGTAAGAAATATAGGAGTTAGAAATTTCCGGAAGTGGGCAGGAGAAAAATATTTTTTTTCAATAATGTTGATCCCATTCCTCGCAAGAACAAAGTACATACAAAGGACTATGAAAATTTCTGTCAGTACCCACGACATTGCAGTGCCCACAAATCCGAACCTAGTGACGAATAGAAAATTCAGCAATATACTTGATACCGCCCCAATAGAGGTGATTCTGAAAAACACCTTATCCATCTTAAGATTGATCATGGTCTGAATTCCAAAAAGATTACTCCATCCTATCACAACAGGAATAAAAGCAAGGATCCTGAACACCAATATGGAGGGTTCGAATTTATGCCCATACAGCGCCATAATTACCAGCGGACCGAATAGCCATAGAATAAATGCGGCGCTGAATGTGAGTACTGTAACGATCGGCAGCATTTTCCTGACAACGTCCAGGCCCTTTTCCCTGCTCTGTGAAAATGCCGAACCTATAAAGGGAAACATCGCTTGCGAAAGCGGTATTGAAATCAACGATTGTATGATCATGATGAGCCGGTAGCCAGCTGAATAATATCCTACCTGTGATGGCGATTGCAGCATTCCGAGCAGCACAACGTTAGTGGTTGTATAAAGGTTGATCACCACCATCGAAAAAAATATTACTCGTTCCTTCCAGAGCAGCTGAAGTACAGGTGTGATCCTGGTTTTACTGAGCGTGATACTGTAACGCCGGAGCGCATAGGTGAATGAATACACTCCAACTATTATCTGCGCTATACTGATGGCAAGCGGCTGCCATATGTAATCACTTTTCTCTTTAATGACTACCAGGATGATACCGGTAAAGATCACTTTTGTTACAAGGTTAAACATCGCTACGCGCGACAACTCCTGCATTCCCTGGTAGAGCCAGTTAGGGGTGATTACCCATGACATGCAAAGCAGAAAACTAAAAATTGCCACTTCTTTCTCAGTCCTTAATTGCGGAACTGTAAAAAGGGCAATCGTAAAAAGTATTATTGAAACGGAGAACAGCAGCACTTTTGCAAGCACTACCTGATTAAATATCCTGTTTCGTTCTTGGATGTTATTCCTGTTTGCAGCAATAGCTCTTGTGGCAGACAGGTCAAAACCAAAATTAATGAGAATGGTGAAATAGGTAATAAAGGAACTGGCGAAGCTCAGTACGCCGAATTTATCGGGACCTATTATCCTCGAAACAATCGGCACAGTGATAAATGGAAAAACATAGTTGGCAATCTGAACAATACCAAGCGAGAAAACGTTCTTCACTAATCCTCTCTTACCCCCATGATGTACGTCTGCCTCAACAGCCAACACTGAATATTTTAAGAAGGTTCAATCTTGGAATGTTAAACACCCGGTTAATTCGAAAGTTTTATGTTGTCGTTGTGTGACAGGTCGAACTGGCGTACCAGTTTCACTTTTTCAATATGTGTTTTATCAACTTCTGCCACAAGCGTGAAGCCAAGTGATGGTAGTAAAACTTTAACGGTTTTATGTTTTACCTCCACAACATTTCCTTCCATGAATAAAAGTGGACCGTGTGTTACCCTAACGGTGTCGTTCAGGTTCACTTCAGCTTTTTCAAGCTGCACATTTTCATAATCGTGAAGGAATCTTTTGATAACGTCGATCTCATTGTCACGGATTACTGCAGGTTTGCCCAGCCAGTATACGAAGTTGATCACTCCGTCTGTCTGTCTGATCTCAAGTTGCCTCCCTTCAGGAATACAAACGAACACATACGATTTGAACAGCGGCTCGAGCACAATTTTTTTGCGATCGCTCCATTGTTTCTGAACCCTGTTCAACGGGCAATAGTTGACTATCTTCTTTTTTGTAAGAAGGTCGGCCACTTTTTTCTCCCATCGCGGCTTCGTGTACAATGCATACCAGGTAGCTTTCTCAATGTTCATAGCGCATTACAATTAACTTTCAATCTTCGATTTTCTTTTTTTAAAGGCTACGCCCCCTCACTCACATACAGTGTTGGGGTTGGCAATCCCTCTCTAATACTTTCTACGAACCAGAGCAATGCACTCTTCACCTATCTATATTCTTTACCGAACAATTTGCTTTTTCTAGCCGGTTGCGAACCCTCATCACCATATCCTACTCCATATCCATAACCATACCCGTTTCCATAACCTCCTTTACCTATTCCTCTTGATTTAACACTGTTGAAAATAAGGGCTAGGTTCTTAAGCCCCCTAACGCGGTTATTTTCATCCAGCAGCTGCAGGTAAATGCGTGGCGTATAAGCATGCCGCACTACATACAGGGTAGAGTCGCAGAACTGCGACAACAGGTAAGCATCTGTAACCGGGCTCACAGGTGCTGTATCTATTACAATATAATCAAATGCGTTCTCGAGATAAACCAGCAACTCCTGAATTCTTCCATTCAGAATAAGTTCTGAAGGATTCGGAGGAATAGGACCAGCTGAAATGATAAATAAGTTTGGGTTAACTTCTGTACGTTTAATGATCTCATCAGCTTCCCTTTCACCTATCAGATAATTACTGATACCGTTCGCTCCCGGATGAATACCGAATATTTCACTGAGCTTGGGTTTTCTGAGGTCAACCTCGAGCAGCACCACTTTTTTATCAGTAAGTGCAAGACTTATCGCCAGGTTAGCGGCCACAAAGCTTTTACCTTCTCCGGGTATGCTTGAAGTAATTAATATTTTCTTTTTCTTTGAGCTGATACCAAGATAACTAAGAGAAGTTCGTATCTGCCGGAACTGTTCGGCTATGAAATTTTTTCGGTCGTGTGATATCACTATTGGCTGTCCGCTGGTATCATGTATCACTTCACCGATCACAGGAACATTTGTGTAATTCTCTATCTCGCTGCGGAACAGGATGGTTCTGTTAAACCCTTCTTTCAGTGCGATGATCAGCACTGCTAAACCGAGTGCGGACATTACTGATATAAGGTAAGCAAAAAGTATGTTTGGACTTACAGGCTCTGAGCTTGATTCTGCCGCGTCTACTATTCTGTTATCGGCTACCGTTGCACTTAGACTTAATTCTGTGTTAGCTTTCTGTTTAAGTAATTCCTGATATTGTGCATTGATAATATCCCTGTCCCTGCTGATCTCGAGGAACTGTCTTTCTTTTTCTGGAATGGTTTTCAGAAGAGAAGAATATTTTCCACCACTTGATGCCAGTGATGACCTTGATGATTGCAGATTACTTTTCTGGCTGGCAATGTTTTCAAGTATGCTTGGGCGTAGCTGTTCTATTTGCTGCTTCAGCTGAATTGCCATCGGGTTATTTTCTCCGGTGGTGGTAATGAGTTTTTTATACTCACCTTCCGCTTTATACAAATCTGAAAGCAGTGACCCGAGCAAAGGGTCCAGACCGGAAGTGGACGCCACTATTCCTGAACCCTGTCCTTTTGACCGCACGTATGATTCTACCTGTCTCAACACAGAAAACTGTGCATCTATTTCACCCAGTTTGGCATCACTTACACCTGATCCAGCAAGATATTGCTGACCCTGTGCGCTGATGTCGACTACGTTATAGGTTGTTCTGAACTGTTGAATGCTTTTATCTACTGAATCAAGCTGCTTTTGTTTGATAGCCAGATTTTCTTCAACGTATGTGAGCGTATTGAGAGCAAGTTCATTTTTATCTTTCACCGACTCGAGACTATACTGCCTGATGAGTTCATTCAGTATCAGCTTACCACGAACAGGAATAGGATCTTTAATTTTAAGGTTGATCACCGTAGACTGTTTGCTGGAAGGTGTTACTGATAATTGTTCATCGAGATAGTCAATTACAAATTTTGGTTCGATGACCTGGAAGTACATAGGCTTCGGTTCGTGCCATGATTCGTAATATGGATTGGCAATGAATTTCCAGGGAGAGCCGTAATCAGTATTTACCCATTGATTCAGCGGAAACTGTTTTCCTTCAATGGTAACAATCTGTTTATTCTTATCGAAGCTGAAATAGATTTTGTCTGCTGAAATAAGTGAATCAGGTGTTTCAATGACCAGGAGAACCGGTGTTTTTGTAAAGGCCGGTACAATATTTACCTTACCTTCTTCATACGCGGGTGCATAAAGGTGAAGTTTGTCAACAACATTCCTCAGAAGGCCGCGTGACTTGATCATTTCAATTTCATTCTCTACGATCTTATTAGAACCGAAAAGGTTCATCTGGTCGATCACCTTCGAATCATTCACACCTTTTTTTTCATCTTTAATAAGGATAGAAGCATTTGCCTGGTAGACCGGTACTGCATATCTGATGTAAACGTAAGCGGCAGCCAATCCAACGATAAACATTACAACGAAAAGCGGCCAGTAAGGTAAATACCTGAATAGCATCTGTTGGACGATGTTACCGTCCTGCTGAATGCCACTTTTTTTTGTCACCTTTATACTCATAATTTGATGTTATTTTATTACACGGGTTAGGATGATAGCTGCAAAAGACAGGGCCGAGAGGATGATCGGCAATAATTGTTGTGAACGGCTCGATGATGCTACTTTTGCGTTGTTAGGTTCAACGTACACCACATCATTGGATTTGAGATAATAATAAGGCGATGAAAATATTTCGCTCGAATTAAGATTGATTCTTTTAATCACTTTACTTCCTTTCTCTTCCCTTATCAAAAGCACATTTTCCTTCTTACCATAAATAGTGATGTCACCGGCAAGACCGATGGCTTCAAGAATTGAAATCCTTTCATTCGGAACAGTTACAACAGTTGGTCGTAACACTTCACCAAGAACGGTTACTCTGTAGTTAAGTAATCGGATTGAAACTATCGGATCGATCAGCAATTTGCTTTCAATAAGCCTTTGCGTAATATCGTCTTTAAGTTTTTGTTTAGTTATACCTGCGGCCTGTATTTTACCTAATGCAGGGAATTCAATAAAACCTTCCTGGCTCACAAGATATCCTGATGATGGAGCGATATTACCTGCTGCTGCAGAGGTTTGATTGGCAGCCATATTAGGGGCATTAAACATTACAGTCGCGTCAGGATTTGGACTGGTAACGGAAATGCTTAGGATATCGCTTTTGTTTATTACAGGTTCCAGATTAACCGCTGATGAAGGAATTACACCTTCGCCAAGGTCAGGGAAATAGGTTACCTTTTTGGTATCCACGCAACTGCCAAATATTACAAATGAGCCTAATATAAGGAATAGTACGTATTTTTTCCGGGCAGTTATAAATCCTGTTTTCATAGACGTTTTAACTGATAATATATCTTAAGTTTGATCAAGCTGAATCGGTCTTGGCTTTTCAACCAAAGAAGTAGGGATTATTTACCTAATCATTTGAAGGATACTGTATACCGGGAACTGCGAAAGTAAATCTTAAAAGCGGCAAATCAAAATTTTACGACCCACTAATTACGCCTTTTAACTCCCCATTCCTGTCCCTGATACAACTCTCATTACAAATCTTACACCAATCCTTTCTTCCTGAACTAGGAATGTATAACACTTTAATCCTCTTAATATTGTATATGAAGTCAAATACTAGTTATAAAATTTCTGGGGGGTCTGGATATTTCTTTCTACAAAGAAGCAGAGCTCACGATGTATATTGAATTTATTAATATTCCTAATGAAGTCCAAATATATTTTGTATTGCTAAGGTATATTATTTAGAAAATCAGCTATTTCGGTCGCCGTTAGAATTTTGTCAGGTAGTTTTTCAATTAAAGCCTGTTGAGGCATGTAACTTACAAGCGCTGTTTCCGGATCCTGCACTATACAAACTCCTCCTGCATTTTTAATTACTTTAAGCCCATAGACACCGTCGGAATTTCCACCCGATAATAATATACCGGTAACGCGATTAGCATATGCGTCGGCGGCACATTGAAAGGTAACGTCAATACTAGGTCTGCTGAAATTGATTTTTTCAGAATAATCCAGTGTTACTGATCCATCGCTTTCAATAAGCAGATGATAGTCGGCGGGCGCTATATAAACATTTCCGGGACTGATATATTCCTTTTCCTCGGCTTCCTTTACACCAACTGATGCTTTTAACTTAAGAAATTCGGCCAGCGACGAATTCACAGATGCCTTACGATGTATTATAAGCACGATCGCAATCCGGTTGTTCCGAAGCTCTCCAAGGATCCGGATAATGACCTCAAGGCTGCCTGCAGATCCACCAATTACCACAACATTAAAGTTGCCAGTCAGGTTATCTTTCTCCATATTTTCTCTTTTTGGTCAAGCTGCTCATATTTCCGGCCGATCGAAGCAAACTTTATCTGTTCCTTCGATCCCAGTGCCAGAAAGCCCCTGTTTTCAAGGCTGCTGTCAAAAAGCTCAAGCACTTTAACCTGCAAAGGCTTATTAAAATAGATTAGTACGTTTCTGCAAATAATGAGCTGGAATTCATTGAAGGAACTATCCGAAACCAGATTGTGTGTTGACACGATCATTTTGCTGCGCAAATCATCGTCAAATTTCGCCAGGTCGTATTTCGCCGTATAGTATGAAGAGAAATCTTCTTTTCCCCCGCTTGATATATAATTTTCCGAAAACTGCTTCAGGTTTCCTAGAGGATAGATTCCTTTCACAACATGATCCAGTACACCGGGGTTAATGTCGGTTGCATACAACAGTGATTTGTTCATAATCCCTGCTTCTTTCAGCAGGATGGCCATAGAATATACTTCTTCACCTGTTGAACATCCGGCATGCCAGATCCTGATGAAGGGATAAGTTGCCAGCACCGGCAGCACCCTTTCCCTGATCATTTTATAGAATAACGGATCACGGAACATTTCAGTTACGTTAACCGTTATTTCCTGTACAAAGCGCCTGATATAATGTTTATCGTGCAGAACTTTTTGATGGAAGTCCTTAAAATTTTTAAAGTGGTCGAGAATAAAAAGCCTGTTGATCCGTCGCTTAACAGATGCGGTTGAATAACTGGTAAAGTCATAACCGTAAACGCTCACTACTTCATTCAGCAATAACTCAACGTCTTCATCTCCTATCTCTTCGTGGAACACAGTTTTTTTTTAAATGGTTAATTACGTTCGTACAGCCAAACTCTTAAAAGTGACATGAGCTGGTCTTTGTCTACTGGTTTGGTAATATAATCAGAAGCTCCAGCGCTGATACATTTCTGCCTGTCTTCCGCCATTGCTTTGGCAGTAACAGCTATGATCGGCAGTTTGGTCATGCCAGCCATTGACCTTATAGTGCGCATGGCTTCATATCCGTCCATTTCCGGCATCATCATATCCATCAGAACAATATCTACATCAGCATTATTTTTCAGCTGTTCAAGCGCCTCCTTCCCGTCTGTTGCCGAAAGTACATTCATACCTGCATGCTCGAGCACTTTACTCAGTGAAAAAATATTACGCACATCATCATCCGCAATCATCACTTTTTTGTCTTTCAGCACTTCTGTCAACCTGCCCAGATCGCGGGATGTGCGATGATTAACTTTCGACTGGGATAAGTGGAGAAATAAAGACACTTCATCAAGAATTCGCTGGTAAGAATGCGCTGTTTTGATAATGATTGAATTGGCAAATTGCTTCATGCGGCCCTCCTCAAGCTTCGAAAGGCTTTTTCCTGTGAAAATAATCACAGGCAGTGCTTCCAGTCCGGAAGTTGATTTTATTTCTTCCAGTGCCTGATACAACTGAACGTTACCGGTGCTGGTATCGAGGATGATACAATTTGCTTCTTTGTGCAATAGTGCGTTGATTGTTTCATCAACCTGCGATTTAATTTCTGCTGCAATATTAAAATTTCCCAGAAAATAGAAGAGCGCCCGTGCATGAACCCTGTTCTCTTCTACAATAAGTACCATTTTTGGTTGTTTGGTGAGCACACTTTCAATCCGCTGCAATACCTGTGTCATCTTAGCTGAGGTGTCATCTTCCGTAATAAGTACCTGACCTGTATCCTGAGGTTTCGGTTGTATCGTTTGCTGTACTTGTTCCTGAAGATTTGTGGCATAATGAGAAGAACTTTGCTTTACGGGGACAGACAAATGGAACTCACTTCCTGTTCCCGGTTCGCTGTTTAGCGTAATCGTACCTCCTAAAATCTTCGCAAGTTCCTTGCTGATCGAAAGACCAAGGCCAGTTCCTCCATATTGCCTGCGAGTAGAGCCGTCCGCCTGCTGGAAGGCTTCAAAGATCAAACCCTGCTTTTCTAATGGTATCCCTATACCCGTGTCCTTTATTGTAAAAACAACGTAACCTTCACTTTGATGTGAATTGCTCAGCAACAGGTCTACCTGGCCTTCAGCAGTAAATTTGATGGCATTCGAAACAAGATTTTTTAAAATCTGCCCGAGGCGCATCTTGTCAGTTTCTAACTCAGAAGGCACATCTTTATCTATTTCAATATTGAAGCGTATATTTTTTTCTTTGGCTACAGGGGCAAACAATGCATTGATATCATTAGTGATTTCTTTTACAGCTACCTGGTGGTATTCCATAATCATCTTGCCTGCTTCAATTTTTGAGAGATCGAGTATTTCGTCTATCAGCGCCAGTAAACCGTGCCCTGATTTTTCTATCACTTTTGCATATTCAATCTGTTCTTCATCCAGGTTCTGCCTTTTATTATCTACCATTAATCTTGCCAGGAGAAGTATTGAGTTCAGAGGGGTACGCAATTCATGCGACATATTAGCAAGAAATTCCGATTTATAACGGGCGTTCACTTCAAGCTCGTGTGCCTTTCTTTGGATTTCATCATTTCTCTCTTCGATCAGCTGGTTCTTTTCTTCAAGCATTGTGGTCCTTGCTTCAAGCTCTGTATTTGTTTGCATTAATTCTTCCTGTTGCACTCTTAATTCCTCTTCGGACACCTGCAGCCTTTGAGATTTTGCCTTGAGTGCCTCGTTAATTTTTTCAAGCTCTGAATGCTGCATCTGCAATTCTTCTGACTGTGATTGCGTTTCTTCAAGCAATTCCTGCAATCTTCTGCGATTCTGCGTTGTGTTTATCGCTACGCCGGCCTGATAGGAGATAGAGTTAAAAAATTGCAGTTCATTTTTATTGTAAGCAGTTAGCCGGCCGAGTTCAATCACGCCTTTAATATTATTCTCATGGAGAATGGGAATAGCGATAATATTTTCCGGCGTAATAGCACCGGCAGCAAAGCTAATGTTAAACTGTCCGCTCTTAACTTTATTGAGTACTATCACTTTTTTATCCTTTGCTGCCTGCCCTGGCAATCCTTCATTTTTCTTTATAGATTTTCTGATATTACCTTCAAGCGCGTAGGAACTGGTTAATTCCATTTCTTCATCATCCCGGGAAAGATACAATGCTCCCACGTTGCTGTTTGTATATTTCACCAGGAAATCAAGTATATTCTGAGAAAGATGGTGAATATCCATTTCACCCAGCATGCTTTTATTGAGGCCCGCTTCACCGGTCTGCAGCCATTCCTTATCTGATATTATAGTGAAAGAATAGTCGAGCGATTCAGCCATTTTGTTCACCGTAGTAGCAAGATTTCCAAGAATATCTTTTCCTTCATCACCAATTCTTACCTTATAATCACCGGCGGAAATTCTGGAAGCAATGTCCCCAAGTATAGAGAGGCGCTGGTTGATCTCAATATCTTTTCTTTGCAGTTCTTCCTGCAGTTGCGCACGCTTACGGTAATCTGAAATGATCCTTCCATAGAAAAATATGGTAATAAGTATAGCCAGGATGGCGGCAATAACAATGATGATAGGAGTATAGATAATCAGCAGCCGGAACTTTGCTGAACGGAGTTTGTACTGATCTTTTTCCAACTGTTCCATCTTGCTAATTACTATGTTGGTCTCATCCATGAATTCTTTACCCCGCATAAGAATACTGTTACTGACCAGATGGCCATTTTTGCGTGCATTTATCCCTATATCGAGAATCGAAAAACGCTGGCTAATGAGGTAAGACAAACGTGAGATATTCTGCTGTTGAGAAGCATTGTCGGCTGTAAGCTTTTTAATACCTGCTATTCTTTGCGGAATATTTTTATTATTATTTTCGTAAGTGTTTAAAAATGATTCGACGCCTGTCAAAAGAAATCCACGCTGGTTTGATTCTGCCTGCTGCAGCATAATGGTTATCTGGTGGAGCTGCGAAATAACATTACTGGTGTGATCTACACGTTCAGCGCTGCTGATAAGATTTTTTATACTGAGGTAGGAAGCGATAGAACTGAGAAGAAGTAACAGCAATGAAAAACCGAAAGCGATTATCACATTGCGTTTAAAAGTATTTGGCATTTACAGGAAGATTTTAAATGGCGCTTAATTCTTTTGCTCTTACAGGTATATTCTGACGAACAGGTAATACTAATATAAAAGTGGTGCCCTCTCCTTCCCTGCTGCTGACGGTGATTATACCGTTATGCTTTTCAACAATCTTTTTTACAATGGCAAGACCTATCCCAGTACCTTCAAAAGCTTCCTTTGAATGAAGCCGCTGAAACATGGTAAAGATCTTTTCTTTATACATTTCATTGAATCCGATCCCATTGTCGCTTATAGATATCCGGCAGAAGTTACCGTTCTCTTCATAATCTCCTTCGAGTTCCTGGCGGGCAATTCGGGTTAGGCTGATATCGATCACAGGAGCCAAGTCTTTCCTGGAAAACTTAAGTGCGTTACTAAGAATGTTCTGAAACAACTGGTGAATCTGTCCAGGTATCACTTCCATCTCAGGAAACTGTTCAATATTAATTATTGCATTTTTTTCGGCAATTAGAACTTCAAGATCTGACAAAAGATCTGCAATGATGGCATTGATGTCGGTTGGTTTATATAAACTTTCGCCCGATAATCTTGAATAATTAAGAAGGTCGTTGATAAGCCTGGTCATCCTCTGGGAGGAATGAATGATCTTATGCATGTATTCTTCAAACTCAGTATTTTCATTACTGAAACTGCGGCGGATGCGATCGGTGTAAATCTGAATTTTTCTCAAAGGTTCCTTAAGATCGTGTGAGGCTACTGAAGCATATTGCTGCAGATCATCGTTACTGCTTTCAAGTTGTTTATTGATCCTGAAAAGTTCTTCAGTCCTTTCTTCCACTTTTTTTTCAAGGCTGTGGTTAAGATCAGAAAGATCTTTTTCAGCCTTTTTGCGGATCTCGATTTCTTCTTTCAGGATATTTTGCATCTCATTCAGGGCGCGTCTTTGTTCAGACAAGCGGTAAAAAGTCTTTACTTTCAGCAGCAGCACATCCGGATCAAAAGGTTTGGTAACGTAGTCGATTCCGCCAGAATCGTATCCTCTAGTTATAAAAGTTTTGTTGATCTTGACAGCTGAAAGAAAAATAATCGGGATGTCTTTGGATTTACCATAACCAGAAATTGCTTCGGCCACTTCAAAGCCATCCATTCCCGGCATTTGTACATCAAGAATAATAAGCGCGTAGAAATTTTTAAGGATCTTTTTTAGAGCTTCTTCACCGGATAAAGCTGTATCGACCCTGAAATCGTTGAGCTGTAAAAGTTTCTGCAACGAGAAAAGGTTTTCCTGTTTATCGTCAACAATCAGAATCATAATCGAAAATAACGAAAACCTCTTTAAAAAAGCCGTGTCGTTTCACTATAGAAAAATAAGACCAAAACTTATCAAATCGATTTCAGCAAAACTTTTGCCGCATTTAACCCGCTATTGAATGCAGCTTCAACAGTGCCGGAATATTCACCTTCATATAAGGCTTCGCCGGCAAAATAAACGGTATGGTCAAGAGGTGTATTTAATAATTTCCTCGCAGAAACTGAATCAGGCGTGGAAAAACTGTATGCTCCGGACGATTCATCGTATTTACCCCAATTGAAAACGAAAGAATACGAAATAATTTTACGTATTCCTGAAGGTGACAGGTCAAAAATATGGGCCAGTGCATCTGTGGCTATATTGAGAAGTTCCTGATCTGTATAATGACGTAGCCCGGATGCACCAGGGCCGCCCACCCAACCGGTAATCAAATTATTATCTACCGGATATTGCGTCCACCACGTGGGGAACATTTCATCACTGAAAATGAACCCTGTTTTATCGGGCCAGATCTTTTCTTTTAATTCAAGGACCACTTTGATCACGGTGCCAAAACCAATATCTCGAGCTGCGCTGATATAATCATCAACTGGGGGTATAAAATTAATGGAAGCCTTTCCCTGTAAATCCTTCAGAATACTCACGGGCACCGTTATCAGCACTTTGTTACCTGAAAATTTTTTGCCTGATGATGTGTATACAGTCACTTCATTTTTCTTCCAGTCTATCTGTTTTGCAGTTTCGCCTGTGTAAATGCCGCATCCACTTTGTATGCATTTCTTTTCGAGAAATTGTATAAGGGAGCCGTAGCCTGTTTTAATCCTGAACTGATCACTTTCATTGGACCATTCGCGGTATAGTGACTGTAAGCTGATTTCACTGGTATCGGCAACGTCAAATCCCTGAACGAAAGCGCGGATATGCCGCCGTAGTTCTGCGAATTTATCATCAGCAAAATGCTTTTGGATGAATTGGTCCATGGTCATGTCGCTGCGTTGCCCCTTCATTTTATGCAGGAGATCATCCCAACCTTCAATCATGTCTTCTTCTTCTATCCATTGTTTATCTTGCTTCCTTAACATTTTTCCATCAAGCTTTAACAATTCAAGTCCTGCATCTTTTACAAGCTTTGTAGTGATAGGCGTTTCGCCATGGACAAATTCAGCCCCGTGCTCAATTATTCCATCGCCGCTTCCCGCTGGAAAAGTTCGGATCCTGCCGCCTGTCTGATGGTTAGTTTCAACTAATGTAACATCGAATTTTTCAGCTATTTCACTTCCGGCAATCAGTCCTGAAGCACCTGCGCCTATTATTATTACGTGTTGCCTTGACATACGTCAGATTATTTTTCGATGAAAGCTGTAAAGGAGGTAATATAAAGCCGGAAGAATGAAAATGCTTCCTGTGACTAAAGCGGCACCGAGATAAAAAATCGTTTCTTCATGACCGGCATGATCAAGCAGCGACAAAGACTTTCCATTTTTCAGCAGAATAATGTTTGGATAATGCCGCGCAGTAACTGCCAGTAATATCATGGTTACCTGGAAACCTGCAAGCAACCTGAGTGTGTTTGTATTTCCCTTGTTTAAGAATATCCACTGAATGATCAGTGAAACGAGGGCAGCAGAAATAGCAATGATTCCGATCGTGTTTTTGAATATCCAGTCAAAGATGGGAACTCCTTCATAATATCCTGCAAAAAATACCAATGCCCCTGCAATAAATGATGCGATAGTCATGTGCCTTGCTTTTCTGATGTATCGTGCACTTTCATTTATATCATTTGTTTCACCGATGATAAAAACGGCTGCAAGAAATGCGCATATGGCTACTGTAAACAATCCCGTGGCGAGAGAGAACCAATGCAGCCAGCTGAAAATATATGCGTCTGCAAAGTTACCGGCGGATGTATCAATCTTTCCGGATACCGCACTCCCGGCGATAATGCCCAGGAACAATGGTGTTATGAAGCTGGAATACACAAATATTTTGCTGTACAGCTTCTGCATATTATCAATTACCGCGTCGTAGTGCCTGAAAGCAAAAGCAGTTCCCCGGGCGATAATGCCCAGCAGCATGATGGCTAGTGGAATATGCAGGTAAACTGACATGGTAGCATAAATAACCGGGAATCCAACAAACAGAATAACTATTGTGATGATAAGCCACATATGGTTTGCCTCCCAGATAGGGCCAATAGCATGATACATTGTTTGGCTTGTTCTTCTTTTATTTTTACCGGATGTAAAAAGTTCGATGATGCCTGCCCCGAAGTCTGCCCCACCAAGTAACAGGTAAAGTAAAATGGATGCCCACAGGTATATCATCACCACATATAGCATGATTTATTGTTTATTGTTTTGTACATCATAGATTACCGGCACCATCTTTATCTGGCGGTGCAATAGAAATGTTACGATTACTGCGAGTGACACATATACGGCTGTGAAGAGATAAAAAGAATAAACTATGCCAGGCATTGGTGTTACCGCATCAGCTGTGCGCATGATGCCATTGATGATCCACGGCTGGCGTCCTACTTCGGTAACGGTCCATCCTGCTTCGATAGCAATGTATCCGAGTGGAACGCAGATGACAAAGAGTTTGAGGAGCCATCTTTTGTTGAGCCAGCTTCTTTTTTTAATGAGTGCAATGAGATAAATCAATGCAACGAGGGCAAGCAGACTACCCAGACCAATCATTACCTGGAATGCATAATGTGTGATTGCTACGGGCGGGTGGTTTTCAACCGGAATACTGTCAAGGCCTTTTACTTCCGCATGGAAATTGCCATGTGCAAGGAAACTTAATAAGCCAGGAATGCTGATGGCATAATTTACTTTTTTATTCGAAATGTCTGGAATGCCTCCTATGATAAGCGGAACTGATTTTCCGGTTTTAAAATGTGATTCCATCGCAGCAAGTTTTGCAGGCTGGTATTTGGCGACATGCTTCGCTGCATGGTCGCCGCTTATTGGCTGGAGCAATGCTGAAACAGCCGCGAATATGGCAGCAATGCGGAATGCTTTCGAATGGAATAATGCATTTTTATTCCTGAGGACCATGTATGCATGTACGCCTGCTACTGCAAAACCTGTTGCTACAAACGCCGCGAGGCACATATGCAGCGCCTGTGGAAACCATGCTTTATTGAACATTGCAGCAATAGGATCGACGTTGATGTACTCACCATTTACAAAATCAAAGCCCGCAGGCGTATTCATCCATGAATTTGCAGCAACAACGAGTATACCGGAGGCAAGACCGCTGATACCAACTATCACCCCGGTAACCCAGTGAAACCATTTGTTGAATTTATTCCACCCGTACAAATAAAAACCAAGCGCAATGGCTTCAATAAAAAATGCAGTTCCTTCCAGTGAAAAGGGCATTCCGAAAATAGGGCCTGCATGTTTCATAAAACCAGGCCACAATAAACCAAGCTCGAAAGAAAGCACGGTGCCGGATACGGCACCTGTTGCAAAAAAAATAGCGACCCCTTTGCTCCAGGCTTTTGTTACATTAAGATAAACCAGGTTTTTTGTGCGGATCCAATAATAATGCGATACGGCCATGAAGAATGGCATAACCATTCCTATGCATGAGAAAATAATGTGGAAACCTAGAGACAGCGCCATTTGTGAGCGGGCCGCAATAAAATCATCCATAATTTATATTAGAAGGATTGTATATTTTTAAACAAATTTCGCCCCTTTACCACCATGAACCTTCAATTACTTGAAAATAATGTTGATTACGATTTGTTGTGTTCCGCATCACCGCTTGTTGAATTCATCAATAAAATATACCCGCTAGGCGGGGAAATGAAAGAATTCATTCGCAGCCATACCACTTTTAAAAAAGTAAACAAAGGGAGGTTTTTATTGAAACCCGGAGAATACTGCAAAGATTATTATTATATACACAAGGGAATTCTAAGATCGTTTATCAAGTATGGAGAAAAGGAAATTACAATATGGATAAACCCGGAAGGTGAAATTACCACTTCTATACGCAGTATCGCCGGCTGCAGGATATCAGATGAATATATACAGGTAATTGAAAACTGTGAGCTGGTGGTGATACCCTACGATGCGATGCAGGAATTATACGAAAGATTTCCTGAGATGAATAAAGTAGGAAGGATGCTGCTGGAAGAATACTATGCAGCATCAGAAGAAAGGGTTTATATCGCAAGGCTTCCGAGTGCGCACATAAGATACCAGCACTTCATTCATTCGAGGCCTGAACTTGCTAACCGGATCCCTTTGAAATATGTAGCATCCTATCTTGGCATAACGCTGGAGACGTTAAGCCGTTTGCGTGCAAAAAAAACTGGCAGAATACGATTATAAAAATATTTAAGGATGGCAACGAAAACTGACACTTCGCCTTTTTCATTGTTCGACATCATAGTACGGCGGCTCGGAAAGCGCATTCTTATTTTTGTTGTATTGATTCTGATTAATTTCTGGCTACCCTTAATTCCCTTCTCTCCAAAAAATATGTATGTAGCGGATAAGATTATAGATATCATGCTTGCCATATCATTTGCAGGTATCCTCGTGTCTGTTGTGAAAGTGGGAGAAGATTACGTATATCACCGGTATGATCTTAACAAAACAGATAACCTTAAAGAAAGAAAAATAAGAACACAGCTGGTCTTCTTAAGAAAGATGATTGTAGTAATGATTGTTATCGTTACCATCTGCGTGATCCTGTTAAGCTTTGATAATCTGCGCAAAATAGGAACAGGATTGCTGACAGGCGTAGGTGTTGGTGGAATTATTATTGGCTTCGCAGCACAACGATCACTTGGAAACCTGCTTGCAGGATTCCAGATTGCATTTACACAGCCATTGAGAATTGATGATGCGCTGCTTGTAGAAGGTGAATATGGCAAGGTTGAAGAGATCACGCTTACTTATGTTGTATTAAATTTATGGGACCAGCGCAGGCTGATATTACCGATAAATTACTTTATAGAGAAGCCATTTCAAAACTGGACGCGAACCACCGCTGAACTGCTGGGGACTGTTACCCTGTATCTTGATTATAGTGTGCCGCTTGAAGCAATACGTTCTGAATTCAACAGGTTACTTGAAGCATCAGCATTGTGGGACAGGCGGGCATCTTCTGTTCAGGTTACAGATGTTTCAGTAAATAATGTAGAACTGCGGTTGCTGGTAAGTGCAAAAAATTCCGGTGATGCTTTTGACCTGCGGTGTTATATAAGGGAGAATATGATAATATTCGTTCAAAAAAACTACCCCGAGAGTTTGCCTAAAACACGAATGGAACTAAGGGAACGCCACCAGGTTTAAAAGATTTTATTTTTTATGGCACATTTATAAAATAACTGCTGCCATGATTTGTCAACCAATACAGTGGCAGGCAGGAATATGTTTCTAAAATTACAATTTGCTGATGACCTTCTTCAGGATGCACATGACAATAATGTTCTGGGAAATGTTGCCTTTAAAGTAAATTGTACTACTAATCAACAACCACTATGCAGAATGTTTACAAATCCGGGAGCATGTTTTTCATTGTGCTGTTAGTAGCTGCATTCAGCGCCGATGCCCAGGACAGGGCGACCGGAAGAACATTTGTTACACGAAGTGAAGTAATTGCCCAGCATGGAATGGCTTGTACTAGTCAGCCGCTGGCTACGCAGGCTGCCATAGACATTCTGAAGCAGGGTGGCAATGCAATCGACGCAGCAATAGCAGCGAATGCTGTATTAGGTGTTACAGAACCTCATGTGAATGGTATCGGCGGCGACATTTTCGTAATTATATACGAAGCGAAAACAGGCAAACTGCATGGATTAAACGGATCGGGCAGATCGCCCTATTCGCTGACGCTCGATGAATTTAGAAAGAGAGGCTTAAAATATATTCCTGCTAAAGGACCACTGCCTGTATCTGTACCGGGATGTGTTGACGGATGGTTCTCTATGCATAAGCGGTTTGGCAGAATGAAAATAGGTAAGATACTGTCTGCTGCTATATCATATGCCAGAAACGGCTATCCGGTTGCCGATGAGGCATCTGGTTCGTTGTCGGCTATCCAGCGTGCGTATGGAGAATTTCCAAATGTCGTAGATGTTTATAATCCCGGCGGAAAGGTTCCAAATCGTGGTGATGTACTTAAGAATCCACAGCTCGCCAATACACTTGAAATGATCGCTCAAGGCGGAAGAGATGCATTTTATACTGGTGACATCGCAAAAAGGATTGACGCGTTCATGAAAAAGAACGGTGGCTTTCTGTCATATAAAGATTTAGCCGACCATCATTCAGACTGGGTAGAACCAGTATCTACAAATTACAGAGGCTATGATGTGTGGGAACTTCCGCCGAACGGGCAGGGTATTGCAGCGTTACAGATGCTTAACATACTTGAAGGGTTTGATTTCAGTAAAATAACATGGGGCAGCCCGGAGCACATACATCTATTTGTAGAAGCAAAAAAACTTGTGTATGAAGACAGGGCAAAATTCTATGCAGATCCTGAATTTGCCAAAATTCCGGTAAAACAGCTGATCTCGAAAAGATATGCGGCAGCAAGACGAAAGCTAATTGATCCGAATAAAGCTTCTTCTTCGTATAATGCCGGAAATCCTGCGCTGGAAGATGGCGATACCATCTATATGACCGTAGCAGATGAGGAGGGAAATATGGTTTCGCTGATTCAAAGTAATTTCCAGGGATACGGTTCGGGCATGATGCCGGATGGACTTGGCTTTATGCTTCAGGATCGCGGACAGTTATTTACGCTGGAAGAAGGACAAAATAATACTTATGTACCGCATAAAAGACCATTTCATACAATCATTCCTGCTTTTGTAACAAAGGATGGTAAGCCATATATGAGCTTTGGGGTAATGGGTGGAGATTTTCAACCGCTTGGTCATACAGAGATCATCATGAATATGATTGATTTTGGCATGAACGGACAGGAAGCAGGTGATGCTCCACGAATAGATCATGCAGGCTCTTCACAACCAACTGGAGAGAAAAGGGAAGAATCAGGAATCATTTACCTGGAGTCTGGTTATCCTTATGAAACAATAAGGGAACTGATGCGAAAGGGACATAAAATCGGTTACCAGCGCCCCGGATATTATGGAGGATACCAGAGTATAAGATTTGATCCTGTTCAAAAAGTTTTTTTCGGAGCGTCCGAATCAAGAAAGGATGGGATGGCCGCAGGGTGGTAAAGGTTTGAAAAACTCAGTAAACTGATATTATATGTATATTATCCGCGACATCTTTAAACTCCACTTCGGCCATTATAAAGAGGCCAAGGCGCTTCTTGACGAAGCGCACAGGAATGGTATGCTTCCCGAAGCAAAATCGGCCAGGGTGCTTACTGATTTTACCGGTGACGCATACAGGCTAATATTCGAAGAAGCTTATGAGACGCTCGGTGAATATGAAAAATCACTGGGCGACAGCATGGGTAAGAATGAATGGAAAAGCTGGTATGAACGATTTAAACAGCATGTGCTGTCATCGCACCGTGAAATTTTAAAGCAGGTGATGTAGTATTGCAAAAAAATCAGCTGATGCCCGGTAAAGTTTTAGTTATTAAGTTAGGGACTGCCGTTATAACCAACAAAGAAGGAAACATAGATGAACAAGTGGTGAAGAAAGTAGCGGATGAAGTGGCAGAACTTGGCAAAACATACCATATTGTAATTGTATCAAGCGGGGCTGTGGGAAGTGGTAAAAAATTTCTCAAAGACTATAAGGGTACTTTAAGTGAGCGCAAGGCAGCGGCTGCAGTTGGCAATCCATTGCTAATACAGTTATATCATCAGCATTTAAAGCGGCATGGAATTACAGTAGCTCAGGCATTATGCGAGCGTATGCATTTTTCAAACCGCCCGCAGTTTCTTCAACTTAAACAAACCTTTTCTACTTTCTGGGAAAACAACATTATTCCCGTAGTGAATGAAAACGACCTGGTGAGTAACGTTGAGATAAAATTTTCAGATAATGATGAGCTTGCAACGCTAATTGCGATAGGTTTCGATGCTCCTTCCCTGATATTATGTACTTCAACCGGAGGATTGCTGGATGATGAAAATAAGGTGATCAGCAGAATTGAAAAAGTTGATGCGTCGGTGCTGAAATACGTAAGTACAGAGAAGAGTGGCGCAGGACTTGGGGGAATGATTTCAAAACTTACATTTACACGACTAGCTACCTCACTCGGCATCAATGTAATTATATGCGGATTGAATGGAAACAAGCCGTTAAGGTCGGCACTTGAAGGAAAGAACGGATCGTACTTTGTGCCGCAGCAATCGAATCTTGGCGCACGGCAGAAGTGGCTGGCTAGCGGTTCCGTAACTTTAGGAACAATACATGTTGACAAGGGCGCCGCTAAGGCTTTACATGAAAGAAAAAGCTTACTTACAGTAGGCATCACAAAAGCTGAAGGAAAATTTGTTGCGGGTGAGGTGATTCAGCTGATGGATGAGGATGGAAATATTCTGGGAGTGGCTAAAACAAAGATGCGTGCGCAGGAAATAGCAGCGCATTTAAAAGAGAAAAATGTACTGGCTGCACATGCGGATGATATTGTGATGTTTTAAGCAGAGGGCAAAAGGCAATGGGCAAATAAAAACACATTAATGAATCAGATTAACGATATACTTAAATCTGCGCACAAATCAGCGATGAGCATTCAGAATGCAGGTGATGAACAGATCCGAAATATTTTGTACAATCTTGCTGATGAACTCATGGCCAGCCGTGCAGCACTACTGGAAGCTAATAAAAAAGATCTTTCAAAGCAATCTTCCGATAATCCGCGTAACGACAGGTTGATGCTGAACGAACAACGAATCAAAGCGATCTCTGACAGCATAAGAAAAGTAGCCAACCTCCCCGACCCTACCGGCAAAATTATTGAACAACGTACGCTCCCCAATGGATTAAATCTTCAGAAAATTGCAGTGCCGCTCGGAGTTATCGGAGCAATTTATGAATCGCGTCCGAACGTAACATTCGACATTGCAGCATTGTGTTTAAGAAGCCGCAATGCATGTGTACTGAAAGGAAGCAGTGAAGCAGAACACTCCAATGAGGCAGCTGTGAGCATGATTAAAAAAGTATTGAAGATCAATGATGTTGACAGCGATGTGGTGACACTGCTACCGGTAGCACGCGAAGTTGTTGATGATCTGTTTAAGGCAACAAAATACATTGATGTAATTATCCCCCGCGGCTCTGACAGCCTTATCCAGTATGTAAGGAAAAACAGTCTCGTTCCTGTGATAGAGACCGGCGCAGGAGTATGCCATGTTTATGTGGAAAGCAATGCTGATATAAATAAGGCAGTGAATATTGTAGTGAACGCCAAAGTGAGCAGACCGTCAGTGTGCAACGCAGCTGATGCCATCCTGATCGACAGAAAAGTAGCAGGTAATTTTTTGACCAGGTTAAAGCCTGAGTTTGAAAAATATGATGTTGAGATATTTGCAGACAATGAATCATATGACCTGCTGAACGGATACTCACATTTGAGTAAAGCAAAGGCGGAAGATTTCGGCAAAGAATTTCTAAGTTTGAAATGCGCGGTCAAGATCGTTGATGGTATTGATCAAGCGCTTGAGCATATCGACACCTATTCCACGAGGCATTCGGAAGCCATCGTTTCTGAAAACAAAGAAGCCTGCAGGCGATTTATTCATGAAGTGGATGCCGCAGTAGTATATTCTAATGCTTCAACAAGGTTTACTGATGGTGAGGAATTCGGGCTTGGCGCTGAGATCGGAATTTCTACTCAAAAACTTCATGCACGCGGGCCTTTTGCACTAGAAAAGCTGGTTACAGAAAAATGGGTGATCGAGGGAAATGGACAGATAAGATAACTTTATTATTGTTTGCTGTCTGCCGTCTGCCGTTTTCTATAAGCTGATAAATTGAGCAATAAAACACTTCCAAGAATTACTGTTAGCCCAAGTACCGGAAATAATGTGATTTTTTCTTCAGCAAAAATGATCCCCAGCAAAACAGCTACTACGGGGTTTACATAAGCATACGTGCTCACCTGTGTGGCAGGACGAACAGTAAGCAGCCAAACATATGCGCTGTAAGCGGCAATAGATCCCATCAGCACCAGGTAAGCCAATGAAAACCATGCAAAGCCTGATACGCTGTTTAAATGAAAATGATCAGGTTCATTAAGGAAAAATACACCGGGAATAAACGCAAGTCCTGCAATAGTAACCTGCCAGCCGGTATTTACTAATGTTGATCCGCGTGAGGTAAAATATTTAGAATACAACGAACCACCGGCCCATCCAATTACACTAAAGCTCAATAACAGCAATCCTAATGCTTCTTTGTCGCCCGCAATGGATTTTCCAGAGATCTTATCCCAGAATAAAAGGATTACGCCGATGAAACCGAATACCAACCCGAGTATGGTATTAGAATTTGAAAAATTTATTTTCCATTTAGGTTTATCGAGAATTACGAACCAGAACGCGGCCGACGAAACCATGATCGCTGCCATAGCACTCGGCAACGTTTGCTCAACCCATATCACCATTCCGTTTCCGATAAACAACATCAGCAAACCGCTCACTGCAGCATTCGGGATGAGTTTCCAGTCGAATATATTTTCGCCTTTGAGCATCGCCCATCCTAAAATGATCACACCTGCGATCACGAACCTGATGGCGCCAAGAAGAAATGGCGGAAATCCGGTAAGCGCTTCCTTGATAAAAAAATAAGTTGACCCCCAGACAATGTATACGACGGCAAAAGCAAGAACAATCGAAAGCGTTGATGGAGACTTTGTTGAAGTATGACTCACTATGGTCTATGATTTTTTTAATCCGGGATACTCCATATCCAATGATCTGAGAGTTTCCAGGATGGCTTTAAGCATCACGTATTCTTTGTACCAGTTTTGATCAGCCGGAACAATGATCCATGGAATGTTATTGCATTTTTCAAAGCAATCCTCATACACTTTTTGATAGTCGTTGAACAAAGCTGCTTCACTGAAATCCTTTTCATTGTACTTCCACATTTTAGCAGGGTCATCCATTCTTTCTTTCAGGCGCTTCATCTGTTCATCAGCAGAAACATGCAGGTAAAATTTTAAAATGCGGGTGTTGTTATGTACGGTGAGCAGATCTTCGAACTGATTGATGGCTTTCATGCGCCTGTTCGCCGTTTCATCATCGCACCACTTATGAACACGTGTTACCAGCACGTCTTCGTAATGCGACCGGTTGAAGATGTGAATCATTCCTTTGCGCGGCGAGTTTCTATGTATGCGCCATAGAAAATCGTGGGCTAACTCTTCTTCTGTCGGAACTTTAAAAGAAGTAACCGATACTCCCTGAGGATTCGAAGAACTGAATACATTGCGGATGGCGCCATCTTTACCGCTTGCATCCATCCCCTGGATCACTACCAGTAATGAGTATGTAGCTGATGCAAACAGGAGGTTCTGAAGTTCGTCCATCTCAACAAGCATCTTCTCGAATTTTTCTTTCGTTTCAATCTTTTCAAACTCCTTAGGCGCGCGTGTTGAAATTTCTTTTAATGATATTGCCGGCATAACAGATTACTTCTTTGCGGTTTCTGGTGGATTGATCATGATGTGTGCTCCATGAGTACCAGGATTCATTATCCATGGCATACCCGGTGCTTCCGGCTTTAAAGGCAGGCCAGTACTTTCCGCGGTTGCATATGGAATATACACAACAGAGCGCATGTAGGGATTTTTAACCTCGCCTGTAGTTTTGTTGTAATCTGCTTCTTTTGCTGATACAACAATTAAGGTTGACGGCTGTTTCGGCATGATGAGCTTGCCGGATCTTGTTTCCTTTTCACGCTCATCGAATACCTGCTGATTTGTACGGCCCATTTTTCTCAGGTCGCGACCCCGTTGCATGAATGCGTGAAGGTCTTTATGGTAGCAGGCCACAGAAAATTCAGGTTGAGACGGGTCGTCGGCGACACAAATCAATTCATTTGTACCTTTTTTAAGTACCAACAGTTCATTGTTTTCTGAATATCCATATACGGTAGCGCTGTCCCGTTTACTTGACGGGGCCGCCATGAGTGCTGTTTTGATCTGAACTTCAGCGGAAGGTGGTTTGATTTGAGCAAATGATGGCAGAAAGGAATAAATTGAAAAAAGGAGCAATAAAGTATTTCTCATAAACTACCCTGTTAGTAAAGGAATAGTAATTTACGAAACTCACAGCACTGGCCTCAATATTTCTGTTTACACAACCTTTTAATTTAAGTGTTAAACAATTTGCAAATACTGACATTTGGAATTACGTAAAAAATAATGTGATTATATTCATTGAAGAACCTGCTTCCATGCCAAAACTCTTCCTGGTCATCCTGTTGCTGATTAGTGGAGCTGCTTACTCACAGCAATATAAAATATCAGGATCAGTAATTGATACCAGTGAAAACAAACCACTCCACAATGCTGTTGTTAGTGTTATCAGACCTTCGGACTCAATTTTAATTAGTTTTGTACGAACAAAAGCAGATGGCAGCTTTTCTATCTCCAACCTCAAATCATATAATAATATTATTCTCATCACTTATCCCGGATATGCAGATTTTTTGGATTACACTAAAGATTCATCGAAAACAGCGTTTGTTTTTGGCAACATACCCCTCACTCAAAGAAGTCAGTTACTGGAAACGGTGATCATTAAGCAACAGATTGCCGCAATAAGAATGAAAGGTGATACACTCGAATACAGAGCTGACAGCTTTGCTGTTCGTGAAGGTGCTGCCGTGGAGGAATTATTGAAAAGATTACCAGGTATAACGGTGAACCGTAATGGAGAAATTACAGCCCAGGGACAGAAAGTAAATAAAGTGCTTGTTGATGGCGAAGAATTTTTTTCTGACGATCCGGCGGTAGTGATAAAAAATCTGCAGGCAGATGCGGTAAAGGAAGTGCAGGTGTTTGATAAAAAGAGTGAGCAGGCAGATTTTAGCGGAATAGATGACGGAAAGCGATCAAAAACGATTAATCTCACGTTGAAAGATAATAAAAAGAAAGGCTATTTCGTCAAAACGACAGCCGGAGGAGGAACTAACGAGACGTTTGACAATGATATCATGATGAACGCTTTTAAAGGCGCCAGAAAAAT
>DATLDR010000247.1:0-5906 GCA_035525775.1 Flavitalea sp.
GAGATCTTTTTTCAAAAGGGGTGCTTCACAATGTAAGCTGAGAAATACCCATTGTACCTGATCCGGGTAATTCCGGCGTAGGAATGAAATAAGATCATTTAGGGCCTCCGGTAAAACGGAGGCTTTTTTTTATACTATTAAGTGCTGATATCCGTTAAGAAAATTCTGATATTTTCGCGCATAAAGAATCATGCATTATGAAAAGCCCTATAGCTATCGTATCAACCTTTGTTCTTGTGATGTCGTCTCTTGCCTCGTGTTTATCGCAGGATAATGCCCACGCAGAAGAAGGCAGAACCAGAAAAGATACCAATGGTATACAACCTGTTAACGCTGATGGAGATTCCTTGGCATCCTCTTACGGTTCTTCACCTGTACTTGATACCGTCTTGTTCAATACCAAGATGGAGCACATGCTCAATGGAGATTCTTCAGGCAGGTGGCCTGTAAGGTCGGCTTATCCGCTTGCCGGGGCGATCCTTCCATTTAAAACTATTATTGCTTTTTATGGTAATCTCTATTCAAAGCAAATGGGTATACTCGGAGAACTTCCCAGGAAGCAGATGCTGGAAAAGCTTAAAGGTGAGATGGCTAAATGGAAAAAAGCGGATTCAACACTTGAACTTCAGCCTGCGCTGCATTATATAGCAGTAACTGCACAACAATCACCCGGGAAAGCCGGCAAATACAGGCTGAGAATGCCTTTTCACCAGATCGATTCAGTGCTCAGCATGGCCAAAGACATCAACGCGATAGTATTCCTCGATATACAGGTGGGTAAGAGTACAATCCAGAGTGAATTGCCAGAATTTGAAAAGTACCTCAAACTACCAAATGTGCACATTGGAATGGATCCGGAATTTTCAATGAAAACGGGTCATAACCCAGGACAGGTTGTAGGAGTATATGATGCTTCAGATATCAATTTCGTTTCCAATTATCTGGCAAAGGTTGTAAAAGAAAATAATCTTCCTCCGAAAATAGTTGTTGTGCATCGCTTCACACAGGGAGGTGTAACCAATTATAAAAATATCAAAACGATGCCTGAAGTGCAGATTGTGATGCACATGGATGGATGGGGTGAACCTGCTCGAAAGATCAATACTTACAAAACTTACATTTACCGTGAACCGGTTCAGTTCACCGGATTTAAGTTATTTTATAAGAATGATGTAATCCGATCAAAGGCTAGATTAATGACACCCGAAGAGTTATTGAAGCTGAAGCCAAGACCGGTGTATATACAGTATCAGTAAGCGACAATCGAGAATCGAGAAACGAGAATGTTTTTTCGAATTTTTGCACGAAATATCAGGTCATCTCATCCTGTGCAAGAACATATAAACCACCACAGCCATAGCCAGAATAAAAATCAAAGCGACGTAAGTCCACAGATTGAACGGAAATAAATTTCTTTCCCTCTTCTTTTTTTTCTGCTGCAGATATTTACGCAGGGTATTATTGATCTGCTCAACCGAAGCCGGAATATTTTGAGCATTGGCACTCTGCAACCCTTCAACAGCTTCATTCAATAAAGGGTTATCGAGCATCCATTTCTCTACTTCATGCTTTTGCTCAGCATTAAGCGCTCCGCTGATGTAATCCATCAGTTTCTGGTTGTCGATATCCTTGTTACTATCAGATAATATGTTGAGGAGTTCTTCACGCATAGTGAACGCTCATTTATTGCTGATCTTTTTCTGCAGCATCACCTTAAGATTTCTTTTGCCGTTCTGAATATAACTTTTCACCTGCATCACCGTGTAACCTGTTTCTTCAGCTATCTGCTGATACGACTTCTTCTCCAGGTAAAATAAAGTTACACATTGTTTCTGCTCCCGGTTAAGTTCATCAAGGCTGCTGCTCATTAGTTCCAGTTTCCTGTCTTTCTCAATATGCTGATGAAGCGCTGCGGGATCTGAATCGTCAGGTATCTGCTGTTCATTGATACTGGTACTTATTTTGTCTTGCCGCTGCCTGATTTTTATCAGGCAGTGATTTTTTATTATCATGTACAGCCATGATTTAAAAAACTGTACAGGATATTTATTCAGTTCAGTAATCGCTTTCAGAAAAACATGCTGCACGGCATCTTTTGCTTCTTCTTCGTTCTTCAGGTATTTCATCGCCACACCAAACAGCAGGAGTGTGTATCGTTCAAATAAAATTCCTAGCCATTGGTTATCCCTGTCGTTATAAAAGTTATTGAGTAGCTGCTCATCTGTAATATGCGTATACCTGTCGGGCACTTAAGTAAATAAATGTTTCATCCAATTTACGATTACCTTATCCCAGTCAAGCATTTTTATGCCCGTATAAAAAAGAATTAATGCGAATAGTTTTTTGAGTGTTTGCTGGTCGATCTTAATGGCAACGAAACTGCCTAAAAAACCTCCTACGATAAAGCCAGCGGCGATGATCAGAATTACATTCAGTTCAATCGGTGAGTTTGTGTTAACGCAGTCGCGGTAATAAGAAAGGAATGCGAGTAAGGTAACAGGGAAGGTAAGCACACCCAGGGATGTGCCCTGTGCCTGGTGCTGGTTGTAATGAAGAAAGTATACGAGTGCGGGTACAAGAATAATTCCTCCTCCAACGCCAACAAGACCGCTTAATACACCGGCGGCCAGGCCGATCAGGATGAGTATGATAACGACCTGGTAATCCATACTTGATATTTTCATAATTATTTTCTGAACGTGTCTGCGTAAAATTTAATCGCATCATCAATAACATTCAGTGCCGTATGTTTGTCCCCGAGTTCATCAACCTTAACTGTCTTATTTTCGAGCTTCTTGTATTCTTCAAAAAAGTGACGCAGTTCGTCGAAGAAATGTTTTGGTAATTCTTCCAAGTTGTTGTGGTGTCTTACGCTGGGATCGTTAGCTGCAACTGCAATGATCTTGTCATCTGCGTCACCACTGTCTACCATATGCATTACACCAAGAACTTTTGCTTCCATCAGGCACATTGCCTGAACGGGCATTGAAGTGATAACAAGTATATCGAGAGGGTCTTTATCGCCGCCATATGTTTGGGGGATAAAGCCGTAATTGCATGGATAGTAAAATGAGGAGAAAATTATTCTGTCAAGTTTCAATAGACCGCTTTCCTTATCAATCTCATACTTTGCACGTGATCCCTGCGGAATTTCAATTATGGCATTTACCACCCGTGGTGCATTAATTCCGGGTGATATGCCATGCCATGGATGTGTTACATTCAACATGGCTGCAAAGTAAGTGAAATTTAAGGCAAAATGTAAAAGCAGAGGTCAGAGGGCAAAACGACAAGGTTAAAAGTTCATTTCGTTTCAAGCCTCATCTCGTTAAAATCGACTTCAAATCTACCAGCCAGTCGCCATTCTCTTTTACAATTTTAATTGTAGTAGTATCCTTTTGATTATAAGTAGTGTAATACTGATAACTAGTAGTAGAGTCGTTGATTTTCTTAATCGTAATCGGCCTGATATTCGACTCCCTGTGCTGCCGTTTTTCTTCCATGCTGAGATGCTGGTAATTCTGCTGTTGCTTTTCTATCAGAAGTAGATTAGTGGTATCCTGTAACAGATAAAATCGAGCTTTCTGGTGATCGCCTTCAAGGGTGGCCCGGATAAATTCGCGACCTGCGTCCTGAGCGTTTTCAGCTTTTTCATACCCGCCACCTAATCTACAAGCTGTAATGAACACGAACAGGATGTAAATGAATCTCATGATTCAAAAATAGTGCAAAAGCAGCTAATGCCGCTTGATGCGCCATTAAGTTAAAAGTTATAAGTTAAAAATCAAAAGTAAGCTGTGAATAAGTTGATATTTCACTTTTGACTTTTGACTTATAACTTAGACTTTCCACTTTTCACTTTTAACTTTTCACTTCATCCTTATGGTGTTCCTTGTCGTATGCGCGAATGATCGCTTTAACAAGTCTGTGTCTCACCACATCTTCTTCATCAAGTGTTATATGGGCGATGCCATCGATATTTTTTAGTATGCGTGCAGCTTTCTCCAGTCCACTCTTCTGATTTTTCGGAAGATCCACCTGGGTAAGGTCGCCAGTAATAATTGCTTTGGCATTTGCACCTATACGGGTAAGAAACATTTTTATCTGCAGGTCGGTAGCATTTTGTGCTTCATCAAGAATGATGAATGCATTATCAAGTGTCCGGCCACGCATATATGCGAGCGGTGCAATTTCGATCACGCGGGTACTCATGTAATATCCGAGTTTATCTGCCGGTATCATGTCATCAAGTGCATCATATAATGGCCGCAGGTACGGGTCGATCTTTTCTTTCAGATCGCCGGGAAGAAATCCTAAGCTCTCACCTGCTTCAACAGCAGGCCGTGTGAGAATGATTTTCTTCACCTGTTTATTTTTAAGAGCCCGCACAGCAAGCGCAACAGCCGTGTATGTTTTACCGGTTCCCGCAGGGCCGATAGCAAACACAATATCGTTCTTGTCGGCTTCCACAACCATCCGTTTTTGGTTCGCAGTGCGCGCGCGAACTGATTTGCCGTTGGGTCCGAAAACCAGGATGTCGTGCGGGTTACGTTCTCTGAAATTGTCCACCATCTCAGCATCATCTCCGCCGAGAATCTGCTCGAAATAGTTTTCACTCATGTGGCCGTTGCGTTGCAGGTATTGAACGATCAGGTCTATCTTTTCCTTTGCTGTATCAACCTGTTCGGGAGATCCGCTAAGCTTCAGCTGTGTGCCTCGTGAGAGTATTTTTAAAAGGGGAAATTTCTTTTTTAATATATCCAGTTTGCCATTGTTAACACCGAAAAACTCAATTGGGTTAACGGTTTCGAGATTAATGATAGTTTCTGTCAAGGATGTCTGTTTAGTTTACAATTCACAATCTTCGTAGGGTGCCGCTTTGTCCTACATCTCTTCTACAATTTACGAAATTACGCATGGAATTTCATTAAATAGATTTCAACAATAAGTTAATAATATGTTGATAGATATTTTAGCGCAATAGTAATTGGTATTTCATTCGCTTATCTTTGGCCGCATAAAATATCTTATGCTTAAAGTCGGGATCTTTGGTGTGGGTCACCTGGGCAAATATCACCTTGCCAACTGGCAGCAGATAAGTGATGTTGCTGTTGTTGGCTTCTACGATCCCAGTGATGTGATGGCCCAGGAAGTAAGTGAAAAATTCCAGCTTGCACGGTTCCTTGATGCCGGTACACTCATTGATGCAGTAGATGCTGTAGACATAGTTGCACCCACCAATTTTCATTTTGATCTTTGTAAAAAAGCGATCCGGAAAGGCAAACATGTATTTGTAGAAAAACCTCTTGCCCACACGATGGACGAAGCAAAGGAAATTCTTAAATTAATACGTGAATCGAATATAAAAATGCAGGTAGGACATGTGGAAAGGTTCAATCCGGCTTACCTGGCTATTGAAGGACAAAAATTGAACCCTATGTTCATTGAAGTGCATCGGCTGGCTCAGTTCAATCCGCGTGGCACGGAGGTAAGTGTTATTCTCGATCTTATGATACATGACATTGATATCATTCTGAGTCTAGTGAAAAGCGAAGTAAGATCCATTGCTGCAAACGGTGTAACTGTTATGACTGAAACCCCCGACATTGCCAACGTGCGTATCGAATTCAACAACGGATGCGTGGCTAACCTTACTTCAAGCCGGATATCGATGAAGAAAATGAGAAAGATGAGGCTTTTCCAGAAGGATGCTTATATAGGAGTAGATTTCCTTAATAAGAAAACTGAGATCATACGGCTTAAGACAATAGATGATCTTAACGCATTTACATTCGACGTCGAAACAGCCGGTGGTGAAACAAAAACGATTGCAGTTGCTACGCCACATGTACCCGAAGTAAATGCGATAAAGCTTGAACTTGAAAAGTTCAGGGATGCAATTGTAA
>DATLDR010000250.1:0-7796 GCA_035525775.1 Flavitalea sp.
ATGGTCAAAATGGGGAGGATTAAAGTGATGATTTTAGTAATCCGGGTGGTACACGCAATTCTCCACTGTGCTCATCAATTAATCCATTTTTTTCTTCTTCAATATTTGTTGCCTGTGTATATACATCTCCAGCTAGTGCATACTTGCGTAATTCCTGTTTGAAAAGCATTATCTGTTTTGCCTGTTCATTCGCATCCTGTGGACCGCCGTAATTAACAAAACCAAATCCGCCCCATTCACTAACTATGATGGGTACCTGCTTTCTGTAAAAAAATGGATCACCCACTACAAGAGGATAAGCTGCAACACCATTGAGCTGGCCGTCTACAAGCTTTCCAAGAAGCTCTTGCCATTTTTTTATTTCCGGAGTATAGAGATGCGCAGTGAGAAGATCAGACTTAAGTCTTCCCTCAGATGAAATATGTTGCCATCCGTCATTATCTACCACCAGGAACTGAGGATGGTTGATATGCATGTAGTGATACATATCGATTACATACTGCCGGGTATCATGATTTGTCGCAATGTCCTGCACACCCCAGTCTTCGTTATATAAGCTCCATATAATCACTGAAGGATGTGTTTCAATAAGGGCGAGCATTCTTAAAAGTTCTTCACGGTGATTTGCACGGCTGATATGACTCGAGTGATGCGGACTAGGTACTTCTACCCAGAGGAGCATTCCCATTTTGTCGGCAAGGTTATAAATTCTTGGATCAACACCTGCGATATGAATACGTACAAGATTGCATCCAAGCTCTCTCATCGCATGCATGTGACGGTGAATTTCTTCATAGCTCGCATTGCCGGGCTGATAAAGAATTCCATCCATGTAAACAGGTTCATTATTTAAATAAATCTTTGAACCACGCGCTTCAATTTTTCGCAGTCCAAAACGTGTTTCTATTTCTGACGCAAAACCATTTTCGTCTATCAGCTGTGCTACCAGGCGATATAATGTCGGTGATTGCGGCGACCATAATTTTGCCCCCGGTACTTCCATTACCACACGCTGTTGCTTTTGCCCCTCTTCGAGGAGCAAAGGAAAATCGGCAGTGGCAAGTAGTTCATCCTGCTTTCTTTCATATACATTTAACCTGATTGTATATGACCCCGGATCATGAATTCTTGTTGTAAGATTAAAGCGAACGAGCTGGTCTTCCACAATACTCACCACACCCACCCTCGAACGAAGCCTGTTGCGTTCTACCTGCTCAAGCCAGATGCTGCGAACGGCACCTGTATAAGTCTGATACCATATGCCACCGCGTTTATATACAAATGATTCCTGTTTGCCACGTGGTATATTAGCATCCATGGTATCGGCTATGCGCACAGTGATACGGTTAACCGGCCGTAAAATTTCCTGCAGTAATTCAAAAGAAAAAGAGGTGTATTCTCCAATATGCACTTCTTCACCTTCCACCGTTCTTATCAGCTTGCCATTTATCCATACTCTTGTTTCATATCCGCAGGCGCCGAAAGAAAGCTGCCACATGTTATGGGTTTCCGGATGAAGGTATTCGGATAATGTAAATTCTCTTTCATACCACGCTACAATCCTGTCGTGCCACGATTTAACACCTGCTTCCTGCACCTTTGCTTCCTCCATGTGCTTTTCAATAGATCCCGGCCACAGGGCAACATGCGTATAATGATGGCCAAGGTGCCATCCATCTCGCAGACCTCTATCTACTGTATCTATTTCAAAACGCCATTCTCCGTCGAGTAGTTGAAAGGAATTTGATCTCGATACGGCACGAGGTAAAGGATTTTCTTCTTCCTGCAGCTCTTCCTTGCTTTTTGCAAAGCTGTAATTGGGATGCGTCAATTCCATAGGTATCGATTTATGTCTGTATTCACAAAACGACGATATAACACAAATGTTATTCCATTGTCCATATAATTCAGGGTATGTTTTTTATATATATCTGGGTCATAAATTAAGATTCATGGCAAAACGAATCAACACGCAATTCTTTAAAAAGCTTCCAAAGGTACTTTTAGCAACATTTAATGGATTTGGTGAAGATAAAGGGCTTAAACTTAGTGCCTCCCTTGCATATTATACTATATTTTCGATAGGACCGCTTCTATTGCTGATGATGTCTCTCGTCAGCATTTTTTATGGCGGCGAGGCCATACAGGGGAAAGTTTTCGGTCAGCTGAACGGTCTGCTGGGTGCATCTGCCGCAGCACAGATCCAGGAGATCATAAAAAATGTAACTTTTTCCGGTAAAACAAATTTTGCCCTTGTTATAAGTATAGTAACGCTGGTGGTCGGTGCCACATCAGTATTTATCGAAATTCAAGACTCTCTCAACATGATCTGGAAGTTAAAAGCAAAACCAAAAAAAGGATGGGTTGCTTTTCTCAAAAACCGGTTGTTATCATCTTCACTGATCATATCGCTTGGTTTCCTGATGATCGTAACACTGGTAATTAACGGCGCAGTGGAAGCGTTGATGGAAGTAATCAGTCAGCGGTTCAGCGGGATTGCGGAAATTCTTATGTACGCGCTTAACCTGCTGATCACTTTCATTGTGATGGTTGTACTTTTCGGTATGATGTTTAAATTTCTTCCCGATGCAAAAATCAAATGGAAGCATGTAAGAACTGGTGCCATATTTACCGCGCTGCTTTTTATGATTGGCCGTTATATTATAGGATTGTACATAAGGCAAACCGCAACGGAATCAACTTATGGAGCAGCGGGTTCAATAGTAGTATTGCTAGTATGGATTTATTACAGTGCAGTTATCCTGTATATAGGTGCAGAATTCACCCAGGTGTATACCGAGGCATATGGGGGGCATATAGAACCTGCAGAATACGCAGTACATGTGCAGCAGACAGAGGTCGAGAAGGATGTTAGCAAACTCCCGCCACAACATGCTGAAGAGCTTAAAAACTAAATCAACAATATTATCTTTGGCTTTATGTTGCAAAAACTACCGATCGTTATTATCGATGATGATTCAGACGACCGTGAACTTTTAGGAGAATTAGCCATTGAATTGAGGAGTGAACATGAGCTTCGTTTTTTTGTTGATGGTGTTGATGCGCTGAAGTACCTGGAAACTACAGACGAGCAGCCTTTCATAATATTATGCGATGTGAATATGCCTAAGATGAATGGGCTTGAACTGCTTAAAGAAATCCAGCGAACACCTTATCTTAAACAGAAAAGTGTACCCTTCATTTTTCTTTCCACCTCAGGTGAGGCACGTTTTGTTACGATGGCTTATGAACTGTCGGCACAAGGTTTTTTTCAGAAGCCTTCTGAAATAGGAGAATTAAGATCCATATTGAAGCTCACATTTGATTTTTGGGCAAAATGTCTTCACCCCCATCATAGTCAGATAGATACTTAAATAAAGGGCCCGGATTTCTCCAGGCCCTCGTGTAGATGCAAAGCGCTTATTAATTAATATCCTGGATTCTGCTGCAATGATTTATTCAGTTCGATATCTGCATCAGGTATCGGGAACAGGTAATCGTCGGTTGAAAAATTGACCTTGTATACCGGAATAGTTTTTTCTTCAAGAATTTCTTTTCTTACCAGATCAAACCAGCGATCATATTCAAAGCAAAGCTCCTGGTTGCGTTCTTCAATAACAGCAGCATCAAAATCAGCTTCAGTCATACCTGTAGTGAGCAATGGATGCTCTGCTATGGGAGCATATCCGTTTGCACGGTCTATGACCAGATTAATTGCATCAACAGCTGCCTGAGTAGGACCATGATTCACGGCGTTAGCTGCTTCAGCGTAAATCAGCAACACATCAGCATACCTGATGATAGGCATGTTCATGATGGATGAATAATTATTATAATCGTCCTGGTTATCGTACATGAACTTTTTGATGAATGGTGTCTGGTCAGATTCCCAATCTTTATAATTTTTACCATCCAGTTCAGTAAGAACAAATGCATTCTTGCGCGGAGTTTCCGGAACAGCCTGCTCCCACTCTATCTGCACCCTGAAGTCGCCCCAACCATCCAGTAAACCAGGACGGTATATTTGCGGATCGGTGTTGATGTCAGCATAATTAGAGTTAAAGCTCCACATCATTTCAGGACCATACTTTGTAGAAATACTGAAAACGTTGTTGATATCCTGAACAAGTGAATAATCACCGCTTTGAATCACCTGGTTGGCCAGGTCAGCCGCCAAAGCAAATTTACTTACATCTTTTAACGGATATGTTGCCATAGTGAGGTAAACTTTCGCAAGTAAACCTTTCGCAGCACCACTTGTTGGCCTTCCGGGAAAGTCAGCCCATTTGGCAGGAAGCTTTGTAATGGCTTCATTGAAATCGTTTACGATGAACGTATATACATCGGCTATAGGTGTACGGCTAATGTCTGCTGTTGTAGGATCTTGAGTGTCTTCTGTAATCAACGGGAGAGCACCAAACATTCTTACAAGCATAAAGTAGTTCCATGCACGGATGAATTTAGCCTGGCCCAACAACTGATCAATTTCTTCCTGGCTTGCACTTGAGGCAAGGCTGCCTGAATTTATTGATTTGATGGCGTTGTTCAAATTGAGTATAGCAGCGTAATGTGCACTCCACAAATCACTTCCATGGTTGTTTCCAATAATGAGGTCACCACCATCGTACTGGTCATCGTTTATAAAGTTTCCCATGCCGTAACCATATCCCCCCCAATAATCCCAAACACGGTTCAAGGCACCCGCAAATGTGGCTTCTATCTGTGAAGGTGTTGTATAAAAATTCTGCGGCTCTACGAAACTGGCAGGTTTTTCTGCCAGCTTTTTACAGGAGATTGCAGTGATCACTACTGCAATCAGCAATAAATGATAAGACTTGATATTTTTCATGATCCGGTATTTTTAGAATGACAGGTTAAGTCCGATGTTATAAAATTTAGATTGCGGATAGTTGCTGAAATCAACACCTATTTGTGCATCATTTGAGTTATAAGCACTTGTTTCAGGGTCATAGCCAGTGTAATCAGTTATAGTTACAAGGTTAGTTGCGCTTACAAAAACTCTCAGATTTTTGATATTATATCTACGTGTAAGTGACTGAGACAGATTGTATCCAAGCATTATATTTTTCAACCTTACATAAGAAGCGTCTTCCACCCATCTTGAGATCCTCTGGTCAGGAATATTTACATGACTTTCGAGCCCTGCTTCTTCTCTGGTTTTTGCATCAATAAATCCTGGCACATTAGTATTCTGGTTAGTTGGAGTCCATCTGTCCAGCAGACGTGCGCTTGATCCTTCACCTGGATTTTCAAGCCTTATTCTACCCATATTGAAAAGATCATTTCCTTTTGATCCCTGTATCAGGAAAGATAAATCAAAATCTCCATAAGTAAAACGGTTAGACCATCCATAGATGAATTCCGGGAACGAGTTTCCTATTACGGTAAGGTCTTTTTTGTTTATTTCACCATCACCATTTACATCTTTGTACCTTGGATCACCGGGAAGTTGTCCCCATGTAGCTGCTTCTGACGCTTTATCGGTTCCCCAAACACCTTCATAAACAAAACCATATATCTGCCCGAAAGGTTCACCTTTCACCAGGTACATAAACGGAGTATTTACAGAATATCCTCCTTTAGTGGTACGATAACCTAGCCTTTCATTTTCTCCAAGATCAAGAACCTTGTTTTTATTTGTTGAAATATTGAATGATGTGTTCCATCTTAATTTTCCAACCATCGGATCACCGGAGATGGTCAATTCATAACCTTTATTCTGAATAGAACCGACATTATCGATGATGTTGCTGAAACCTGTATAACCAGGTAATGTTCGTGGCATCAGAAGGTCTGTGGTTTTCTTATAATAATAATCTGCGGTTACGTTCATTCTGCCATTGAATAATCCAAAATCGATTCCTATATCTGTTTGTTCTGTGCTTTCCCATTTAAGATTGGGGTTCGCTGCATTCTGAATATAAAAACCAAGTTCGGTTCCTTCTCCGCCATTGTATGGATAATTTGCGCCGGAGCTTACACGCGCGAGTGTCTGGTATGGACTGATCGCCTGGTTACCGGTGATCCCCCAGCTCGCTCTTATTTTCAGTTCTGTAAATATATCGAGGTCGCTGATGAACTCCTCCTGTGATACACGCCATGCTACTGAAGCAGATGGGAAGTATCCCCACTTATTGTTTTCACCGAAAACTGATGAACCATCCGCACGGTAGCTCGCAGTTAACAGGTATTTGTCGTCATACACGTAATTGATCCTGCCGAGATAAGAGTTCAGAATTCTTTCATTTTCATCAGATGAAAGGACTGATAAACCTGCTCCACCGAGATCCGACGCGCCGGTAGCATCAACAGTAAATTTGCTTGCCCTTATAGAGCTGAACTTGAATTTTGAATACTGCTGTTCAGCTACTGCTGTGAGGGTCAGATGATGTTTGTTAACCTCCCTGTCGTACGTCAGGATGTTTGAATTCTGAAATCTTCTGAAAGTATTTGCAGACACTACGGCAAGGCCTGTATTCTGTTTTCCCTCATACGTTTTCAGATTGTGATATATTTCGTTATTGCCATTTTCAATGTTTGCACCGCCAGTTACTTTTAATGAAAGTCCCTTCAGTAATTTGAAATTCAGGTATGCATTAAGGTTATTTCTGACAAGATTGTTGTCAATTTTTGGCTCTACAGCACTTGCAAGCGGGTTCCATGTGTCGCTAGGTCCATATCCCGGCCTGTGTACCCAGTAGTTGCCGTTTTCATCGTAAATAGGTTCAGTTGGTGCCCATCTTGGAGCAACGTTCACTGAGTTTCCCAGAAAACTGATGTCAGCACTTCCATATGGAGGTGAGTTTCCATTTTCTTTTGTACCCGCCCAGTTCAAACCAAATGATGCCCAGTCATTAATGTCTGCAAGAATATTCGTGCGCAGTGAAAATCTTTTATATCCTGAGTTAACAAGAATTCCATCCTGGTCCAAATAACCACCTGATACCAGGTATTTAAGGTTGTCTGTGCCACCGCTGATAGACAACTCATGATTGTGCATTGGTGCAGTCCGGTAAATAACATCCTGCCAGTCTGTACCACCAGTTTTTTCATAATCGGCTATCTCCGCATCCGAAAAGATTGGAACCGGAGTAGCACCACTTCCGTTCCTGGTCATCACAGACGCGTTAACCGTTTTAGCATAATCTGCGGCATTCATTATATCAAGTTTCTTCCTCAGCTGCGCTAGACCGAAAGTATAATTATAGCCGATTACCGGTTTACCTTTTTTACCAAGTTTAGTGGTGATCAGCACTACGCCGTTTGCACCCTGTGCACCATAAATAGCAGTAGCAGACGCATCTTTCAGGATCTCGATAGATTCGATATCATTAGGATTAAGTGAATTCAGATTTCCACCCTGCAATCCGTCAACCACTATCAGTGCGTTATTACCACCATTGATAGAGTTCATTCCGCGAACACGGATAGTAGTGTTACCGCCTGGCTGGCCATCGGTATTTAAAACAAGTACGCCTGCTGCCCTTCCCTGAATGGCCTGGTCAACACGTTGTGTGGCTATCTGCGTAAGATCCGATCCTTTAATGCTGCTGATAGCACCAGTGAGGTCGCTTTTTTTCTGAACGCCGTAACCAACAACCTGTACAGCACTCAATTCAGAAAGATCCTTTGAAAGTTTAAGGTTAACTGAATTTCCCCTGTCGATGCCGATTGTTTGTTTTGTGTACCCTGCATAACTGATTTCCAGTTGATTTTTGCCTGTTGGTACACGTACAGTAAATCTGCCATTTGCATCTGTAGTTGCACCGGTAGAA
>DATLDR010000251.1:0-61053 GCA_035525775.1 Flavitalea sp.
ATAACGCTGTTTATGAAAGATACATTAGCTGCAACTACACCTAAAAATTCTGAAACCAACTCCACTTCTGTGTTTGCACCGCAACGTGTTGCATCAGTAGATGTTTACCGTGGATTTGTTATGCTGCTGATGATGGCAGAAGTACTTTCATTAAGACATGTATCAGAATCGCTTCCTGCAAGTACATTCTGGAGAATTTTATATTTTAACCAGGATCACGTTCCCTGGGTAGGCTGCTCGCTTCATGATCTGATACAGCCTTCGTTTTCATTTCTCGTAGGAGTGGCGCTTCCATATTCCATCGCAAGCCGTAAAGCTAAAGGGGCTGCCTTTAGTACCTTGCTCGGCTCTGCAATGAAAAGGTCACTCATACTGATTTTGCTTGGAATTTTTCTTCGTTCACTAAACGCAGAGCAAACATATTTTACTTTCGAGGACACCCTGAGCCAGATAGGTCTTGGTTACACGTTCCTGTTCATTCTTGGATTTAAATCACAAAGAGTACAAATAATTGCGCTGATAGTTATTCTTGTAGCCTACTGGCTGGCATTTGCTGCATACACCATACCGCCTGAACTTGCCAATGTAGCACAAACAGGCGTGCCGGCCGACTGGGAGCATAACCGCACAGGATTTTTATCACACTGGAACAAGAACCAGAACTTTGCCTGGGCATTTGACAGATGGTTCCTGAACTTATTTCCGCGTGAAAATAAATTCCTTTATAATGAAGGAGGTTATTCAACGCTGAGTTTTATTCCTACACTCGGAACCATGATATTAGGCTTATTAGCCGGCAACATCCTTCGTTCAAACAGGGTATCAACAGAGAAGGCCAAAAGATTTGTGATCATTGGCGCCTGCCTGCTTGCCGGTGGATTGCTGGTTCACTTTACAGGCATAAACCCTATCGTTAAAAGGATATGGACACCTGCTTGGGTGCTGTTCAGCGGAGGTTGCGCCTTCAGTTTGCTTGCGGCTTTTTACTGGATCGTTGATATAAAGGACAAGAAGAAGTGGTTTTTTATCCTCATGGTTATTGGTATGAATTCCATTGCCGCTTATGTACTGGCTGATGGTTTCGGCGGCTTCATCACTAAAACCCTGTATGTTCATCTCGGTCACTACGACCAGGTTTTTGGAGATGCTTATTCTACTTTGATCAAGGGTTTGTTTGTACTGACAATTATGTGGTTGATTTTATACTGGATGTACAGAAAAAAGATTTTCATTAAAGTTTAGTGTTCTCATATGCACCGTTAATGGCAATAAGAAAGGGATCAGTTTCTACTGATCCCTTTGTGTTTTTGATACATTTATTTATTTCAGTTTTTTACCTCTGATGCTTCCTTCACTATCTTTTTGCTTGGTGTCGGCAGACTTGGATTTTTCTTTGTCATCACTATTTGTCTTCTCAGTGTTTATTTTCTCATCTTTGTTGTTTTCTTCTTTGTTTTTCTTTTCTTTTTCCAACTTGTCCTTTTCGTCTTTGTCTTTCTTTTCTTTGTCAGCTTTTTCGTGGGCTTCTTTGTCCTCTTTATCTTTCTTATCTTTTTCTAACTTATCCTTTTCGTCTTTGTCTTTCTTTTCTTTTTCAGCTTTTTCATGAGCTTCTTTGTCTTCTTTATCCTTTTTGTCTTTCTTCTCTTTTTCTAAACGTTCTTTTTCGATTCTATCTTTTTCGAATCTTTCCTTTTGTGCATGTTCACGGGCATCTCTCTCATCTTTTTCTCTCTTATCTTTCAGCAATTGCTCCCTGCGTGCTGCAATCGCCTTAAATCTTTCATCGAGGTCTTTCTTTTCTTTTTCTACACGTTCCTTTTCGATGCGGTCATTTTCGAGACGCTGTTTTTCAACTCTTTCTTTTTCAGTACGTTCTTTTTCTATTCTTTCTTTTTCGCGCCTTTCAATCTCGGGTCTCATGGCTGTTTCTCTATTTGGAGGGTCATTTACTACAATCACTTGCGGCTGCTGTCTTATAACAATTACCCGGGGTTGTTCTTTTACTACAACAACTCTGTCCTGCGTCTGTGGGGCAGGCGTTGAGGTTGTGTGGTAAACACGACAACTTGAAGCAGATACAATCAATAAAAATGATGCAGAAATAAACAAGGTACATTTAGGGTGCATAAGGCGGTTTTTTATAAGGATTGGAATGTTCCCACCAGGGGAACATGACTTTCACAGTCAACTGCTAATAACAATAAAATTTCTTCTTTATTGTGTTACTGCCGTGTTGCAGCTTTAAATTCACGGCCTGTTTTACCAAAGCAACAGCCTGTATAAGCTATATTTACAGACCGCGGTTAACAGGTTTGCGTTAACTTTCTCACATGAATATTTCAACCGGATATGAAAGCATGGGTACAGTGGCTATTCATGCGTCGCAGCAGCAATCATGGGAACACGCACACCTTACGCCGATATTCGCTACTTCTACTTTTACTTTCGACAGTGCCGAACAGGGCATGAAGCGCTTTACAGGCGAAGAGCCCGGATATACTTATTCGCGATTCGGTAACCCAACATGCCAGGTAGCAGAAAAAGTTGTAGCCGCACTGGAATGTTTTAACCTTACTAACGGAAATGGTAAACCGTTACAGGCAAGAGCATTACTCCATGCGAGCGGACAGGCAGCAATGGCCACCATGTTCCTTTCCAATGTCAAAGCGGGCGACACTATCCTGTCCGGCTTTAAAATCTATGGCGGCACATTTGAATTTCTTCATGATTTTCTACCGTCAATGGGTGTAAATTCTGTTTTCTGCGACCTTAAGAATACAAGTGAACTTATTCAGATAATAGAAAGAACGCCTTCTGCCCGTATCATTCATATTGAAACGCCTTCTAACCCTACAATGGACTGTGTAGACATTGAAGCATTGTGCAATATTGCCAGCCAATATAACCTGCTGGTAACAGTTGACAATACTTTTGCGACACCTTACCTTCAGCAGCCTTTCAAATTCGGCGCTGATTTTATTTTTCATTCCACAACAAAATTTCTGAATGGCCATGGTACATCTATTGGTGGTGTACTTGTAGGGAAGGACATCGAATTCATGAATAACAAAGCAGCGAAAACCTGTAAGTTGCTTGGCAGTGTAAGCAGTCCCTTCGACGCTTTTTTACTGATACAGGGAATAAAAACACTGGAACTGAGAATGGAACAGCATTCGGCTAATGCTATCAGGATAGCCGGATTTTTATCGACACATAAGGCAGTTGAAAAAGTGCATTATAATGGCTTGCCATCACATCCTGATCACCAGATTTCATTGAAACAAATGAGAAGTGCCGGTGCAATGCTCAGCTTTGAACTGAAAGGAGGTTTCGATGCAGGAAAAAGATTTATTAACAAACTTCAACTTTGCGTGCGGGCGGTATCTCTCGGAACAATTGATACGCTGGTTTCTCATCCGGCCTCTATGTCGCATTCCGGCATGTCGCGCGAGGACCGGGAGAAATCAGGTATAGGGGAAGGGTTGATAAGAATGAATGTTGGTCTTGAAAATGTGAATGACCTCATCAGAGATCTGGATGGTGCACTTGCCTGAATCTTCAACGCATTATTTGTATTGGCTATTATTAATAAATTCACAGCATGAAAAAAACTTCAGTCGTACTATTTGCTCTTATTTTCATCACACAATTTTCATTCAGCCAGCAATGGCATAAAGTTCCTGGCAAAATTTCGTCACCTTGGAGTGAAAAAGTTGATCCTGACCACCCGTTGCCCGAATATCCGCGTCCGCAAATGGAGCGTGGAAGCTGGGTGAATTTGAACGGCCTTTGGAATTATTCAGTAACTGTAAAAGATGCACAAAATGCATCTTCATGGAACGGAAAAATTCTTGTTCCCTTTGCCATTGAATCATCGATGTCAGGTGTAGGAAGATTGGTTGGCAAAGACAGCACCTTATGGTACAACAGGAAGTTTTCTCTTGCAAAGGAAATGAAAGGAAAAAGGATACTGCTACATTTCGGCGCGGTAGACTGGCGCACCAAAGTGTATGTTAATAATAAAGAAGCGGGCATGCACGAAGGAGGCTTTGATCCTTTTACTATTGATATAACCTCACTCATCAGGAAAACAGGAGAGCAGGACGTTACAGTGAGCGTATGGGATCCTACGGACGAAGGTCCGCAACCGAGAGGTAAGCAGGTAAAAGATCCTGAGGGCATATGGTATACACCGGTTACCGGAATATGGCAAACAGTATGGATTGAAGCAGTGGCTGACAGCTATATCACCACAATAAAACCAACTCCTGATATCGATAACCAGTCAATAGCAATCATTGCAGATGCCGCAAACGCAAAAGATGGTGATAAATTAATGATCAGTGCATGGGATGGCTCTGCTAAAATTGCTGAAGCAACAACCACACCAGGTCAACCAGCGGCTCTTAAAATTGAAAATGTAAAATTATGGTCGCCGGATGATCCATTTCTGTATAATTTGAAAATAGCACTTACAAGGAACGGTAAAAAAATTGATGAGGTAAAAAGTTACTTTGCTATGCGTAAGTCTTCTGTAGGAACCGATGAAAATGGAATCAGAAGAATGCTGCTCAATAATAAATTTACTTTTCAATTTGGGCCTCTAGACCAGGGTTGGTGGCCCGACGGTTTATATACTGCTCCATCTGAAGAAGCGCTTATATATGATATAGATAAAACAAAAGAAATGGGTTTTAATATGATCCGCAAGCATATAAAAGTAGAACCCGCGCGATGGTATTATCATTGCGATAAAGTTGGAATGCTTATATGGCAGGACATGCCCAGTGGTGACCTTGGCAACAGGTGGGATTCAAGACCTGCAGTTGACGGTAAAGCAAACGATAAAAAAAGAACAGAGGCGTCAGAAAATTATTATAAAAAAGACTGGAATAATATTATCGATGCGTTGTATCCATTTCCATCGATCGTTGTATGGATTCCTTTCAATGAAGGATGGGGCCAATTCAAAACCCCTGAAATAGCAGCCTGGACAAGGGAAAAAGATCCGTCAAGACTGGTAAACAGTGCCAGCGGCGGAAACTTTTCTTATGTAGATCACATCATCGACATTCATAATTACCCTGAACCTGTAATGCCCAGCCCGGAAATTTTTGGAAAAAAGCTGGCTCTTGTACTTGGAGAATTCGGAGGGCTCGGTTTACCTGTAAGCGGACATGTGTGGCAGGAAAAAGACAACTGGGGTTACCAGAGTTTTAAAACGGCAGACGAGCTGTTTTCAAAATATTCTTTGTTTATTGATACAGTTGATCAACTGATCACTAAAGGGTTGTCGGCTGCTGTATATACGCAAACAACAGACGTTGAAGTTGAAGTTAACGGCCTCATGACTTACGATAGAAAAGTGATCAAAAATGATCCTGCAAAGTTTAAGGCACTTCACCATAAATTATACTTGCATAAAATCAACGTTCACCAATAGACGGTTCAGGAAAATGTAACATATGGAGCTCAAGGGTTCAAGTTCAATGGCAATCTTTCCATGATGCTCCGCTTTTTCAAAATCTCCAAGCCCAGGTAAAATAATCTAATCCGTACCAGTAATGAGCCTGTTTTATGGGCGGAGGTAACTTTTTTATAACCTGTTTAACAAGTACAGCTTTTCCATTGAGTGCATTAATATCCGGTTTTACGATTTGTCGCGCTAAAAAACGTAGACAATTACCCCTTCCGGAGATTAACGGCATAATGAATAAGCGTAAAATTTTGATTTTTGCATCCCTAAGAAAGCACGATCTATAAAGTTTTTTTTAACTGCCTTACCGCATTAAGATAGCTGTCACTTACAGGAACCTGGGCAGCCGCAAGAATGATTCTTTTATTGACGACGCCCTTTATTTTATTAACAGAAACAATATAACTGCGATGAACACGCTGGAATTTTGATGGCGGCAGCTTTTGCAGCACCCGTTTCAGGGGCATCAGTGAAAGTATTGGCTTGCTATTGCTGATATGTATGCGGATATAATCTTCAAGGCTTTCGATGAATTCAATGTTGTCAAGATCTATTTTCACCAGTTTGTATTCCGAATACACGTACAGGTATTCATCATTGGACGGGCTCGATTTTTTAAATTTGTAGTACTCTTCTGCTTTGGCCACAGCTTTTGTAAATCGCTCGAAGCTTACAGGCTTCAATAAGTAATCAATTGCCTGCAACTCTAAACCTTCGAATGCGAACTTGCGCTGTGCCGTACTAAAAATGATCAGTGGTTTATTTTCTATTGACCGCACCAGGTCAAGGCCATTGATGTCAGGCATCTGTATGTCAACAAATAAAAGATCAACCGGACAATTCCTTAAAAATTCCGCAGCGGTAACGGCATCTTCAAAACCATTTACAAGTTGAAGTGCAGCTGTTTTTTCTATGTAACCCTTCATCACCTGCAGCGCCAGTGGTTCATAATCAATTGCAACGCATTTAATGGCCATTGCCTGTAATAATTTAATTCTTGATACGAAACGTCAGTTTATGAATGACGCTTCCTGGTTAGTGATACCGAATTTAAAAGCATTTTCATTGTAACTTATCAATTATCGTGTAATCGGGCAGATCTCTATTTTCAGGATGAGCACTGATTCTGTATCTTAATGAGTAAAGAAAGTTTATTTTAATGAGGGATTGTTTTGACAAACGTCCCTATGTTATGGATAATTGCACTAATATAAAGTACATAATATATGAAATTATTTACCCTTATACTCATTGTACTTTTTGCACTTCCGCTGAATGCCCAGGATGTAAAACCACCTGTAGCTGTTTATCCGGTTCCAACGATGGCGCAGCTTGCATGGCACGACATGGAAATGAACGCTTTCATTCATTTTACCACAAATACTTTTACCGGTCTTGAGTGGGGTTATGGAAATGAAGATCCATCAGTTTTCAATCCGTCATCCATGAATGCAGATCAATGGGTATCCGTATTGAAAGATGCTGGTTTTAAAATGGTGATATTAACGTGCAAGCACCATGATGGATTTTGTTTGTGGCCCAGTAAATACACGGAACATTCTGTAAAGAATAGTCCGTACAAGGGCGATGTGGTGAAAGAAGTTTCTGATGCGTGTAAAAAGCATGGCCTGAAATTCGGCGTTTACCTGTCACCGTGGGACCGTAATCACCCGGACTATGGTGGGGAACAATATCTTACTTATTACCGGAACCAGCTGAAGGAATTATTCACTGATTATGGTGCGGTTACCGAAATGTGGTTCGACGGTGCCAACGGGGGCGATGGTTATTATGGAGGAGCAAATGAAATGAGAAAAATAAATGGCCGCACTTATTACAACTGGCCCGTTACGATGGACATTGTGAGAAAAATGGCGCCTGATGTAATTTTTTTCAGCGATGCTGGTCCCGGCGTGCGCTGGGTGGGAAATGAAAGAGGCGAAGCCGGTGAAACCAACTGGAACCCAATAACCGCCGACACATTATATGCAGGAAAGCCTGGCATTGAAAATCTGCTTGCTTCCGGTGCTCCGGATGGAAAAAACTGGATACCCGCGGAAGTTGATGTATCCATCCGGCCGGGATGGTTTTATCATGCCAGTGAGGATTCACTGGTAAAAACGCCGGAAAAATTATTTGAGATCTATCTCACTTCGGTTGGAAGAGGATCATTGCTCCTGTTGAATGTTCCCCCGGATAAACGTGGTTTGCTGCATGAAAATGATGTGGAGTCGCTTAAAGGATTCAGGGCGATATTAAACAGGGAATTTGCTTATGACCTTGCAGCTGATGCTATCATTTCAGCATCATCGTACAGGGGAAATTTACCAAAATTTTCTCCCGCTATGCTGAACGACGGTAATAAAGACACTTACTGGGCAACAGATGACCATACAGACCGGGCATCGATTGAAATAGACCTCAGGAAAAATACAAACATCAGGTATGTGGTGCTGGAGGAATATATACGGCTGGGCCAGAGAGTTAGCAGGTTCAATATAGGCATCATGGAAAAAAATAAGTGGAAAACAGTTGCGGAAGGAACTACTATTGGCCACAAGCGAATTATCAGGCTGCAGGATATACAAAGCGATAAAATCAGAGTGAACATTATATCATCCAGGGCATGCCCGGTAATTTCCGGTATCAGTGTTTATTAATTCTGCCCTATATTCATGGATAAATTTAATTCGCGTATGAAATATTTACTGATCGCATCGGGTATTCTTGTAATGATGACGTCATTTTCTTTGACCGGCTTCAAAAAAATTTTTAATGGAAAAGATCTGACAGGCTGGAACATTCATGGTACAGAAAAATGGTATGTTGAGAATGGTGAGCTTATCTGTGAAAGCGGCCCTGATAAAAAATACGGTTACCTTTCTACGGAAAAGAATTACGACAATTTTATTCTTGATCTTGATTTCAAGCTTGAAGCGAATGGCAACAGCGGTGTATTCATCCGTTCAAATATCGACGGCACGAAAATCAGCGGATGGCAGGTTGAAGTAGCACCTCCTATGCATAGTACTGGTGGTATTTATGAATCTTATGGCAGGGAATGGCTCGTAAAACCTACAGCTGAAGGTGAAAAAGTATTGAAAGCAACAGACTGGAACCATATGCGCATAAAAGCGGATCATGATGTGGTTACTTCATGGCTGAACGGAAAGCAGATGGTGCAGCTTAAGGATGATAAGATAGGCCAGGGTAAAGGGTTTATTGCTTTGCAGATTCATGATGGCGGTGGCATTAAGGTGAGATGGAAAAATATTTGTATCAAGCAGTTAAAATAATTCCGGTGTATGCGGAAGTTGAAAACAGGTATTGTGGGATATGGGAAATCAGCAAAGGTTTTTCATATCCCGTTTCTTTCTACCATGGATCAATTCAGCATCACCAGTGTGCTCGAAAGGCATGGTGCGGAATCTAAAAAGCAATTGCCTGATATAAGGGTTGCCAGGTCCATCGAAGAGCTTATCAATAAGGATGATACAGAGCTCATCGTTATCACCACCCCAAATGATACTCATTTTGATTATGCTGCAAAAGCAATGAAGGCCGGCAAACATGTTGTTCTTGAAAAGCCTTTTACAAACACTTCCTGGGAAGCAGAAAAACTGATCAGCATTTCAAGGGACACCGGTAAAGTACTATCTGTTTATCAGAACCGGCGTTATGTAAGTGACTTTCTTACGATTCGCGATATTCTTGATAAAAATCTTCTTGGCCGGGTGCATGAATTCAATGCCACGTACGACCGATTCAGACCCGCCGCCATCCCCGGTGCATGGCGCGAATCCGATATGCCGGGCAGCGGTATTCTTTATGACCTTGGACCGCACCTGATAGACCAGGCACTGATTTTATTCGGAAACCCGGAAGCGATCACTGCAGATATCCGAAAGCAGCGTTCTGATGTTCATGCCGATGATTATTTTAATCTCTGGCTGCATTATGGATTTTTGAAAGTTATTCTTCATTCGGGCATGCTCGTACGGGAACAGGGACCACGATATATGATCCATGGAACATCCGGCTCATTTATTAAATATGGTGAAGATCCTCAGGAAGAAAAATTACGGGCGGGTTCGCTGCCTGTGGGAGATGACTGGGGACAAGAGCCTGATGAACATTATGGAATATTACATACAGAGATCAATGGTAATGTATTCCGGCAAACGGTGCCCTCACGGAAAGGTGATTATGGCCAATATTATAAAAATGTTTACGAAACCATAGTAAACAATGCACCATTACTTGAAAAGCCTGAACATGGCTATAATACAATAAAAATAGTTGAACTCGCCCTGGAAAGCAGTAAACTAAAAAAAACACTCACCTGTCATGGCTTAAAACAACCGGCTTAGAAGTTTTTTAAGTAAATTAGGTTTCAACCCCAATTTATGAGCAAGTTCGCATTCGCCAACGCGGCCTTACTAACTGCTTTTGTCACCTTGCCAGCTTCGCAGTTAATTAACACAACACCAGTTTATGATGTAACTGCAATTAAAACCAAAACATTTGTTTCCTGCACACCAGACCGTGCTTCAATATCGCAAATCATTGCCGGGGGAGAAGAGATAATTCTGATGCCCGGTTCCGGAAGTTATGTGTGGAAGATAAATACATCAAGCGACAGTGCGCAATTGTATTTTAACCAGGGCATCAACATGTATTATGGATTTCATATCATTGAATCTATTGCCTCATTCCAGAAAGCTGCACGGTTCGATAAATCGAATCCGATGATATGGTGGGCGCAGGCACTGGCATATGGACCAAATATCAATGATGTGGGCTATACAGCCTCTCCTGAGGCATTGTCTTCTACAAAAAAAGCGGAAGAATTAAGCAGTAATGCCACTGATATTGAAAAGGCTCTCATCAGCGCCATGAAGGTGAGGTATACAGATGATACCACAAAAACCAGGGAAGGGTTGAATCAGGAATATGTAGATGCGATGAAAGAAGCTGCAAACTTGTTTCCTCAAAATGCTGACGTACAGGCTTTATATGCAGATGCAATGATGCTGCAGCATCCATGGGATCTTTGGCAGGCGGACGGCATTCCCAAGCCCTGGCAACCGGCTATTCAAAAAGTACTTGAAAAAATAATTAAAACTTACCCTTTGCATCCTGGTGCAAACCATTATTACATCCATGTTATGGAGGCATCACCACACCCCGAAAAGGCGCTGCATAGTGCGGGTGTTCTCGGAAAGATCACACCGGGGTTATCGCACCTGGTACACATGCCTTCACATATTTACCTGCGCACCGGTGATTTTGACAGGGGAATAGGTAATAACACAGACGCGGTGAAAACATACAGGGAATACAGTAATTTATTTCCTGCATCAAATGCCAATGCGTTTATTTATTACTGGCATAATCTGCATATGCTGTCGAACTGCGCGTTGTTATCAGGAAGGTATAATGAATCAATTAAATCAGCGGATGAGCTTAGAAGCGTATTGGATACCGCTTCGCTTTCTTCACCACCACCACTTGGTTCATTTCTCTATTATATGTACATGACTCCTCAGCTTGTTAATGTTCGCTTTGAAAAATGGGATGAGGTGCTCGCAGCTCCGGCACCCGATGTTAAATACATATATGCAAATGTTCTTCATCATTTCGCCAGGGGCATGGCGTTCGCCGGTAAAAAAAATTTGGCCGATGCTAAAAAAGAAGCTGATGAGGCAGCGACAATCATGAAAGACGAAAGCCTCAAAATTCTGATGTCACCTTTTTCGCCCGTTAGCGAAGGATCGATGGTGGCTTACGAAACACTTAATGGATTCATAGCTTTAAATGAAAAGAATTATAAAAGCGCAATTAGTCACTTTAACAATGCTGCAAAAAGAGAATGGGAGATGGTGTACACAGAACCGAGAGACTGGATGCTGAACCCTTATCAGTATCTCGGTACAGCTTACGTTGCTGATAAAAACTATAAGAAAGCTGAAGAATCTTTTCGTAAAGATCTTTCGAGGAATGCAAAAAACGTATGGTCATTGAAAGGCCTCGAGAAATCACTGCGGCTGCAGGGAAAAAAGAAAGAAGCAATGGCAGTAAAGAATGAATTGAAAAAAGCTTCCGCAAAATCTGACGTTGTAATAAATTAAATATTTCTGCAGCAAGGCCCTGGTTTTCCTGGTGCCTTCTTCTTGCGCCTGCGTATTCCCTTCAACACTCTATTCCTATATAACCTTTAAAGCCGGACGAATTTACAATATCAAGCATTCGTTTATAATCAATCAGCGGCTGTTCACCTTTTGCATGGAAGTCGTATGTTTTTGCGCTTGCTCCTTTTGCAAAAGGAAGCTCGTTGTTTTTATCATAGGATGTAACATAAGGGCTCCGGCACCTGTTGCAGATGATTGCACAAATTTTCTTCTAGAAATTGTCATAATTAAAATATTTAACCGGTAAACGGTTTGCTGCCTCCTGATGAATGGAAATCATTTCACCTTAAATAAATAATCGAGGGTAAGATCCGAAAGTGTTCTTACGCCGGTTTTCATTCCGCTTTCTTCGAGATAAAATCCAGGTGTGTGCCTGGCCGCAACGTTTTTTGGATCTTCACCTTTTTTCATCGAACCGAAAAATAAAAACAAGCCTGGAATTTTCTGCTGGTAGAAGGCAAAGTCTTCTGCGCCAGTTTCAAGTGGCGCAACAATAACATTATTATCCCCGATCGCTCTTTTCAAGGTCGGTAGCATTTTTTCCATTAAAGCTGAATCATTCATTGCCGCAGGGTAATTTGTTGTAAATGGAATGTTTATCTCTGCAGTAGCACCGGCTGCTTCTGCAGTTTTCGTAATGATCTGTTTAAGCCTGTCAGACATCATCTTCATATCCTCTCCACTGAAAGCACGAATAGTTCCCATCATCACCACTTCTTCGGGAATAATGTTCCACCTGGTTCCTCCATTGATCGAACCTATTGATACTACGCCTGGATTTTTAGTAAGATTAAGGTTTCTGCTTACGATTGTCTGGATATTACTGATCACCTGTGCTGATATAACAATCGGGTCGATAGAATACCACGGATTGGCGCCATGTGATCCCTTGCCTTTTATTACAATACGCATATCGTTCACTGCCGCCATTGTAGCACCATACCGGTAAGTGATTTTGCCAGCTTCCAGTTTGGGATCACTATGGAGTCCAAAAATTACATCTGCTTCCGGATGATCCAGTACTCCTTCTTTGATCATCTGTTTTGCACCACCAGCCTGTCCTTCGGGCACACCTTCTTCTGCTGGCTGAAATATAAATTTTATCGTTCCCGGCAGATCTTTTTTTATCTCTGCAAATAGTTCGGCAACACCCATGAGAATAGCTACATGCGCATCGTGGCCACATGCATGCATTATTCCAACTTCCTGGCCATTATAGTTAGCTTTTACTTTAGAGGCAAATGGCAGATCATTCCGTTCAGTTACCGGCAGTGCGTCCATGTCGGCACGAAGGGCAACTACCGGCCCGGGTTTGCCACCTTTCAGAATGCCAACAACGCCTGTTTTTGCCACATTGGTGCGAACATCAATACCAAGGGAACTAAGATGACGGGCTATCAGTGCGGATGTTCTATATTCTGAGTTACCCAATTCGGGATGCTCATGAATGTCCCGTCGCCATTCAATGATCTTTTTTTCAAGCTGGTTGGATGATACGGAAATCTTTTGCCTCAATGCTTCGTGCTGAGAGAATGATGCGTAAGATAGGAGTAGAAAAAACGAAACGGAGATGCTTCTCATGAGAAACTGTTTCTAAATTTACGTGACAATTAATTTTCTTATTGAAAATACATTGAAATTGCTACTTTCATAATGTAATTGACGGCGTTTGATATTGAGGTTTAATATAATCACCAGAAAATTTTAATATTATCAAATCTGCATCACGCTTTCTTGCACTGGATGTATTTCGTGGATTGACTGTTTGTTTCATGATAATAGTTAATACTCCCGGAGGTGGCGCTACTCCATTTGCTCCATTGTTACACGCGAACTGGCATGGGTTCACACCTACCGATTTAGTATTTCCTTCTTTTCTTTTTGCAGTAGGAAATGCAATGAGTTTTTCAATAGAAAAATTCCGTGCATTAGGCGACGGAGCTTTTTTCGGAAAGGTCATTAAAAGAACATTGCTGATCTTTTTGTTGGGATACCTGATGTACTGGTTCCCGTTCTTTGAAATACAAAATGGCCATTTTTTACTTAAACCCATATCCCATACACGTGTAATGGGTGTTTTGCAGCGCATAGCATTGTGTTATTTATTTGCATCTCTGCTTATACGCTACCTGCCTACACGTGGAGTGATTGTTGCCAGTATCGTCCTTTTATTTGGGTACTGGATTTTGCTACTTGCTTTTGGTGCTCCCGGTGATGTGTACGGAATGCAAACCAATGCGGGCTATTATCTCGATAAATTCATTCTTGGCGAAAATCATATGTATCATGGTGAAGGTGTGGCCTTCGATCCGGAAGGTATTCTCAGCACCTTACCATCGATCGTAAATGTGATCATTGGTTATTATGCCGGTGTTTTCATCAGGGAAAAAGGTAAGACGTATGAAACGGTGTCAAAATTAATTCTTGCCGGAGCGGTGCTCATTTGCCTTGCACTCTTATGGAACACTTACTTTCCCATCAATAAAAAGATATGGTCGGCTCCTTTTGTTCTTCTAACTACAGGCATCGATCTTGCTATTATTTCAGGCCTGATCTACATAGTTGAAATTCAAAAAGCGGGTATGCCGGAAAAAGGGTGGACGAAATTCTTTACGGTTTTCGGTAAAAATCCTCTCTTCATATACCTGCTGTCAGAGTTGCTCGCAATTCTCCTTTACGAGATCAATACAGCAAATAAGCAAAGCGTTTTCTCATCGGTAAATCATGTATTTTTTCAACGTATCGCTCCAGGACCGGTAGGCTCTTTATTATACGCTTTAACATTTATGATGGTTTGCTGGTCAGTAGGCTTCTGGCTCGATAAAAGAAAAGTATATATCAGGGTATAACATAAAATTCACTTATGACTGAATCATCACGCAGAAATTTCATTAAAAAATTAACAGGATCAACCGCCGCCATCACAATCGGAACAACAGTGCTTGCCGGCGACAAAAAAGAAGAGTTTATTCAATATCTAAACAGAACAAGTTATTCCGCTAACGACAATATCAATATTGGGTTGATAGGAGCGGGCATAATGGGTACGCAGGATACATTAACAGCATTGAGTGTTCCGGGTTCCAAACTGGTTGCTGTATGCGACCTGTATGATGGCCGTTTAAAAGAGGCAAAAACAAAATGGGGCGCGGATATTTTCACTACCCGCAGCTACAAAGAATTATTGAACAGAAAAGATATTGATGCCGTAATAATTGCTACGCCAGATCACTGGCATCAACAGATTTCTATCGACGCCATGAAAGCTGGTAAAAATGTTTACTGCGAAAAGCCCATGGTACATGCTGTAACAGAAGGCCCTGCAGTAATATCGGCACAAAAGGAAACAGGTAAAATATTCCAGGTAGGCAGCCAGGGGGTTTCATCCCTTGGCAATGAAAAGGCTAAACAACTTTTGAAAGAAGGTGCAATTGGTTCACTCAACTATGCTGAAGGATTCTGGGCACGCCATTCTCCGACAGGCGCATGGCAGTATCCTATACCCGCGGATGCTTCTCCTGCAAACGTGGATTGGGATACATTTGTAAGTAATACTACAAAGCGCCCTTTCGATCCCACAAGATTTTTCCGCTGGAGAAATTATACCGACTACGGTACAGGAATGGCCGGTGATCTTTTTGTACACCTTTTTTCAAGTCTGCATTTTATCACAGGATCATTAGGCCCCAATAAAATTTATTCTTCAGGAGGATTACGTTACTGGAAAGACGGCCGTGAAGTTCCAGATGTTCTGCTCGGAACATTTGATTATCCTGAAAGCCAGGCGCATCCTGCATTTAACCTGTCGTTAAGATGCAACTTTGTAGATGGAACGAGTGGCACAACTTATCTGAAGCTGGTGGGTAGTGATGGTTCCATGGATGTTACCTGGGATGCTGTTACAGTTAAAAGAAATAAAACTATCGAGTCTGATGATCCGTTCTATATCGAACAGATGAAACGCGCAGGAACACCTGTATCAACGCGCAAAAAAATGCTGGCACCAGAAGAATATACCTTTGCAGCAGAAAAAGGATATCTTGGCGGACCTTACGACCATTTCGTAAATTTTTTCAACGCAATCAGAACGAATGGTAAAGTGGTAGAAGATGCGGTGTTTGGTTATCGTGCAGCAGCTCCGGCATTATTGTGCAATGACAGTTATGCAAAAGATGCAGCGATGCTATGGAACCCTGAAAAAATGCAATTAATTAAAAAATGAAAATCAATATGAACATTAAAACTTTTAGTATTCCCGCGTTCGCTGCAGCAATGATCAGTTTTGCATCGTGCGGAGAAAACAGTCCCCAAAATTCTACCAGTGCTGATTCTGCTTCTACCGCATCAGCAGACACTGCTTCTGCAAAAACAGGTGAATGGGTGAGCCTGTTTGATGGTAAATCATTTTCCGGCTGGCATGGGTTTAATAAAGGAACAGATTCAATTAAGAACTGGATGATAGAAGACAGTGCTCTTATTTGTTTGGGTGCTGCAAAGGATGCACATGGAGGAGACATCGTATCAGATAAGCAGTTCAGCAACTTTGAGCTTACTTGGGACTGGAAGGTGACAAAAGGCGCTAACAGCGGAGTGATGTATCATGTAATAGAAGATAAAAAATACCAGTCTCCATATGAAACTGGTCCGGAATACCAGGTGATCGATGACAAGGATTTTCCTGAAAAACTGGAAGACTGGCAAAAGGCTGGCGCTGATTATGCAATAATGGCTGCTAATGACAAGAAAAAACTGAACAATGTTGGCGATTGGAATTCAAGCAGGCTCATTTACAATAATGGTCATGTTGAACATTGGCTGAATGGTGAAAAGGTTGTTGAATTCGACAGGTCTGGTGACACCTGGAAAAAAATGAGGGCTACCGGAAAATGGAAAGACTATCCTGATTATGGTAAAGCAGATTCAGGACCTATTGCACTTCAGGACCATGGTAATAAAGTTTACTTTAAAAACATCAAGATCAGAGAACTTTAAAACAAATAACATCAATAAAAAAAAGCTTCCTTATTAAGGGAGCTTTTTTTATTTAATAAGAATGAGAATCTAATTTTTTGCAACGATCTTCACTACTCTGTAAATCTCAATATCTCTTGGAGCGCTGGTAAATTTTTGCAGTTCATTCAGTCCGTCAACAGGAAATTGTGTTTCCTTGGCGAATGAAGGAGCCAACGCATCTTTAAAGCTGGGGAAAAGGTCTATTGAAATCGTTGATGCGCCATCTTTTCCTGAAGAAGGCGACAGTATTTTTTCATTACCCCATGCGATCTGACTTGTTCTTCCCGCCTCCATTTCTCCTTTGATAAAGGGCTGCCAGTATTTTTGTTCGAGGGCAATGAAACCATCAGGGTCTGATGCATGATGATAATTGATCACAACAAATTTTACATCTCCAGGCTTTGTGAACTTTGCTGATTGTTCCCAGTTTCTTGGTGCAGTGAAAAGTGTGTTGGTAGTAGTGGATATTGAATTGGTTTCTATTTTGGAGAACGGTATGCCCGGAAATAATTTTGTTGGATCCCACATCTCTCCTTTCATTGCTTCGTCAATGTCTTTGAAAGTGTTTACAAAAAGAAAATTGGGAGTTTCAGTACTGCCCCCACTCACTTTTTCAAATAGTCCCCAGAATTCAATCTGGCCGGTGGCTATCCCCTTTTCTGCAACTTTGCTCCAGTAAGTGGTTTCTCTTTTAATAAATTCATCTATTTTGGAAGGAGGCACTTTCCGGTATTGAAAGTAACTTACTTCCTGTGCTGATAGCCTGCCAATAAAAATTGATGCCATCATCAGCAAAATAATACGTAAAAAACTTGGGGTGAGCGTTAACAATTTCATTTTTTTATTTGTTTAGGTGTTAATGAAAGAAATGGAGTGCGGAATAAGTAACGAAAGGGAACGGAGTTTTTAATAAGTTACAAGATTTTTTTGTTTTTTTATATATGAAAAATAAATCTGCGGACGAACGTTTCAAATTTTTAGCACTTGAACTACCACCAGCACCAAAACCTGCAGGAGTATATAAACCATGCGTTATTGATGGAAAGTTGCTTTACGTATCAGGCCATGGACCGGTTAAATCAGATAAAAGTCTGATGTGGGGCAGAATCGGAGCAGATATAGATATTGAAGAAGGCAAACTTGCGGCAAGACAGGTGGGGCTTGCTATTCTCGCTACGATTAAAGAATATACAGGATCGCTTGATAAAATAAAAAGGGTGATCAAAGTGCTTGGAATGGTAAATTGTACGCCGGATTTTACACAGCATCCATACGTAATAAATGGATGCAGCGAATTGTTTGCTGCAGTTTGGGGAGAAGATAACGGAATAGGAGTGAGGAGTGCGGTGGGTTTTGTATCGCTGCCAAATAATATACCTGTAGAAATTGAAGCATTATTCGAATTGAAATGAATTGGTATACTATTGAAAATATTGAACGCATCGATACTCCATGTCTTGTAATTTATAAAGAACGGATAAAGTATAATATTGATGCAGCTGTGAAGCTGATTAAACAGGTAAACAACCTACGGCCGCATGTAAAAACGAATAAGATAGCTGAAGTATGCAGGATGATGATGGATGCAGGCATAGATAAATTTAAATGCGCTACTATTTCTGAAGCAGAAATGCTTGCAATGACCGGTGCAAAAGATGTATTACTTGCATATCAGCCAACCGGTCCGAAAGCTGAAAGATTAAACCGGCTCACGCAACATTATCCGGAAACAGTTTTCAGTTGCCTTGTAGATGATGCCGATGTTGCATCTGCTTTGTCTGAAGTGTTTGCACGTTCAGGAATAACACTGAATGTTTTTATTGACATCAATACCGGAATGAACAGAACAGGCATCATTCCGAAAAAAACTGATAAGCTTTTTGATCACTTACAGTCTTTACCCTTCATCAATATCGCAGGTATCCATTTTTACGATGGACATATAAGAGATGCTGATCCTGAAAAAAGAAAAGAAAATAGTGACAGTGCGTACAAAGGCATATTAAAAATCACCGGTGATTTCGAAAAGAGTCTTGGCAGAAAAATAAAGATCATTGCAGGTGGATCGCCAACTTTTCCTATGCATGCAACAAGGGACGTTGAATGCAGTCCCGGCACATTTATATTCTGGGACTGGGGATACAAACATCAGTTTCCTGATGAACCATTTGAATATGCGGCACTTGTTGTAACCCGTGTGGTATCGGTAGTAAATAAAAAAACTATCACTGTCGATCTTGGTCACAAAGCCATAGCAAGTGAGAATCCATTGCCAAGAGTATATTTTCTTAATGCGCCGGGGTCAAAACCTGTTGCGCACAGTGAGGAACATATGGTAATTGAAGTTCCCGATGCATCAAAATTCAAACCCGGAGATGTACTATTTGGCATACCGGTTCACATATGTCCAACCGTTGCTTTATATGAAAGGGCGATACTGGTAGAAAGCAACCAGGCAACCACCATCTGGAGGGTTATAGCCCGTGACCGGATGATAAATTTTTGATTCACCGCCCAAAACCATACCGTCCTAAATTGAAATTGATGCCAGTCAATTTTATTTGCGTATAAAATACAAAAATGCGTAATAATTCTTTTGGAGGCATCCTTGCGTTTGATGTAATTTTAAGTATCCTCACAACCTGAATCCTCCCTGTCAAAAGCTAAAAACTCTTATGCTTCGGCACCCTTCGCAGATTTAAACGCTTTGACAGATACAGGTATGAAAACAATTTTATTATTCGCAGCACTTGTTGTTGCTACTCAATTTGCCTCTTCTCAGAATGTATTCAATCCTTCTGACCCGATTGTCCGGTATAGCTCAAGTGCAGCGTATGGCAGCGCACAAAGGCCAGACACTAACCGTGCAGGCTTACAAAAATGGGTAAGCACACCTACCAGTGGCATCAGTACTGGCTCGCAGGTATGGGACGCTTCTTCCTTTAAAGCATATTACCTGTATGGTGCAGGCATACGTGTTCCTTACAGAATTAAATTTCCAAAAACATATACCACTGATCCAACCAAGAAATTTCCTGTTTTGATATTTCTGCATGGTGCAGGAGAAGTCGGTTGTGCTACAAATGGTGGCTTGTATAATAATGAAAAACAATTATGGCTTGGCGGCCAGCTCTTCATGCAGGAAGTGGATAAGGGAAATTTTGATGGATTTCTTATCTATCCACAGCTGGTTACAATCAACGGATGCTGGGATTCGTGGGGATCAACAGCAACTGCACGTCTTACGAATATTGTTGCAATGCTTGATTCGCTTGGAAAGTATGCACGTCTTGATATTGACCGGGTAGCGTTGAATGGATTGTCTGGCGGAGGATATGGTGACTGGAGGTTTGCTTCTGTTTACCCGAAGCGGGTTACGAAGATTATACCATCTGCAGCTGCAGGCAACACTAGCAACCGTACAGCTTTTGTACATATCCCGATATGGTTTGCAACAGGAGCAAAAGATCCCGACCCTTCTCCTGCACAGGCCACGTACTCTTACAACAGAATGAAAGAAATAGGCGCCGACATCAGGTACACTCAATACGCTGACCTTGGTCATGCCGTATGGTATAGACATTGGCGGGAACCCGATTACATTCCATACCTGAACGACATGCATAAAGCCAATCCGTTGATATTTTTTGGGCAGAGTGATTTTTGTGCCGGCCAGGCTATCAATGCTAAGATTGGGATCACTGCCGGATTTTATGCATACGAATGGCAAAAAGATCTTGTAACAATTGCTACACGTACTAATGGTGTAAATACAATCGTCGATGGCACTTCTATTATTTCTTACACCGGCAATGAAATGAATGTAAAATTATTCGGTTCATACCGTGTGAGATTCAAACGCTCAGCTTCTGAACCCTGGTCAGACTGGTCCATGAAGCCAGCAGTGATAAAAGCAAAGGTCAGTTCTAATGCAGATGCTATTACAGTTTCTGGTTTAAACAGTAAAGTGCTTCCTGCACTCAATGGAAAAACTACTGTGCCACTGACATTACCATCAGGCTACACCGCTTACCAGTGGGTACGTGTAAGTGACGATGCGGTAGTTGGAAGTCAGCAGACATTCAATGCTCCGGTTGGTGTGTTTAAGGCCAAATATAATGACCAGTTCGGATGTCCTTATTCGTTCTCACCAAACTTTACTGTTATTGATGCGAACGGATCACCTAAACCTGATGCGGCATCCAATCTTGTTGCAACAGGATTGTCACTCACTTCTACAAGGCTCGACTGGACGCAAAACGCAAATGAAACAAACTTTGAAATCTACAGGGGTACAACTTCAGGAGGACCCTACCAGCTGATCAATATCACTGCTGCAAACGCAATAACCTATACTGATAACGACCTCGACCCCAATATTACCTATTATTATGTGGTAAGGGCTGTTAATAATACAGGTGCTGCAAATGCCAGCAACCAGGCAAGCCCATACAACGGAAACACCGCACCGGTAATCAGTACGCTGAATAACATGTATTCTAAAACACAGAACAGTACGTCACAGGCATTTACTGTTACAGATAACCCTGGTGACATTACTACGGTGAGCATTCCACTACAGCCATCATTCATCACATTGAATAATCTTGGCGGAGGAAATTATAATATAATCGCTAATCCAACGCTTGATGATCTCGGTTGGACAGATATCAAAGTTCTGGCAACCGATAATATAGGCAAGCAAAGCTGGAAAGTATTTTCAATTCTTATAACAGATAAGGATACCAGGTCATATTTTGTGAACTTCGGAAGCAACGGTAAAACTGCACCAGCGCCGTGGAATAACTGGCTGGGCGTACGTGCTGCAGGATCAGTGCTAAACAATCTTAAAGATGAAAATAACATTGCTACCGGCATCAGTATTACTGCTGTTAATGGATGGTCTGGTATAACAGATCTTGGACATATTACAGGCAATAACAGCGGCTACTATCCTGATTCAGTACTGCAAAGCGGTGTTGCGGACAATGGTGTAGCAAAGCAGATAAAATTCTCCGGCCTCAATGCTACAAAACTTTATAATGTAGTATTGGTAGGAAGCCAGAACGAAGGCCTTGTTGCTACGGCAAGCTATACAACAGGCACACAGACTTCAACACTCAATGCCAGCTATAACACCAACAAGAGCGCGAACCTCAATTCACTTGCGCCAGACGGTACGGGAAGCATTATTGTTACAATTACAAGAACAGGCACTTCGGCATTTACTTACCTGAATGGGCTTACGCTTGAAGAGTACGATCCGTCTATTACATTGCTTGGACCTTCAGCATTGTTTGTAGAACCGATAAACCGAACAACTGCAGATATAAAGTGGGCAGATAAAACAAAAAATGAACAGGCCACCGGCGGATATGAATTGCAGAGGGCAACTGATGCTACGTTCTCTACCGGACTCATAACGATCAGCCTGCCTGCAAACACAACATCATACAGAAATACAGGCCTTACCGCAAATACCAAGTATTTCTATCGTGTGAGAGCAGTTAACGGAGGTCAGAATTCGGCTTACAGTAATGTTGAAGCAACGATAACTCCATCACAAATCGTATATGTAAACTTCAACACTACCGTAACTAATGAGGGTGCTCCATGGAACAATACAGCGGTATCGTCCCTGGCTACATTTACGAAGTCAAACATGAAAAACCAGTCTAACACATCAACAACAATCGACCTCACACTTACCAGGTTCTTCAATGGAGAGTTCAATGCGGGTAGAAGAACTGGCAACAATTCAGGTGTTGTTCCTGATAATGTTCTTCAGTCTGATTACTGGTTAGATAATACGCAGTTAAGCCAGTTCAGGCTGGATGGACTGAATACATCACGCAGGTACAGGATAGGATTCTTTGGCAGCTCCAGTGCCGCAGGATGGTTCAAAGGAAACTATACAGCAACATATACAGTGAAGGGAAGAACAGTATACCTTAACTCATGGGAAAATACTACTAAGATTGTATATATAGGCGATATTGTACCTGATGCAGGTGGTACGCTGTTGCTTGATTTCTCTACTACTGCAAATGCCGCTTACGGCTTCAATGGTGGTATTGTAATTATGGAATACACAGACGGCTCAGGTGGTACAATACAGAACTCCACCCTCGACGACCAGGCTCCAACTATTGTTGAACCTGTTGTACCGAACTATAACGTTAAAGCATACCCGAATCCGTTCAACGACATTGTTAATCTTGATTTCAACAATGATGCAGCCGGCAACAGGATATCAACAGAAGTATATGACCTCGCAGGAAGATTGGTATATCGTAAAGATTTTAATAGCCTGCCTGCAGGTCGAAATGTACTTGTGCTGAACGGTATTGAGCAAACGAAGAATACATCTGTATGCCTCGTTGCGCTTAAGGTTAATGGAAAAGTTGCTCAGACCATCAAGCTTTTAAGGAATAAGCTTAAATAACCTGAAAGGGTTTTATTAGATAGGTTAAAAGTTTTAACTTAAAACTCTTAACCTATTTTTTTGCCATGAATCACATAGATCTCAAAGGAAAAAGCGCTGTTGTTACTGGTGGAGCAAGAGGAATCGGTTATGCAATAGCTGAAAGAATGCTTGCTTCAGGAGCCGATGTTTGCCTATGGGATATTGACGAACAACAGCTTGGTAAGGCAAAATTATCAATCCTCAAAAATGGAAGAACGGAAGTTCAAAAAGTTGATCTTACTAGTGAACATGAAGTTCAGCTGGCAACAGATAAAGTAATATCCCTCTTTGGTAAAATCGACATACTTGTGAATAATGCCGGCATTACCGGCGGAAATGGAGTCACCTGGGAACTTGATCCGAAGGTATGGCGGAAAGTTATAGAAGTAAATCTTATTGCACCTTTTATTACCTGCCATGCTGTGGTGCCTCACATGATCAAAAATGGCTATGGCCGCATTATCAACATTGCTTCAATAGCGGGTAAGGAAGGTAACCCAACAGCATCACATTACAGTGCTTCAAAAGCAGGCCTGATAGGATTAACAAAGTCGCTCGGAAAAGAATTGGCTACTAAAAATATTATGGTCAACTGCATTACTCCCGCTGCGGCTAAGACAGAGCTGTTTTCGCAAATGACGCAGCAGCATATAGATTACATGCTTTCTAAAATTCCAATGAACAGATTTTTGGAGGTAGAAGAGATAGCCGCTATGGTGGCGTGGCTCGCTTCAGGAGACTGCTCTTTTACTACCGGTGCAGTTTTTGATATTTCAGGAGGCCGGGCAGTATATTAATCATCTTTTAAAATGGTGCATGCCTGAAAAAACAATTCAACAGAAAACTATTGCCAGGATATCAGCCAGGATTCTTCCCTTCCTTTTGCTGATGTACATACTTGCTTTTCTCGACAGGGCCAATCTCGGTTTTGCCAAAAATGCTTTCCAGGCCGATACTAATTTATCTGATACAGTATTTGCTTTTGGCGCAGGAATATTCTTTATTGGGTACTCAATTTTTGAAATTCCATCAAATCTAATTCTTCACCGGGTTGGCGCAAGAAGATGGATGTGCCGTATCATGATAAGCTGGGGGATCGTTTCTGCGCTGATGATGTTTGCACATAATACAACTACTTTTTACCTGTTCCGATTCCTGCTCGGTGTAATGGAAGCAGGATTTTTTCCCGGTGTAATTTATTATCTCACTTACTGGTATCCATCAGCAATGAGAGCACGTTCAATAGGACTGTTCTATTTTGGAATACCACTGGCACTCATCTTAGGAGGACCACTATCAGGATGGCTGCTCGAATTGGACGGAAGCGCAGGACTAAAAGGATGGCAATGGATGTTCATGGTTGAAGGCATACTTGCCACTTTAGTCGGCATCTGGGCTTTCTGGTACCTGGATGATCAACCTGCCACTGCCACATGGCTGAATGAAGACGAGAAAAGATCTCTTAAACACATCCTGGAGAAAGAAGAATCAGTGAAAAATCTTCACGGGCCTGCGAGTGTTTCAAAAGCTTTAACAGATGGACGTGTTCTTTACCTGTGTTCATTATATTTTCTTATTCAACTGGCGTTTTATGGCGTTGTGTACTATCTGCCCTCGCAGGTAGCAATGATTGTTCAGCAAAAAGTTGGATTTGCTGTTGGACTCCTCACAACAATACCATGGATGTGTGCATTGGTAGCCGCATACCTCGTGTCGCGATATTCTGATAAAACAGGTGAAAGAAAAAAAACGGCTTCTGCTGCCTTATTGTTTTGTTTTATTGGGATTATAACGTTTGCATTATCTCACATGCCGGTGATTTCAATGATAGGTTTGTGTTTTTCAGCGGCGGGTATAATAGCAGTACAGCCTGTTTTCTGGACGCTGCCGACCAGTTATTTAACAGGAACAGCTGCTGCAGGAGGAATTGCATTCATTAACTCGCTTGGCACACTGGGAGGATTTGTTGCCCCCAATCTTAAAACATGGGCGGAGATCAGATTTCATTCACCTGCAGCGGGTATGTTCGTCCTCGCAGCAAGTGCATTAGCCGGAGCGATGCTGGTATTAGTATCTGGTAAACTAGGTCTCAAAGGCAAAGTAGAAACTGCTATTTCTTCTCAAGGCTTTTAAGCATTTCATCAAGTGCGGCTCTGTTTATCCAACTGTTTCCGATCAGTACGCCTTCAATTTTCTGAGTATTCGAGATATTTTCCAGCGGATTTGCATTGAGTAAAACAACATCACTATTGGCGCCCTCTTTTATTACGCCCATTTCACTACGCTTGTTGTAAAACACGCCAACATTTAAGGTTGCTGTTTTCAGCGCTTCATAGGGCGTAAGTCCGGCATCAACAAGATACTGCAGTTCATGATGGGCCGACATTCCCGGAACATTAAAGATCTGTGGAGCATCTGAACCCAATAAAAGTCCTACTCCGTTTCTGTTGCATTCATAAATAAGCTTTCTTCTGAGTTTCACATAATCCATAATCTTTTCACGCTCATATCTTGGGTCTGAATTAAGTTTATTTTTCGCATTCAACCAGTTGGTAATTGTTTGTGAATCCATGTATTTCATTTCCGGCTCGCTGGCAAAACTCTCTGCAGTACGGTCAGGAGCGAACCATCTTTCGGCCAGCGCCTGTGTTGGCACAACCCATACGTTATTGTCTCGGAGAGCCTTCATAAGTTTTGGAATGCGCGTTGTATCTACTTTGTCCGCTGCAAACATGCCAAATAGTCCCGTCTGTTCTTCTGTCATATTTTCAATACCAGGTATCAATCCTTCTACGAAAGCATCCATATGATCTATGGTCTGTTGTTTTGCTTCGATCGTTTTCCAAATGCCTACATGGAACGACACATGTCCGGCGAACGGAATGTTTAGTTCATGTGCCGTTCTGGCCATGGCATCAAAATTATCTTTGGTAAGGCCGGGATGAATTTTTAAAAAATCGTATCCCGCCTGTTTTTCATCCTTCACCATTTGAATAGCCTGGTCCTGTGTTTTTACACTTTCGCCATTCAATGAAGGACCTGAAGTAAAGAACCGGGGACCAATTATTTCACCATTGTTGATCATTTTTCTAAGCTCCAGATGTTTAGGATGGCCAAGCATACCGCGAATTGTTGTAATGCCATTTGCTGCAAATAAAAGCAGTACATCTTTCATGGGGCCAAGTTCATCGATGGGTGGAACATGTGCATGCATTTCGGCCAGCCCCGGGATCAGGTATCTTCCCTGTGCATCTATCACCAGTGCATTCTTTTTAAACTTCTTTTTCCGGCCGTCGCTTATTGACTCAATTTTTCCGTTCCTGACGATTACAACGTGATTCTGCAAAACAATTTCACGGTCCATAGGGATCACATTCACCGATTTAAAAATAACCTCCCTGTCTTTATTGATCAGCTCCTGTGAAAAGCATGTGAAAAGGCATACTGATAATATCAGGGTAATAATCATTTTCATAATGATCCTGTTTTACTTAATAAGCACAATAATAACGGTTCGGGTGATTATGGGAAAATAAGGGATATTACTTCAGTTTTTCATAAACTTCAATGGACCTTTCTCCATTTGGCCCGCGGATAGTTTGCATGTATCTGTCATTGCCCGTAAATTGAATCACAATGTCCACCGGCTTGCCTACAAGTTGCGAATAGAAAGTGGAATTAATATTTGTTTCCTGCGAGGTAGTGTCATTAAGCATCTTGTAAGTTCCATAACCATAAGCTGAATAAAAATTATTTGACGACGGATCTTTATGGGGATTAGCCCATATAAAATATCCGGATTCATAAATTTTAAACTGAGTTTTTGTGGTGTTCCTGCTAGTGTCCCCTTTTTTACCAATGTAAATGTCTCTTACCTGTTTCCAGGCTCCATCAAGTTTTGTTGCAGGTTCCTTACCAACCTTGTCATATTCTTCAGTAAGGATAAATGTGCTGCTGGTATCAATATACTTTATCACCTGCCTGTAACCATTCGAAAGTTTTGTTATATCCAGCAGTGCAGTGTCCTTTACTTCTCCTGCGGTAGAGGTATAGAAAATGTACTCTTTCACTTTATTGCCATCCTGCGAATAGGTGGCTATTCCGTATTCGCCAAATGAATCAGTAGCTCTAGGTGAAGCATACATCATATAATGGTTGCTGTAAATTTTCAGTTGTTCTTTTTTAAGCAATGTATCTTTTGTTCCGTCGTTCCCTACCTGTTTTGTCATTGAATATGCACCTTTCATGTCTATCATTGTGCTGTCGTTCGTATTATTGCTGGTGGAATTAGAATTTGAAGTATCCTGGCAGGAAATAATGAGGAAAGATATAGCAAGTGGTAAGATAAAGTTCTTCATAACAAAATCTTTACAGGAATCTACGTTAATTTGGTCGCATTAAAAAATTTTTTATGCGCAAGTGTATAAGGGAAAAGTAAATTTTATATCGTCTGATAAAAAGAATAACGTCGCACAATAGACGTAACACCATTTCTAACCATTTCATGACGGTTTCTTAAAAAACGCTTCATATGAAAAATAGCATTCTGATCATTTTAGTCTTCACGCTCTTTGTTTGCTGCAATGCCCAGCATAAAGCAAATTCAGATGGCTGGATCTCTCTTTTTGACGGAAAAACACTCAATGGATGGAAAGTTGGCGAAAATGCTTCAACTTTCTCCGTCCAGGATGGATCGATTGTCGCAAATGGACCTGTAGCACATCTTTTCTATGATGGGAATGTAAAGAACCATGATTTTAAAAACTTTGAATTCAAAGCCGATGTAATGACTACACCAGGCTCCAATTCGGGCTTATATTTCCATACCGTTTACCAGGAACGCAGCTGGCCAAAAAAAGGATACGAAGTTCAGGTGAACAACAGCCATGAAGACTGGCGCAGAACAGGCAGCCTCTACGCTATTCAGGATGTAAAGGAAGTTTATGTTAAAGACAATGAGTGGTACACAGAAAGCTTCGCTGTAAAAGATAAACACGTAACCATCAGTATCAATGGTAAAAGTGTAGTTGAATATGATGAGCCTGAAAATGTAAAACGAGATACAACTATGGAGGGCCGTGTGTTGTCTAGCGGAACGTTCGCCATCCAGGGACATGATCCTAAAAGCAAGGTTTATTTTAAAAATATCATGGTTAAACCGCTGGACTAACTAATATTCGCGAATTGCCTGGAGCTGTATTTAAATGCAAAATGATACATTTGAACGCTGTTCAAAACAGATGAAGAATGCAGAAAAAAATGTATGTACAATTAGATCCGAAAGACAATGTGATGGTTGCATTACAGGATCTGCAACAGGAAATGACAATACATACCGGTAACGGAAGATCACTGATGCTTACGGAAAAAATCCCTGCAAAGCATAAATTCTTTCTTGAAGATCTATCCGCTGGTTCCAGTATCATTATGTATGGTGTGCTGGTTGGAAAAGCGCAACAGGATATTCCAGCTGGTAGCAGAATGAACGTGTTCAACACTAAACATGCTGCAGATAAATATGCTTACAGGGGAAATATGAAAAAATGGACTGCGCCTGACGTGACTCATTTCAAAGATCGAACATTTAACGGATACCACCGGAATGATGGCAGGGTAGGAACTGCCAATTACTGGCTGTTCATTCCTTCTGTTTTTTGCGAAAACCGGAACCTTGATGTTATACGCGAAGCATTGCACAATGAACTGGGTTATGCGGTGTCCGATAAGTACAAAAGATTTACACGCGCCCTTGTAAAGGCAGTTAAAGAGGGAAATAATACAGATCTGAATGACCATCCAATTTTGTCTGCACAGAATAAACCAGAAAGATTATTTGAGAATGTAGATGGTATTAAATTTTTAAACCATCAGGGAGGTTGCGGTGGAACGCGGCAGGATTCCGCGATACTGAGCTCGTTACTTGCAGCTTATGCGGATCATCCTAATGTTGCCGGTGTAACGCTGCTCAGCCTCGGTTGCCAGCATTTGCAAAGTGATGATTTTATCAGTGAGATCAAATTGCGAAACCCATCTTTCAATAAACCGGTTCTTGTTTTTGAACAGCAGCAATCCCAGAGTGAAGAATCATTGATTACACAAGCCATCCAGCAAACTTTTACCGGTCTGATCGAAATAAATAAAATGCACCGTTCACCGGCGCCGTTGAGCGAATTGTGCATTGGAGTAAAATGCGGTGGCAGCGATGGTTTTAGCGGTATTTCCGCTAATCCTGCTGTTGGATACGCCGCCGATCTGCTAGTGGCACTTGGTGGTAAGGTTTTGCTTGCTGAATTCCCAGAACTTTGCGGCGCTGAACAGGACATTCTGGACAGGTGCGTAGACGCGAACACTGCGCACAGGTTCATCAATCTCATGGAATCATATAACAAACTTGCTCATGATGTTGGCTCAGGATTTCATATGAATCCTTCCCCGGGCAATATAAAAGATGGTTTGATTACTGATGCTATTAAATCACTGGGTGCAGTTCGAAAAGGCGGTAATTCACCTGTGGTAGATGTTCTTGATTATACGGAGCCTGTTAAAAAAACCGGACTTAGCCTGGTATGCACACCCGGTAATGATGTTGAGGCTACTACAGGTAAAGCTGCCTCAGGAGCAACGTTGATTTTATTTACAACAGGACTTGGCACTCCAACAGGAAATCCTGTTTGTCCCACTATTAAGATTTCTACCAACACATCATTGTCGGCCCGGATGGGTGATATAATAGATATTGATGCAGGAAAGATAGTATCCGGTGAGAATACAATTGAAGAGATGGGAACAATTATTCTTGATTACTGCATAGAAGCAGCAAGCGGAAATGTTACTCCAAAAGCCGTACAAATGAACCAGGACGATTTCATTCCATGGAAAAGAGGAGTTTCACTTTAAATCAATCAATACAATATGGATCTGCATCTCGATGGAAAAATTATTGTTGTAAGCGGTGGTGCAAAAGGTATCGGCCTCGGTATTGTTAAACAACTTGCAATGGAAAAGGCAATTCCTGTTATTATCGGCCGTAATGAAAAAGATAATGTGGATAGTATTAATGACCTGAAAAAAGATGGACTGCGCGCTGAACATACTGTGGCAGAACTTACAGATCCGGCGCAATGTCAAATGGCGATGGCAGAGATCATTAGAAGATTTGGACGAATAGATGGGCTCATAAATAACGCAGGAGTGAATGATGGGGTAGGACTTGAAGATGGAAATTATGAAGCGTTTATGAAGAGCCTGCATCGCAATGTTGTACATTATTATCTGCTTGCTCACTACGCTTTGCCAGAACTGAAGAAATCAAAAGGCGCGATTGTAAACATAACATCTAAAACTGCAGAAACAGGACAGGGTGGCACGTCAGGATATGCAGCAGCAAATGGCGGCAGAAATGCACTTACACGGGAATGGGCAGTTGAATTACTTAAATACAATATTCGTGTTAACGCGATTGTGGTTGCTGAATGCTGGACACCACTATATCAGAATTGGATCAAAACACTTCCGGATCCTGAAAGCACATTGAGCAAAATAAAATCAAACATACCATTAGGTAACAGGATGACCACTGCCGATGAAATAGCAAATACTGCAGTGTTTCTATTGTCTTCAGTTTCAAGCCATACTACAGGTCAGATGATTCATGTGGATGGAGGCTATGTGCACCTTGACCGGGCCCTGGCAAATGCATAATTTTATAAATATTACATTAAAGAAACTCTTGTTCCACTACCTGCCGATTTATAAATGGCCTGCACTATCCTAATATCACGCAAGCCTTCTTCGCCCGCTACAAGCATAGGTTTTCCCTGCAAAATCGATAATGCATCATCATCCATCTGCATTGCCTGCTGCATTGGAACATCATAATCAATAGAAATTTTACCAAGCGGACTACTTCCTTTTGCACCTGTGTAACCTGAATATGGCGATAGTTTTATCATTCCCTTATCACATTCAACGTTCATAAAGTTGATATTCTCTCCGAAGCTTGTTTTAATATCAGCGATGATCCCACCCGGGAATTCGAGCTTTGCCACTGCCGTTTCATCCAGGCCATTTTTATATACTTCAGGTCTTGTTGTACTGGTTTTCGCTTCTATTATGGCAACGGGCTCCATGCCTGTTCCTAGTCGCGCCCCCTGAATTGCATATACACCCATGTCGTACATTACACCACCGCCCATAGCCTTGTTCTGTTTCCAGTGATTCGTTCGCGAATCATAATAGCCGGCGCCGCAGTTAACGCTTTTTACTTTACCCAGCAGTTTCTGGTTAATGATCTTTGTATATTCTTTTGTATTTGGTTCATGATGCAGCCTGTAACCAATGGCCAGTGCCCGCTTATTCTTTTTGCAAACATCTATCATGTCCTGGCATTCATCAGCTGTCATAGCCATTGGCTTTTCACACCAAACATGCTTGCCGGCATTTGCGCCGCGAACAACATATTCTTTATGCATTGAAGGAGGCAGAACTACATAAATAACATCTATGTCCGGATTGTTGGCTATCTGCTCGAAGTTCTGGTAGTTATAAATGTTCTTGTCTGGAATATTATATTTTCTTTTCCAATCTTCGGCCTTTGAAGGTGTGCCGGTAACAATGCCTGCCAGATAGCAGTGACTGGTTTTTTGTAAAGCCGGCGCAAGCAGATCGGTACTATAATAACCAAGCCCTATTAATGCTACGCCGAGTTTGTCTTTTTTTCGCCTTGTGGAAGCGAGCAAGCTGTTTGCAGTTAATATCGAGCTGCCACCTATTGCAATTGATCTTATTGCTTCTCTTCTCGAAACTGAATTCATGGCCACCTGTTTTGTTGACCTTAAAGTTACATTTATTTTGATTTTACTATTTGTTGATTGTGCGGTCACTTCGCATGGCTATTGATAAATGTTTTGTATCATTTATACAAAATAATTTCTAATCATACTTCTTTGCCCATCGCCGGATCTGTTTTTCCCGGCTGACCATTTTCTATCCTGCCTGCAAATGTTTGTATGTATGTTTCATTACCATTATTTTGAACAGATACATCGTACCAGCCATAACTTTTTGAAATATCTACATAAGAAGTAACAGTTTTCTCCGGAGATGCTCTAATAACAAATGCGGCAACGCCGTATGAATTATCGGTTATCCTTAACTCAACAGGCTGGTGCGAATTGTTCTTCACCTTGATCTGGAGGCTGCCCCGATCTGCATTACAGGTTATTATAATTTCAGGGTCGTTAACGTTTCCCTGGAATTCACGGTAAAATCCATTTGGTCCATACACCCGCAGATGATAGTTTCCATTTTCAAAATCAGAAAGCTTCCATTCCGGCTTTAATGTGTCTCCGGCTTTAACAGCATACGACCATGCTTTCACGATTTCATCCCTGTACTTCCCAGGCGTATAAACGTTAAACGGAGATCCTGCTGAACGCGACCCATAAATTTTATTTCCTGCATGAAGGCTGATTGAAAAGGTTTTTTTATCAGCAGTTAACCTGCCGTCAGCATTCAATTCATAGGGCAGGGCATTAGCATTTCTTATTCCTTTTTCCTGTTCAGGTAAATTACTCCTGAGGTTTAGAAGATCTTCTTTAGTCAGCTTTCTGAAATTTGATGGCGGATTTCTGAATTGTGCTTTATGTATCGCTTCAATAAATTCATTTCTTTCAAGAAATTCAGGTTTTTTAATTTCTTCACCATTGTATCTGCGAAACGTACTTGTCAGGTCACCGCAAACGGTTCGACGCCATGAGCTGATATTCGGCTCCTCAATTTTTTTGTTGAACTTATGTGAAAGAAAATGTTCGAGGAACTGAAGCGATGATGTATGATCAAATACCTGTGAATTTACCCAGCCACCCCTGGTCCACGGGGAAGCTATCACCATCGGTACACGGTAACCAAGTCCTATAGGGCTTATTCTTGCTTGCTCATCTTTATAGGATTGCTGGGAGAGATCGCTGACATAATCAGTTTCCGTGGAAACTCCTGCAGACAGATCACCTGTATCTTTTTTTTCAGGATGAGGTGCCGTAAACGGCGGCATGTGATCAAAGTATCCATCATTCTCATCGTATGTAAGAATGAAAATGGTTTTCTTCCATACCTCCGGATCTTTTGTTAGAATATCCATCACTTCACTGATATACCAGGCTCCATACCACGCGGAAGATGGATGATCAGAAAATTTTTGCGGTGCCACTAACCATGATACCACAGGAAGCTGCCCGTTCTTTACATCTTCCCTGAACTGGTACAAAACATCACCCTTTGGTACATTCACTTCATGTACAGTTTCTCCATCTTTATAGGTAATACCAGTCAGCTCATGATAATCCGGGTCCTTTTTATTTGTTGTAAAAGCTTTGTCGTGAAGGTTTTTTTCATTGCCCGACAATTCACCGTGTTTTGCATTTACTTTGTACTGGGAAAAATATTCAAGGGGATTGTCGCCAAAGTTTCCCAGCCATTCATCATTTTCGTCTTTCAGGCCAGAGCCTGCGCCTATTTCATTCTGGTATACTTTCCATGAAATGTTATTTTCTTCAAGTTGTTCAGGAAACGTTTTCCACCTTACAGGTGAATCATAATCGGCGTCCTCGTTCCATAACTTTGCCTCAGCAGCAGCTACCTGTTTTTCACGGATCGTACCCGTCCAGAAATACAGGCGGTTGGCGGTGGTGCCGGTAAGTGAAGAACAAAAATTGTGATCACAAACGGTGAATGCATCCGCCAGTGAATAATAAAAAGGAATATCCTCCCTTGAATAAAACCCCAGCGTCAGCGGCATGTTTTTATACTGCTCCACACCGGAATGTTTGTTGTCGAGCCATTTATCATGTTTCCCTTCGTTGCGGGTGTCTACCTGGTCTCGCCACGAATGGGGCAGTGATTCCATCCAGGTGGCGTTAGTGTTCCGGATATCGAGCCTGAAAGGAGCATAGGTTTCGCCTGCACGGTTCGACTGGCACCAAACCGGATTTTTATCAGGAAGGGTAATAGTCCTCGGGTCGTTGAAACCCCTTACTCCCTGCAATGTTCCGTAAGTATGATCGAACGACCGGTTTTCCTGCATCAGAAAAACAATGTGTTCAGCATCATAAAAAGTACTGCCGGGCCTGGGATCAATAGCCATCGCTTTTGCGATAGAAGCAGGCAGAACATTCAACAAACCGGCACCACCGGATAATAATGATGCTTTTTTAAGAAACTCCCTTCTTGTGTCCATGGTTCCAATTTAAGATATCCATGGCATAATTTTCTTTGATGATCATTAAGAAAATGCGAACAAATGCGTAAGCGGAATATCCATATTGGTACATCAGGTTGGCACTACAAGCACTGGAAGGGTACTTTTTATCCGGATGGAATAAAAGAATCGCAGCAGTTTGAAGCATACATGAAATACTTTTCAACTGTAGAGCTGAATAACTCATTTTATATGTTGCCGGCGGCCCAGACATTTGAAAACTGGCGCAATGCTACACCTAAAAATTTTGTATTTGCAGTGAAGTCGAGCCGCTTTTTCACTCATATGAAAAAATTAATCGTTGACAAATCTAGCATCAGCAAATTTTTTACAAATGCTTCCCGGCTTGAAGAAAAGTTAGGCGTTGTATTGTTCCAGCTTCCTCCACGGTGGCAGGTAAACAGTGAACGGCTTGAAACTTTTATCGCCGCACTTCCCAAAGGAAACAGATATACATTTGAATTCAGGGAACATTCATGGTATAACGAAGAGGTATATGCGATTTTACGAAATAATAATTGCGCGTTTTGCATTTATGAACTTGAATATCATCTTTCCCCAATGGAAGTAACAGCCGACTTTGTTTATGTAAGATTGCATGGACCCGGAAATAAATACCAGGGCAGCTATAGTGAAACAATATTGAAAGAATGGGCGGTGAGATGCAAGGACTGGCAAAAAAAGGGCAAGGATGTTTTTATTTATTTTGATAACGACCAGGAAGGCTATGCAGCTTTTAATGCAGTTCGGCTTAACGAACTTGTAATGTGATCATTGTTCAAGCAGCAGTTTATCTACCTCCGTGTTAAATTCCTTCATCCACTCATTATAGGTTTTTCCGGTAGCAGGTCCTGAGAAACCAGAATGGATCTTTGCTATCCTTCCTTTTTTATCAATGAACAATGTGGTGGGAAAAGCTTTAAATTCAGGAAGATTAAGTGAGCTTCTAACAGTGTCGGAGTTGGACATCCCACCAAACAACTGGTCGTATTGAATACCGAAACGAGTTCGGAATCTATTCATAACTTTTCTATAATAAGCTGTATCGGTTTGCCTTTCATAGTGAATTGTAATGATCTCAACACCACGATCCTTGTTAGCTTTGTACCACGGTACCAGAAATGCAGCTTCATCAATGCAGTTGGGACACCAGGTTCCGGTAACGGGAATGATCAGCACTTTGTTTGCATACTTTTCATCATGCGGCGATAATATTTTTCCTTTTATATCAGGAAAAGAAAATGAATGCAGCTGTCTTCTGTCGCCCCTTGCCGTTTCTTTATACGGATCGGGCAATTCCGCGTTATCATCTCGTTTCCCCTGCAGCTTATACTTGATACGCGAACCTAATTGTTCCCCTGTAAGAATTCCGTTATCACTTATAATTCCTGTATAATAGCCAGGAGTGGATCCAATGAACGAGGAAAGATAAAATTTCCCTGCTTCAGTAATACCTTCCAGGTACCTTGAGTCGCCTGACTCTTTCAGGAAAGTTCCTGTCAGTTTTTTACCACTTTGCTTAAATATTGCAACAGATTTTTCATGTTTTCCATTTTCGAATGTAATCGTTACATCGTACCTGCCACTGATATTCTTTTCTGGCAGGTGATTATTTTCCTTAAAGCGCCAGCCAATATTTTTTTGTGCTATAACGGGCAACAGTACTGTTGAATGGTCTTGTTTCCTTAGCACGCCCGCCAGCATATTTTTATGTATTCTGAACGCAAGCTCATTATCGAACTGGTCGAGTGTAATAAATAAAGAATCTTTTCTGATGGTGACTTTGCCGCTTTCAAATCGTTCATCGGCATTCAACAGATAAACATTCCCATCGTCATTTATTTCAAAATTGAAGGGAACAGGTATATTTCGACTGATAATAAATTCACCTCTCCATTTTCCTGCAAAAAATTTAACAGGTGTCTGCGATCTGACGCAAAGTGATGAAAAGAGAAAGATGATCAAAGCGCTTAGCTTCATAAGTGCACAAAGAACGGACATCAGTTACAATGTCCCAGCAGGTACCAGATAATAATAAAAACGATAATCGTACCAAAACAACCACCACCTAATTTTTTTGCTCCGTAGCCGGCTATCAGTGCCCTGAAAAAATTGTTCATGAGTTTTTGTTTAAATGGATATTTAATTAAATATAATATAAAATCGTGCCATGAGTTTACTTAACTTTTCATATTTTAAATCATAAAAATTTTTGATTGTGAATTTACGACTGCCGGTAGCTTTTGCTATTACTGTTTTCCTGATAACGTGTTGCAAAAATCCTGAGCCCGCTAAACCTGTGGTTTCCGCTGTAATATTTGATACCGATATGGGGCCTGATTATGATGATGTTGGCGCCATCACCATGCTTCATGCATTTGCCGATGAAGGTTCTGCGGAAATTCTTGCTACTATCGCAAGTACAAAATATGATGGAGTTGCAGAAGTGCTTGATGTTTTTAATACCTATTTCAACCGCCCGGACGTGCCTGTTGGCGTACCTTCTCAAAATGCCAGTCGGTTAAGAGACTTTCAGCACTGGAGCGACAGTGTGAGAAAAAATTATCCTCATTCTATTAATGGCAATAATGAAGCAGAAGACGCTGTTGCCTTATACAGGAAAATTCTGGCGTCACAGCCAGATACAAGCGTTACGATCATTACCGTAGGATTTCTGACAAATATTGCGAATCTGCTTAAATCGTCCGCTGATAAATATTCTCCATTAACAGGTAAAGAACTTGCCGGAAAAAAAGTAAAAAAACTGGTATCCATGGCCGGTAAATTTCCTGAAGGATCCGAATTCAATATCAAAATTGATGCTCCTGCCTCACAATATGTATTTGAAAATTTCAGCCGGCCGGTAATTTTCAGCGGCTTTGAAATAGGTGAGAAAATAAAAGCAGGAATTGCTTTAATCTCCAATAGCAGTATTAAAAACAGTCCTGTTAAGGATGTTTTTCGCATATGCATACCATTGGCTAAGGAAGACAGCGCAGGAAGGATGAGTTGGGATGAAACTGCGGTGCTTGTAGGGGTAAAGGGGCATGAGCCTTATTACACTCTTGAAGAAGGAAAGATAACCATTGATACAGCAGGATATAACAAATGGGAAACAACTGAAAAGAAGCATGCGCACCTCGTAGAGAAATCATCTTCTCGGCAGGTAGAGGAAGTGATTAACACACTAATCATGCACCAGCCTGTAAAAAAGTGATGCAGTTTATTCCATTCCCATGCTCATGTCGTAGAACTTCTTTGCCGTTGCAACTGTGTCGCGATAAGAAACAGGCTTGATTACATAAGAATGTGCGCCGAGAGACAGGCATTCATCGCGTTCAATATTGTTGAGGGAAGTTGAATAGATAATTACCGGAATATCCCTGAAACGTTCATCTGATTTAAGGTGCCTGAGTGTTTGCGTTCCGTTCATGCGTGGCATATTCAGGTCGAGAATAACCATTGCCGGGAGTGTTCCTGCATTAAATGCTGATTCGAGAAAGGAAAGTGCATTTTCTCCATTTTCTTCGAAATGGATCACAGAATGATATCCAAGATCACCAAGGGCATCTTTTATGATCTCTCTGTCTTCAAAATCATCATCTACGAGCAAAATCTTTTTGGCCATGGCGGGTGTAAATATACATCAGAATACCCTGAATTTAATATAGGCGGATCTCGTTATGGTTAATGATGATCTGACCACTGTGCTGCTTAATACTTTTTAACATCGCTTTTGCAAGCACATCCGTATTGATTACAGTTGACGGTACAATGACCTTCATCAGGCGGATAAATGCAAGCTCCGCCTTTTTGTATACCGAGGTATTCGTACTCTTTGAAACAGGGTAAATGCCACCAGGCCTTAAGATGATAAGTTTTTTTAAATTCAACTTCTGTAATGCGTTCTCTGTTTGCCCTTTAACTTTTGCAAAACGTACGCTGCTTTTTTCTGAACTGTCCGCTCCCTGTCCGCTGAGAAATACAAAGCTGATAGAAGGATTAACAGCAATCATTGCTCTGGCTGCAGCAACAGCGTATTCATAAGTGATTTTGAAATAATCTGCTTTAGTGACCCTTGTCTGAGAAATTCCCAGGCACCAGATACAGGCGTCTGCTTCGAGGAAAATATTTTCGAGTCCATTGTATTTTAAAAAATCTTTATGGATCACCTGCCTGATCTTAGGATGCATTGTTGATGAGGGATTGCGGGCCACAAGTATTATTTCTTTTATATCATCATCTGCTACTGCCTGTCGTACCACTTCCGACCCTACAGTACCGGTTGATCCTGTAATAATTATTTTCATTGATGATATTTATTACACATAGCTTACCCACCACTTGTTATGGGTTCTTTTATATTCTGAGTACCATTTGCACAACGGGTAAAGACCTGTAACTACCAGTAACCACACAAGGTATACACCCGCGAGGCCGAATCCTTCACCGGGCACGAGAAATTTAAACGGAACATCAACAGCTCCTTTGGCACCTTCTTCATATGAATGGCCGTTATAAAAGAACAGCAGCATTGATAACAGGTGAAGAATGTAGAAATGAATGATATAATAAAACAACGGAACCCTTCCATAAACAGTGATGGCATCTGCGAATTTGTTTTTGACGTTTCCAATTAAACCAAGAAGTACGAGTGATATGCCAATGGTCATGCACAGGTACAAGAGCGATGGTGGATATTTTTCTGTGCTGATGAATGAAAAAAAACTATAGAGTAATGTTGGTTGAACCTTCCACTTTATTGGGTCACCATACATATTCGAAAATCTTAGAATTATAAAAAATAAAATTAATCCGCACCCAAGTAATATTGACCGCTTATTTCTGTTCATGATATCGTGGAGGTAATATTTACCAAAACAATAACCGAGCATGATGGTGCCGGCCCATGGAAGAAATGGATAAAATATCTGTAATATTCTGTCTCCAAAAGGGTACATACCCTGCGTATGTAATATGCTGTAAAAAAAAGGAAAATTTTTACCCTGGCTGGTTTCGTAAAAATCAAGAGAATTATGAGCAAGAACAATGATCAAACCACAAATAAATATGGCGGTGAAGGGCAGCCATATTACTATGCCCAATAATACCATGCTGATACCTATTGCCCAGATGGTTTGTAAAATGATCAGGTGATAGTGTATATCGAATGTTATGCCTAACGTCATGATAAGCATCTCGAGGAGAATCAGCCACAGGCCTCTTGTAATCAGGAAGGCTGATAATTGTTTTTTTGGTTTGCGCATAGATTGCAAATAAGCAGAAGTGCCCGACAAAAAAACAAACGTGGGAGCGCATAAATGTGTTATCCAGCGTGTAGCAAATAACGCCGGTGTGGTAGTCTGCAGGTTAAGCGGGTCATCTAATAAAGCCTGAGAATGAAAATAATCCCTTGTATGGTCGAGCGCCATGATGATCATAACAATCCCGCGTAGCAGGTCAATGGAGTTGATGCGGTTTGGGGAGGGCATATTTAAAATTATTGAAAATTTTTCACCCTGTACTATTCACCATTCTCACTTCATCATGAGCTGCCCGGGTGATACCGCCTGGAGATTGTTGAGGTCATTGCGTCTAAGCTGTGAGGCTTTACCATCTATGAAGATGAGAACTCCCTGCTTTCCTTTTAAACTGATGTTTCATTTTCTTTATTGCAGCCGGCTAAATAACTTGTACGAATGCTTAAAATACTGTTTGAAGGATTTTATTATTGCCTAAATTGGTGCCTCAAATATTTTTCACAACAAGATTTATAAAGATGGACAAACGCGGTTTTTTAACAGTAATGGCGGCTTTATTTTGTATGATAGTGATCGCCCAGCCAGATAGTGCAAAAATGACCCCTGAGTCTTCTGAGCTATGGAACCCTGTTCCCCGGATCGTAACTCCTTCAATGGCTGCAGTCACCAATGCTGCATCAACTGCACCATCGGACGCAATAGTTTTATTTGATGGTAAAGATTTTTCTAAATGGAAGTCTTCCGTTGCAAACAGCTCCGTGCAATGGACCATCGCAGATGGAGCAATGACGGTGAAACCGGGCACAAAGGATATTGAAACTGTTCAGCAATTTGATGACTACCAGCTGCACATTGAATTCAGGACGCCTGCTGAAGTTAAAGGCACATCACAGGGCCGTGGAAACAGCGGGATATTTATGCAGGGAAAATATGAGTTGCAGGTGCTTGATAATTATGATAACAAAACATATTCGAACGGCCAGGCAGGATCAATTTACAAGCAAAGTATGCCATTGGTAAATGCTTGCAAAAAGCCGGGAGAATGGCAGAGTTATGATATTGTTTATACCTCGCCTAAGTTCAATAAAGATGGCATGGTAACGCATCCGGCATATATTACTGTGCTGCAAAATAGTATAGTGGTGCAGAATCATACACCCATCTATGGCACTACACCTTATATCGGACAGCCACAGTATGAGGTGCATGGTAAAGGCCCGATAAGGTTACAGGATCATAATAACCGGACAAGTTTCAGAAATATCTGGATAAGAGAATTATAAATCATTTATGCTGATGAGCAAATTCTCAAAAATTAAACAGCAGGCATTTGATGGAAACATGCAACTTCCAAAGCTGGGTCTTGTATTATTTACATTCGGAAATGTAAGTGTTGCGGATCATGAAGCTCGGGTATTTGCTATCAAGCCGAGTGGCGTTGCTTATGAAGATCTTACTATTGAAAAAATGGTGATCGTGGATTTTGAAGGTAATATTATTGAAGGTAAACTAAGGCCGTCATCAGATACTAAAACACATGCTGTGCTTTACGCGCAATGCGGTGAAATGGCTGCGATTGTTCATACACATTCAACATACGCTACCGCCTGGGCGCAGGCTTTAAGGGATATTCCAAATTATGGTACCACTCATGCAGACCATACCGTTTCAGATATTCCTTGCGCCCCTCAAATGAACGATATTATGATCAGGGGTGATTATGAATATGAGACAGGCTTCCAGATACTGAATTGCCTGAAGGAGCGAAATCTTTCTTATAAAGAAACCGAAATGATACTGGTGGGCAGCCATGCACCTTTTGCATGGGGTAAATCAGTTGAAAAAGCAGTATATAATGCTGCTGTGCTGGAAGAATTGGCAAGAATGGCACTTTTTACGGAACAGTTGAATCCTGCAGTAAAAAGATTAAAGGAATCATTGGTAAATAAGCACTTTGAGCGTAAACATGGGAAGGGAGCATATTATGGCCAATAAATAATTATCAGATCTCTGAGCAGTTGATGAAATTGTCTTAATTTTGAGCCCTTCAGCCCCTTATCCATATTTCCTCCGAATAATGTAGAGGTTTCTTATTATTGTTCAGATTAACCACTTGATTTTTCAGGAAAGTACGTTGGTGTTTACTTCCTTCAATCATTTTACACATTGATTCTGACACCCATTGAATTTTAAAAAGGTTAATGCCTGTTAAATAAATGGCATTTAATTCTTGTGTATTTATGAAAAGAATTGTACTGTCTCTTGCGATCCTTCTGGCCTCTTATTACGGAACTTTATCACAAAATGTTTTCAATCCCGCCGACCCGATTGTTCGTTATAATGCTACGGCCGCTCTGGGAACCGCTCAACATCCTGATCCGGCTATACGAGGACTTCAGAAATGGGTTTCTACACCCACTAATGGTGTATCTGCAGGAAGCGGCGCCATAGATGTTTCATCGTTCAAACAATATTTTCTGAATTGGAATGGGACTCCTATGGCATTCCGTCTTAAGTTTCCAAAAAGTTTTACCAACTCCGACAGCGCTACCAAAAAATACCCGGTTATGCTCTTTCTGCATGGCGCTGGTGAAGTTGGCTGCCCCGCTAACAATGGAGTCTATAACAATGAAAAACAATTGTATCTCGGAGCAGGGCTATTTCGTGATTTTGTAAATGCTAACATCTTCGATGGATTTTTGTTATACCCGCAAATGATCAATGCAGATGGATGCTGGGGATCATGGGGTACTACTCCTACCGCTAATCTGTCGGCGGTTATTGGTATCATTGATTCTCTTTCGAAATATGTGAGGGCAGACATTGACCGTGTGCTTTGTAATGGATTATCAGGTGGCGGCTACGGAGCATGGCGGATAGCGGATGTATTTCCTCAGAGGATCACCAAGATCATCCCGTCAGCAGCTGCAGGTAACACAAACAACAGGAATAACTTCGTACACATTCCAATATGGTTCGCTACAGGTGGCAAGGATCCTGATCCTTCTCCTGCCCAGGCTGATTATTCACTGCGAAGAATGAAAGAAATTGGTGCTGATATACGGTATACCCGGTATCCTGATCTTGGCCATGCAGTATGGTATGCACACTGGCGCGAACCGGATTACCCTGCAGCAATGAATAATATGCACAAAGCCAATCCGCTTGTGTTTTTTCAGCGAAACGAATTCTGCGCTAGCGAGGCTATAAATGCAAGGCTCGGTATTACACAAGGTTTCTATGCTTATGAATGGCAGAAAGACACTGTTACAATTGCTACCCGCACAAATGGCGTCAATACGATAGTTCTGCCGGAGCATGTTATTTCTTACACTGGAAATGAGATCAATGTTAAATCGTTCGGAACATACAGAGTAAGGTTCAAAAGAACATCAACTTCAGAATGGTCGCTGTTTTCTCCGCTCCCTGCAATCATAAAGCTTAAAACAATTACGATCACTCAGCCTATTACGATTAGCGGGGTAAACAGCAATGTTGTGCCAGCATTGGATGGAAGTACAACGGTTCCCTTACAAATGCCCGCTGGGTTCCTAAATTACCAGTGGTACCGGGTTAGCGACAGTGCTCTTGTGGCAACAACACAAATATTTAATGCACCGGTTGGAACATACATTGGCAGATATTCTGAACAGTATGGTTGTGGTACCTCATTTTCTCCTAACTACGACGTAGTGGATGCAAACGGAACACCAAAACCTGATCCGGTTACAAATCTTACATCAACTCCTTTAACGACTACACAGGTAAGGCTTAACTGGTCACAGGCAGATAATGAGACCGGTTTCGAAGTATATCGTGCAACGGCATCCGGGGGCCCGTATAAGTTCGTTTCCTTAAGAGCAGCGAATGCAGTTACCTATACCGATACCGGTTTGTTTGCGGGCACTACTTATTACTATGTAATGCGTTCGGTTAATGCTACCGGCGCTTCAGTTAAATCAAATGAAGCATTAGCAAAAACCCTTGCTGATGTATCTGCTCCAACAGCGCCTTCTAACCTTACCTACCGAGGAAGCACTTCAACAACGGTATCACTCAAGTGGACTGCGTCTACCGATAACGGTTCTATCAAACGGTATGATATATACGCTAATAATGTGAAAGTATTCAGCACAACAGCAACTGCTTTCAATGTATTAAATCTTGATTCTCTCACCTCTTATACATTTATTATACGCGCAGTTGATAACAATGACAATGTATCACCGCCAAGCAACCAGGTTACTGGTTTTACACACCGTCAGGGCCTCAATTTCAAATACTTTACAAGCCCCGCTACATGGCAGATACTGCCTGATTTCAATGCACTTACACCCGTCAGCTCAGGTGTAACCGATTCAATAAATATTAATGACACAAGAATAAAAAGTGAAATAACCAGGTATGGATTTGTATGGGAAGGTCTTATATACATCCCCGTTACAGCTTCCTATACTTTTGAAACAAGATCCGATGATGGAAGCAAAGTGTATGTAGATGTACCTTATTCTTCCAGTGCTGTGCCTCTTGTTAATAACGACAGCATTCATGGCATCCGCAGCCGGTTCGGTACAGCCACACTTACTCAGGGCTATCATACTATTGCTGTAACATTTTTCCAGGGTATCAACGGATATAACATGGAATTATGGTGGACCAGCAATGCAGGTCTTGTTAGAGAGAAGATCCCGAAGAATTTCTTTACATTCACTACTGCTGCCGTAGAACCGGTTCCAACTGTACCAGGATCATTGACCGCTACAGCCACCGCTTATAATAAAATTGTTCTCAACTGGACAGATTTAAGCAGTAACGAAACAGGATTTGAAGTTGTAAGATCTTCTACAACCAGTACCGGCACTTATGTTCCTGTTGGTATCGCACCAGCTAACAGTACTACTTATACTGATTCAGGATTAACAGCGTCCAAAGCATATTACTATAAGATCCGGGCAGTAACAACAAGCAGTGAGTCCGTATTTACAAATTTTGTAACGGCAACAACATTAGCAGCACCGGCTACGCCTGTTGCTCCTTCACAATTGTCGGCGACAGGTGGGGCGAATAATTCAATAACGCTCACCTGGCAGGATAATTCTACAAATGAATCAGGGTTCAGGGTATACAGGTCAACCGATGGAGTGACTTATTCACTGAAGTCAACTGTTGGCGCAAATAATAATGCATATACGGATATAAGCACGCAAGCCCTCACACTGTATTATTACTATGTAGCAGGTTATAATGGAGGAGGCGAAGGATTAAAGAGCAATATCGTTCAATTCGAAGCTGGCAACAATTCTCCGGTGATCACTTCACTCGCAAATATGTTTGGCAAAACAGGCCAGCCGGTGAATGAAGACTTTACCATTACTGACGATCCCGGGGATGTAGTTACCGTTAAAATCCTTTCGAAACCTGCATTCATTTCTATCAGCAACACCGGTGGCTCAGGATACCGCCTAACGATCAATCCTACAAATGACAATGTTGGATTCTATAACCTCACTCTTGTTGCAACTGACAATAATGGTTCTTCTGCTTCTGCTAATTTTTCGATCGTTGTAGCTGATGCAAAAACAAGATCTGTGTTTCTTAACCTTGGTGCAGCAGGTAAAACAGCTCCGGCTCCATGGAACAACTGGCTGGGAAATAAAGCTGCAGGAAATACCATCAGTAATCTCACAGATGAAAATAATTTAGCGTCAACCTTCTCCGTAACTACAGTTAATGGATGGAGTGGAACAACCATACTGGGACATCTTTCAGGTAATAATTCAGGAATAGTTCCCGATGCAGTGCTTGAAAGCGGTCTGGCAGACAATGGCGGGCCTAAAACAGTAAGAATAGGCGGACTTAATCCTTCGAGGTTGTACAACCTGGAATTAATTGGAAGCCAGAATGAAGGCCTGATAGCTACTGCACAATATTCATGCGGCACAAAGGTGGCGGCGCTTGATGCACGGTACAATACAACAAGATCAGCTAATCTGAATAATCTTGTTCCTGATGCAAGCGGTCAGATTACGATAACCATTTTAAGGACCAACAGTTCTGTATTCACTTATCTGAATGCGCTTGTTATAGAAGAACTCGATCCTTCTGTTACAATCCTCAATCCAGAGCATTTATATGCTGAACCTACCGGTAGAACAAGTGCTTATTTATCATGGTCAGACAGAACGGATATTGAAAGCGCGGCTGGCGGATATGAAGTTCAGCGTGCACGTGATTCACTGTTCACAGTGGCAGTAACCACTATTTCATTGCCTGCAAATTCAACAGAATACAGAGATAGCAGTTTATCTGCAAATACAAAATACTGGTACCGTGTGAGAGCGAAAAACGATATTGATGTTTCTGAGTACAGTAATAAATATTATGTTGTTACACCTTCTTCAATCATACTGGTGAATTTCAACAGCACAGTGGTAAATGCGCCATTCCCATGGAACAATCTTGAAGTAAACCCGCTTACAGAATTCATAGTTGATAACCTAATCAACCAGAATGGTGCAGGGTCAGGTATAAAAATAACATGCACGAAAGTGTTCAATGGTGAGTTCAACGCCGGTGCCAATACAGGGGCCAATACTGGTGTTGTTCCAGACCCGGTTCTCATGTCCGATTTCTGGTTAGATAACAGCCAGTTGAGCGAGGTTAAATTATCAGGGCTGAACCATACCAGGAAATACAGAATAGGCTTTGTAGGAAGCTCAAGTACGCCAGGCTGGTATAAGGGTAATTACACCGCTACGTACTCTGTTAATGGCAAAACAGTTTTTCTGAACTCATGGATGAATTCAACCAAAGTTGTTTACATCAGCGATATAGTTCCCGATGCAAATGGCGAACTGCTTATTGATTTCTCTACCACAGCAATTGCACAGTGGGGCTTCAATGGAGGATTGATCATCCAGGAATATTCTGATGCGCAGGGACGTTCAACATTGTATATGTCCAACAGTACAATTGACAGTAACACTACTGTCGCAGTTCCGGTGTCAAACGAATATAAAGTGAAAATTTATCCGAATCCATTCAGTGATATCATGAATATTGACTTCAATAATTCCGTAAATGGAAGTAAGGTAAGTGCCGATGTTTATGATCTTACAGGCAGGTTGGTGATGAGGCAGAATTACAGTAATATGCCCGCTGGACTAAACACTTTACGTCTTAATGGGATCAGGTCAGGAATGAATGGTGTTTATATCATGGCACTGCGCATCAATGGAAAGATTGTACAAACAGTGAAAATGCTGAGAAGTAAAAAATAAAGAACAACAGGTAACCTTATGATCATCCGGCAATCAAAAGTTGCTGGATTTTTTTTGCGGGGAAACAAAAACCCCCGCAATACGGGGGTTAATGAAAAGCAATCGTTGTAAACAATGCATTAAATTAGGAAATATTTCAATTAAAAAAATAGCCCACTGTAGAAACAGTAGGCTCTAACGATTGCTTGCCATATAAAAAATTGTGTTTTGACTTTACCTGATAGTTTTAACATTTATTTTACTTCACCGTAAGCCCTAACAAATATATTAAATTTACATTATATTAATTCAAATGGGATCTTCAATCAAATATACAACAATTGCATCTCATTTTTTGTATCATATCATCCTAATTTTATTAAATAGGTGTCAAAAACCATAAAATATCATATATTATTAAATTCTATTATAGTTTTTCTCTTAATTGAAGAGGTATCCGGTAATATATTACAAGCTCCCCAGCAAGATCATACTGCTTTCGGTGTAGACACAATATTGCCCCGCCGTATTAAGGATGTAGTAAAAATTACCCGTTTTTGGAAGTTACCACCGTTGCTCAAAAACATTTCTGCCATTGATTTTATCTCCAGGGGAAAATTAGCCTGCCTTCAGGACGAAGTAGGGTCGATATTTATTTTGAACCTCGGCACGGATAAAATTGAAAATGAGATAGTTTTTGGTCCTCCGGGAGATTATGAAGGTTTGGTGCTTATCAAAAATAACGCATACGTGGCGTGCGGAGATGGTCGTATAATGGAAATACAGAATTATAATTCAGAGAAGCCAGTCGTTAAGGAATATGGCACTCATCTTACATCAACTGAAAATGTAAACGGAGTATGTTACGATAAAAAAAACAGGCGATTGTTAGTAAGCATCAGAAGAACAGAAGATGCGAATCAGTTATATAAAGATATTTATTCTTTTGATCTTGTCAGCAAAAGGATGCCAGTAAAGCCTGTTTTAAGAATAGATCTTACTGATACTGCATTCGGTAATCTTTCGGCAAAGAACGTACAAACTGTCTTCCAGCCGTCTGATCTTCATATACATCCCGGTAATGGAATGTTGTACATAATTGATGGAACAAGAACCCAGATTTTGCGAATGAAATTATCGGGGGATATCCGGGATCTTACCGAGTTGGATAAAGAAAAAATTATTCAGCCTGAAGGGATAACTTTTACCCCCTCAGGTGAATTATTCATTGCCAGTAAAGGTTTAAAGGATGAGCCTGGAATGTTGTTTTCGGTCCGGTTATAATATTAAGGATTATCGCGGTTGTTGAGGAAAGTGTAGAAAAGTGAAAGCTGGATTACTCCGTTTTTAAAGCTTGGGTCTCTAACATCATCTCTATTAAAGTCACCAACTTTAGAAAGGCCCAGAACATATCTTCCTCCTATACCTAAACCTGATTTCCCATGGAATCCTAAACCTGCACCAAATCCAAGATCCGCATTCTTAGCAAAATTTCCTGTAGTATTTGCTCCGGGAATACTTTCAGAAAGTTTGAAACCGAACTGAGGTCCTGCCTCCAAATAAAAACCGCCATTAAACCTGCCTTTAAACATTACGGGTATGGTTAGGTAAGTTAATTTGTAATTTCCGTCATCAAAACCTGCATCAGATGATAATTTTGCTCCTTGTGTGGAAATAAGAGCTTCAGGTTGTATTGCAAAATGGTCGCCTAATAGTAAGCTGAGCAGTACGCCGCCATGTAAGCCTACAATTGCCTTGTTGTCGAAATTGTTAGGACTTGTGTTAGTAAAATTACTTATGTTGACTCCACCTTTTAGACCGAATTGAAATTTTTGGGCAAATAAGGTTGAACTAAGCACAATCAATGGAATAATCAAAAGATTTTTCATAAAGTAATTTTTTAATTTAAGTCTGAAGAAAAAGTGTCTTCCTACTTATTATTAAAAAATTATGCCCGCTTAAAGTTATTAGGTTAATAGGCTGAAATTTAAATTGTTGAGATAAAACGGGTAAGGGTAGCCAGATCGTCTTCCTTTGTGAAGTCGATACTATGTTCTTTGATGAACGATTTAATGGCATCCTCCTTCTTTGAATATAGGGCGAGCACATTCTTTTTTGAAGCAGGCAATATTTCGTTTTTATCGTTTTTTATGTAATAGCTGGATACTTTGCTGATAAGCAAACTTTCGTTGATCTCCATCTGCTTATAATTAATTTTAGCTGTGGGACGTTCAATAGCTTCAATGGTTCCGGCAGAATTCGGTATGCCATATCCCCCTGTTTTAAGTTTATCCGCAATTCTAACCATTTCATTTTTATACAAAACCGCTTTATCCGTTTTTATAAGTTCCTGAAGGCAGCCTGGAACAAACCTGTATATATCATCTCCAACACTGATGAAGCTGATTGAGGTTTCATCAGCTATTGCAAGAGTATCACCCTTTTCATCTATGAATTCAATCGTGCCCAAAACTTTATTGTAATTCAGATTACTTTTGAACCGCTGGCCGTTTTTATATTGTACAATACCCTGCACAAACGAAGGATACCGGAAAACTTCCTTCATAAAATTCTCATATGCTTCGTTGCCTCCTTTGATATATAATCTTTGTGTGGAAGTTTGCGCAGTAGCAATAGAAGATAAAATCACAATGAATGCTATAAAAATGCAGTTACCTTTCATAAGTGCTCATATTTTTGAGTCATCCGATTTAACTTAATTACCGTCCATTCAAGCTAATCTTCGACTGCACGGTTAAGAAAATCAACAAGTGGTTTAAGTGTTTGGAAATGACCCACAATCTTCTTTACACAATTTTTAGATGTAAGGTCTTCATCACTGAGTTCCGTGGACGCAATAAAGCTTTTCAACTTCAGAACTTCTATTGCCGGGTTGTCATTATCATATCCTTTCGGCGGGCGGCTCAATACAGACTCAGCATTCCGGTCCAGTTCACCAAAAATAGATTTGAATTTATTATTCAGGAATATTTTCCTGAATTCATCCCAGCTGTAATCGATCTCCTGCCTGACTTTTTTCAATTCCGGCGCCAAAGGCATCCATAAGCCTGCAGCAATAAAACTTTTTCCAGGTTCAACATGCAAATAATAACCGGCGGTATTTCCTTTCTTGCCACCTTTCGAAAAATAAATTCCCATATTGGTTTTATAGGGTGATTTATCTTTACTAAAACGCACATCGCGGTTAATTCTGAACATTGAATCCTTAGGCTGAAGATGTGCAATCGATTCATCTATAGGTGAAAGGCTTTTGATAATGGCAGCAGAAATTTCTTCCACATCATTTTTAGCACTTTCATATCTTGTCCGGTTAGCTTCAAACCATTCTTTTTTATTATTCTTCTTTAAATTTTTAAGGAACTGTAATGTTGTCTGCTGAAGCATTCTTCTATTTCACATTTTTAGGATAATCATTATTTATTTCAATCCAGTATCCGTCTGGGTCCACAAAATACAATTGCTTTATCCCATCTACTCTGGTTGTCACCGACATTTTATCTCCTGCCCAGCTTTCATATTCCACATTATTTTTATTCAGTCTTGCAATAACCTCTTCAACAGAAGGTACGCTAAAACACAAATGTGTATTCTTGTCATGGCTTGTAACTTCTTTTGCACCCTGTATAAGATGGAGATGACTATTTTCTGAAACCCTGTACCAGGTATGCTTTCCATCATGGAAAGGTTCAGGTATTGTATCAAGGCCTATTACCCTGCTATAAAAATCAGAGCTGACTTTAAGATCCTTTACATAATAAGCTATATGATTCAGCAGAGGTTTTGACTGGCCCATCAACAAAGTGGGCATGGTGTTCATAACAAATACAACTATACATGCCAGGACTATTTTTTTCATATCACAAGTTAAACGCCTCAGGTCATTTTTCATTTATTAATCCTAATTTTCTGCCATGATAATAGTGGGAGATTACAATCATCTGAAGATCAGCAGAGAGGTGGACTTTGGCGTATACCTTGACGATGGCAAAGACGGCATACTGCTGCCTAAGAGGTTTGTGCCTCCCAACGCAAAAGTGGGGGATGACATCAGGGTATTCCTTTATCATGATTCGGATGACAGGCTTATAGCAACCACGCTCGAACCCAAAGGAAAAGCTGGAGAAATAATAAGATTGAAAGTTGTAAGCGTTACCCATCAGGGAGCATTTCTTGACAATGGGTTAATGAAGGACCTTTTTGTTCCAAGATCCAAACAACTTACGCAAATGTATCCGGGAGAAGAATACCTTGTTAAGATTTACATTGATGAAAGAACAGGGCGTATGACCGCTACAGAAAAAATTGAACAGCTGCTGAGCAATGAATCACTTACTGTTAAAGAAATGGATATGGTCAACCTGACGGTTTTGCGACGCTCGGAAATAGGTTATATCGTTATCATCAACCACAAACATACCGGCATATTGCATTTCAATGAAGTGTTCAGGGACATAAAAATTGGCGACACCTTCAAAGGCTTTATTAAAAAAATTTCATCGGACAACAAGATAGATGTTGTAGTAGGTAAACCCGGTTACCAGAAAGTAGAAGATGAGTTACAGAAGATCCTCGGTCTTCTTGAAGAAAACAATGGTTACCTGCCTTATAACGATAAGTCAAACCCTGACGACATTTATTCATTCTTCGGCATGAGCAAGAAAACATTCAAAATGACTACAGGAAATCTTTATAAACAACGCAAAATTGAGTTCACAAAAACAGGGATCAAACTTATTCAGTAAAATACTTCACTAACGATTCCCATTCTTCTTTCAGCGATAATTGCGGTTCACTTTTCCCTGCCCGCGAATACCAGTATCGCGCATTTGAAATATCACCCTCTTTCCGGTGCAGGTACGCATGGATCCATGATCCGTTTTTGTTGTCGATTTCCTGTGCAATATTGTGTGAGCCTTCCCAATCATTTTGGCCATCATACCACAATGCTTTAAGCACATCGGGCATTTTTTCAGGAGGCTGATGGGATGAAAGACTGCTGATAAATTCATCGTATTTCATCTTTGAAATTAGTCCTAATTTTATAAATATGTCCAATGCCAATCTCAACGCAGATCCCCGTTCACTAACCGCATCTGATAAAGAATTTGAAAATAATATACGTCCTTCAGTTATTGCTGATTTTGCCGGGCAGGACCAGATCATTGAAAATCTGAAAATATTTATCAGGGCTGCTAAAATGCGCAATGAAGCATTAGACCATGTATTGTTTCACGGACCTCCCGGCCTTGGTAAAACAACACTTAGCAGGATAGTGGCAAATGAACTGGGTGTGAATATCAGAGAAACTTCAGGGCCTGTAATTGAAAAACCCGGTGACCTCGCAGGGTTGTTGACCAATCTTGAACCTCATGATGTTTTGTTCATAGACGAAATTCACCGCCTGAGTACGGTAGTAGAGGAATATTTGTATGCCGCGATGGAAGATTATCGCATCGATATAATGATTGACACCGGTCCGAATGCCCGGAGCATCCAGTTAAACCTGAATCCTTTTACCCTGGTAGGTGCTACTACCAGGAGCGGTTTGTTGTCCGCTCCTCTATTGTCGCGCTTTGCCATCAAATCGCGGCTTGAATATTATTCTTCCCAGATGATCTATAATATCATTATGCGGGCAAGTAAAATACTGGATGTAAAGATCACTTCAGATGCGGCACATGAAATTTCAAGAAGAAGCCGTGGTACTCCGAGGATTGCAAACGGCTTACTGAGAAGAGTGAGGGATTTTGCACAGGTTCTTCATAATGGCATAATTGATCTTGGAATTACTCAGCATGCCCTGAAAGCTTTGAATGTTGATGAACACGGCCTTGATGACATGGACAATAAAATACTGGCAACCATAATAGAAAAGTTCAAAGGCGGCCCTGTGGGCTTAAATACTATTGCCACTGCGGTGGGCGAAGAAAGTGGTACCATCGAGGAGGTGTATGAACCATTTCTGATCCAGGAAGGTTTTATGAAACGCACCCCCCGTGGCAGGGAGGCGACGCCCAAAGCATATGAACATCTAGGTAAGCCGAAACATGGCGAACTGTTTTAGCCCTTCTGCGGAACTACCAGCCTGAATCCATTTCCATGAATGTTTACAATCTCGATATTAGTGTCATCTTTCAGATACTTTCTCAACTTCGCAATATAAACATCCATGCTTCTGCCATTGAAATAAGTGTCACTGCCCCATATCTTCTTAAGAGCATGCTCGCGTGGCAGCAGGTCATTCAGGTGTTCGGCAAGCAATTTCAGTAACTCGTTTTCCTTGGGTGAAAGCGTCTGCATTTTTCCATCATGGCTCAATTCCCGTAGCTTCGGATTGAAGTGGTAGCTTCCAAGGTCAAATTCTTTGTTTTCCTGCTCCTTATTCCCTTCTTCATTTCGTTTTAGTATAGCCCGTATTTTGAGCAATAATACTTCGCTGTCAAATGGTTTCGTGATATAGTCATCCGCTCCGAGCTTGTAACCCTGGATGATGTCATCTTTCATCGTTTTTGCACTGAGGAAGAACAGCGGTATGTCAGGATCTACATCACGGATCTCTTCTGCAAGTTTAAACCCATCCATGTGCGGCATCATTATATCCAACAGGCAGATGTCAAACTTCTCTCTCTGAAATGCAGCAAGCCCCAGGCGGCCGTCCCTTTCAAGTATAACATCAAAATCATTCAATTCAAGATAATTTTTCAGCACCATCCCAAGATTCTGATCGTCCTCACATAACAATATTTTCGTTTTTTTGCCGTCCATACGATAAATTTAATTCATTGAAATAAACATACGGGAAATAAATTTAATCAATTTGTATGTTATAAGGGCTTGTGGGTAATTTTTTGTTAATATGTGTACATTACATTTAATAACGGTTTATGGCGAACAAAGATGCGTTCATCAAGCTTATTAATGATTCTTTTAGTTTTAAAGGCGAAAATTTTAAAATAGGAACTGCGGTATTTGATGGCACTCCACTCACTGGCACAGATGTTTTCCTGCCATTGAAAACAATGAACCGCCATGGTTTGATTGCAGGCGCTACAGGTACCGGTAAAACCAAAACTCTGCAGGTTTTAACCGAAGGCCTCAGCAATGCCAGCGTTCCGGTTTTACTGATGGATATAAAAGGTGATCTGAGTGGAGTTGCAGCACCCGGAACAATCAATGATAAAATTTCTGAGCGGCTTAGCCATACCGGCGGTGAATTCAAACCTTCAGCTGTTCCTGTTGAATTTTTAACGATAAGTAATGAACAGGGTGTGCGTATAAGGGCAACCGTTACTGAATTTGGTCCAGTGCTCCTTTCAAAAATCCTTGGCCTTAACGACACGCAGGAAGGCGTAGTAGCACTCATCTTCAAATATTGTGATGATAATCACCTGCCTCTTTTAAATCTTAAAGACCTTATCAAGCTGCTACAATACATCGGCGACGAAGGAAAAAAAGAAATTGAAAAAGAATATGGCAAAATATCCACTACTACCACCGGAACAATTCTTCGCAAGGTCATCGAACTTCAACAACAGGGTGCTGATGTGTTTTTTGGAGAGCCGTCGTTTGAGGTTGACGACCTTATCAGAATAGCTGATGATGGAAGAGGGATAGTAAGCATACTGAGAGTGACAGATATGCAGAACCGGCCAAAACTTTTTTCAACTTTCATGCTTAGCCTTCTCGCAGAATTGTATGGTTCTCTTCCTGAAGAAGGCGACCAGGAAAAACCCAGGCTCGTTCTGTTTATTGATGAGGCACATCTTGTTTTCCAGGAAGCGACTGAAGCACTGTTACAACAGATACTTACAGTGATAAAACTAATCAGGTCTAAAGGAGTGGGAATATTTTTTTGTACGCAGAACCCACAGGACATTCCCGCAGGTGTACTGGCACAACTTGGCTTGAAAATACAGCATGCTCTTCGCGCATTCACAGCCGCCGACAGAAAAACTATTAAGCAGGCAGCAGAAAATTATCCTGAAACCGCATATTATGATGTTGATTCATTGATCACGCAACTTGGCACAGGAGAAGCGTTTGTTACACTGTTGAATGAAAAAGGAATTCCAAGCCCTATCGTGCACACCATGATCATTCCGCCTTCTTCAAGGATGGACGTGCTTACTACAGGTGAAGTAACCGGCATCGTTGTAAAGTCTAAGCTCAGGAAAAAGTATGACAGGGAAGTTGATTCTGAAAGCGCTTATGAAATACTGAATGCGAAACTGGATGAAGCAGCGGAACGCACTGCTGCAACTGATACCAAACATGCAGCCGAACGGCAGGCAAGGCCTGAAAAATCAACGATGGAAAAAGTGCTCGATAGCTCTGTAACCCGTCAGATTGGGAGAACTGCTGCTAATATAATTACACGAAGTTTACTCGGCGCCTTAGGGTTGGGAGGAAGAAGCCGTAAAAGAAGTATTTTTTAGTGACATGATCCCTGATTCATCGATCACCAGTGTTTCTTCTGCCTGAAGGAATTTTACCACTTGTTTTATTTTATCTTTTGAAACAGGTTTCATTTTCATTATCAGGTCATTTATTGTAATCGGTTTGCTGCTTAATTGACATATTACAGATGAGCTTAATTGCGCAAATTCTACAGACGTTGTTTCCTTTTTCTTTTTATTGATGCAATTGTCGCAGATACCGCATGGTAAAAGATGGTCGTCACCAAAATATTTTCCGATCACAATACTTCTGCAATTTTCATAAGAATTGACATAATCACGCATTGCCTTCACCCTTGATTCAAATTGCTTCTTTTGTTTATTATAACGGCTGGCGTTGATCTTAAGATCATCAGCTATTATCCTGTTCTGAAACAGATACACCTGCGGCTTTTCTTTTCTCGGAGCATATTCAACGATGTGATTTTTATGCAGTTCAATTAATTGGTTCCTTATCTCATCATCGCTTCTTTTAAGTATCGCAGCAATACTTTTTTCATTGATGTATACCGGCTGGTCAAGAACACCCTCATATGATCGTAATATCGTTTTAATCAATGGTTCAAGATGAGGTTGTCTTTTTTCAATTTCAGATAGTTGTTCCCTGCCGGCAATAACCTGTATTTTGGGCTGAATAAAAACCTGTTCATTGAAGTAAAGCAGTTCTTCCTGTTCCAGTGTTTTCAAAGCGGAAAGAACAGTTCCTGCGTCCAATCCGAAATCTTTTATGAATTTTGGTGCATCCAGTTCATAATAATTTCCTTCACCCGTTCCTGCCGGGATCTGCAAATGGTTCATCAGCGATTTGTATGCCTTCCTGATGTCTTCCTGTGCAGGAAATCTTTTTGCGGCGGATTCTTCCAGATTTTTTAAGTCTTGTTGATTTGACAGGAGAACGGCATACGATCTTTTTCCATCACGTCCGGCTCGTCCTGCCTCCTGGTAATAATTTTCAAGGCTTTCGGGCACATCAGCATGAACCACCACTCGCACCGCTGGCTTATCTATACCCATTCCAAATGCATTTGTGCACACGATAACCCGTATTTTGTCTGTTAACCATGCTTCCTGCTTTTCGTTTCTTTCATCCTGAGTTAATCCTGCATGATAATAATCTGCTGAAACACCTTTCATATTCAGGAGGTCACTGATCTCTTTTGTTTTTCGGCGGCTTCTGCAATACACAATGCCGGTACCTTCTACCTTTGAAAATATATTTTCAATTTTATTGATCTTTGAATCAACATTGAAAACGCTATATGACAGATTAGGTCTTTCAAATGATTGCTGAAATATTTTCTGTTCTGTAAAAAGAAGTTTTTCACAAATATCTTTCTGTACCTCAGGAGTTGCTGAAGCTGTTAATGCAAGTACCGGAACATTATTGAGTTCTTCCCTTAAGGCTGCGATTCGCAGATACGAAGGCCGGAAATCATATCCCCACTGCGATATGCAATGCGCTTCATCAACAGCTATCAGCTTAACACCAAGTGATGGCAGATATTCTTTGAAAATTTTTGTTTCAAGTCTTTCAGGTGAAACATACAGGAATTTACAGTTGCTGTGAGCAGCAGTTTCCATTGTACTTACTACTTCATTTCTGGTCATACCAGAGTGAATAAAAAATGCAGTAATACCTTTCTTTCTTACGTTTTCAACCTGGTCTTTCATCAGGGCTATAAGAGGAGTAATGACCAGGCAGATGCCATCCATCAACATTGCTGGTACCTGGAAGCATAGCGACTTTCCTCCGCCGGTTGGAAGCAAAGCAAGGCAGTCATTTCCCTGGAGCACACTGTTAATAATGTCTTCCTGTAATGGCCGGAATCCATTAAAGCCCCAGTAGTCTTTAAGTATTTGCTGTATGGATGACATTAATCGACCTTCTTCACATACAATCTTACTGAATTTACAGCAAGCACCACATCACTGAGTCCCATTACAAGGGCGCCAAATGTTGGTGTCAGTAAACCAAACGCTGCGACTGGGATCGCTAGAATGTTATATATAAATGCCCAAAAAAGATTTTGCCTGATGGTCATGTATGTATGTTTCCCTAATCCGAGTGATAATTTCATATTTTTCAAACCATTGTCCATCAGAACCACATCTGCGGTTTGCATTGCCACCTGTGAGGCCTCACTTAATGATATTCCGATGGTAGCTTTTGCCAGCGCGGGTGCGTCATTGATGCCATCGCCAACCATTGCTGTGGGTTCGGAGGCATTTAATAATGATATTCTTTCAAGTTTCTGCGCAGGGTTCTGTTCAGCAATTACGTCTTCTATTCCTAACTGGTCGGCTACAATCTTACATGCTTCAAACCTGTCGCCACTTAAAAGAATTGGTTTTATATTTTTTCTTTTGAGATAATCAATGATCGCACGGGCTTCCTTCCTCACCTCATCATGCATGTCGATCCATCCTATCAGTGCATCATTTTTGAGTATGTAAATGCTGTGGCTTTTATCGATGGTGATGCCTTCTGTAATTTTGAATGATCCTGCAGTATAACGGTCACCATTTTTACTTTCAGCTTTCATTCCAAGCCCTTTAATTTCTTCTGTGCGTGCCCATTTTATTTCATTGTTCGTTTTCCATTTTGATGTCAGTGATTTTGCAACTGGATGATTCGAATATTTTTCGAGTGAAAAAACAATTGTTCTGAATTCTTCCTCTGGTATGGTCGTGTGATATTTGCCGATGGTGAATTCTCCGGTAGTTAATGTTCCGGTTTTATCGAATACAACCTGTTTGATATCCTTGAATAATTCCAGGCTTTTTGCATTGCGAAACAGAATTCCGTTTCTCGCAGCTCTTCCCAAACCTACAGCGATTGCAGCTGGAGTAGCTAGTCCCATTGCGCATGGACATGCTATGACCAGTACGGCAATTGCTCTCATCAATGAACGGGTAAATGTATCATCCTGAAGAACAAACAAATTGATAACGAATGTTAAGGCTGCGATAACCAGAACAACAGGCACAAATACTGCACTTATTCTATCTGCAAGTAATTGAACAGGCGGCTTTTCACCCTGAGCCTGTTTAACCAGGTTGATAATATTCGCCAGAACAGAATTCTTTGCTTCTGATGTCACCTGCGCTTTTATAATGCCATCAATCAGTATACTGCCGCCGATCAGTTTGTCTTTTGGTTCTTTTTCTACCGGGAAGCTTTCACCTGTGATGATGGATTCATTTATACTACCGCTCCCGCTTAATATTTTGCAATCCGCAGGAACCTGTTCGCCAGATTTAATAAGTATAAGATCGCCGGCCCGTAATGATTCATTGTCAACAGGCATAATCACCTCTTCATATTTATCATTGAAGGCTATCATGTTTGCAATAACCTTCTGCGACTTTGCAAGTTTGTTAAGGGAACGCTGTGTAGATTCAATGGAAGCATCTTCCAGATAGTTCCCAAGGAACACGAGAGTAATTATTGCAGCCGCAGTTTCAAAAAACATATACTGAGTATCTGAAAACAGCAGGACGCCGGCTATGCTATATATAAATGCTGCAGTTGCGCCAATGGCAACAAGCACATTCATGTTTGGCATACCATTTCTTATGCTCTTGATTGCGCTTCTTCCGAAAAAATCCATTCCCACTATATAAACTGGCAATGAAAGGGCAAACTGTACCCATGGATGCATGATCCAGCTGATGTGTATCCAGTGATCCAGTGAATGAAGCATAAGGGGCAGCGTAAATATTCCACAAAATATAAAGCGCTGCAGATGTGTACTGAATAACTTTTTCTTTTTCTTCGCCGTATGTGGTTTATCCGACTTTACTGTATAGCCAAGTTCTTCAATACCTTTTATTACCTGGTCAAGATCTTTATTTTCCGCTTTATCAAATATTACATCACCGCTTAACAAATTCACTTTTACATTGCGGTTTCCTTCTTTTTCCAGGTATTTCATTACAGTTAAAGAACAGTTGGAACACGTCATGCCTTCAACTTTCCAATTTGTCTTTTCCATATTTGCAAATTTACCGAATCGCTGATCTTTTCAACAGGCTTAATATCTACACGGTGTTGCATTTAACACAGCGTAACAATGTGTTAAACACTGTTAACATCAGTGATTAATATCACTAACTTCCTGCATAAAATCCGATTTTACTCTTATACCCGCACTTTATATTTGCTCCATGGAACTGGTTTATGAATTAGAAAATATTGATAAGGCCGCTGGTGAACTTTATCATGCTGTAAAGGGAAGAAATGTATTTGCATTCACTGGTGATATGGGTTCAGGTAAAACTACTTTCATCCATTCCTTATGCAGGAGAATGGGTGTAAAAACTGTTATGGGCAGCCCTACGTTTTCGATAATCAATGAATATGAATCTGAAAATGGTCCTGTGTATCATATTGATCTATACAGGTGCAGAGATGAAGACGAAGCTATAAAGGCGGGAGTGGAAGATTGTTTGTTTTCAGGTTGCACCTGTATGGTTGAATGGTCGTCAAAGGCGCCTTCCTTATTCCCTGATGAAACGATACGTATAGGCATAACCGCCATAAATGAACATACAAGGAAGATAACTGTCACTTAAATTGCACGGCGAACACTTATCTATAAGTATTGAATTGAAGCCGATTGTAAATCGTAAATTGTACGGCCAAACCATACCAGATCAATGTCTCATCCAAAACCACATATCAGCACTTCGTTCAGCTATGAAACACTTGAAGAAACACTGGATGTAAAGCCAAAAGGCGCCCAGCTACACATTGGCATACCAAAAGAAACTGCTTTCCAGGAAAACCGTATAGCGCTTACACCAGACGCAGTAGGGGTACTGGTAAGTAACGGGCATAACGTTGTACTCGAACATAATGCAGGAGAACCCACTCACTTCAGGGATAAGGACTATAGCGAGGCCGGTGCCAAAATAGTTTACGATAAGGCGGAGGTTTTCAAAGCACCGATACTCGTGAAATCAGCCCCTGTAGTGGAAGAGGATCTACCCTTTTTACAGTTTAACCAGCAGATCTTTTCTCCTATACATATGTCGGTCATGAAAGCGTCGCTGCTGGAAAAAATGATGGAAAAAAGAGTTACCGGGATCTCTTTTGAAGCACTTAAAGATGATAGCGGTACTTATCCCATCGTAAGAAGCATGAGCGAAATTGCAGGCAGTGCCGTAATGCTCATCGCAGCACAATATCTGGGATCTGCTAATCATGGAAAAGGTGTTCTGCTCGGAGGTATTTCAGGAATACCCCCTACAAAAGTGATTATTCTGGGTGCAGGGATAGTGGGTGAATATGCCGCGAGGGCAGCACTTGCTCTCGGAGCATCAGTCAAAGTTTTTGATAACAGTGTCTACCGGCTTAAAAGATTACAGAATAATATTGGTCATCGTTTATGGACTTCTGTTCTTGAGCCACGAATCCTATCGAAACAACTAAAAACATGTGAAGTGGCAGTAGGAGCACTTGGATCACAAAGCGGAAGAACACCAGTGGTCGTAACAGAAGAAATGGTCAGCAACATGCGGCCGGGCAGTGTGGTAATAGATGTAAGCGTAGATAGGGGAGGATGCTTTGAAACAGCAGAGATCACCACTCATGAGCACCCGATCTTTATGAAATACGGAGTGATTCATTATTGCGTTCCTAACATACCAT
>DATLDR010000252.1:0-7544 GCA_035525775.1 Flavitalea sp.
CTGGTATAGTTGTGGTATGTCAGACTGAACGTTCACAGCTTGGCAACCGTGAGAAAGCGATGACGATGCTGAAGAGCCGATTGTATGAAGAAGAGCTGCGAAAAAGAAATGAGTTGAAAGATGCTGTTAACAGTACTAAAAAGAAGATAGAGTGGGGCTCGCAGATAAGGTCATATGTTTTCCACCCATACAAAATGATCAAGGATCACCGCACGGATTATGAAGTTGGAAATGTACAACCTGTAATGGATGGAGAACTTGATGGATTTATAAAAGCTTACCTGATGAATGAAAAAGAAGTTAAGAGCTGATTACTTTTAACTTGTGACATTTAACTTTTCACTTAAGTCACTCACATGAATCTTGGTTACTTTTCTTACCCGCTGCCACAAAACGAACCGGTGCTTAATTATGCTCCAGGTTCAAAAGAAAAAGAACTGCTTAAAAAAACATTAAAGGAACTAAAAGCAAATAAGGCTGATATCCCGATGTATATCGGGGGAAAAGAAATCAGAACGCGCAAACTTTCAGATATAAGACCGCCACATGAAACTTCACATCTCCTTGCACAATTTCATGAAGGCGATGAATCGCATGTTAGTCAGTCAATAGATGCAGCTCTCGCAGCACGTAAAAGCTGGGCAGCCATGAGCTGGGAAAGTCGTGCCGGGATTTTTTTAAAAGCAGCAGATCTTATAGCAACCAAATACAGGTACCATATGAATGGTACTACCATGCTCGGGCAAAGCAAAAATGCTTACCAGGCCGAAATCGACAGTGCCTGTGAGCTGATAGATTTTCTTCGGTTCAATGTTCATTTTTTAAGTGAAATATACAGGCAGCAACCACTTAGCAGTGGCGGTGTACACAACAGGATGGAATATCGGCCACTCGAAGGGTTTGTGCTGGCGGTTACTCCATTTAATTTTACCGCGATAGGAGGGAATCTTCCAACATCAGCAGCGATGTGCGGAAATGTTGTGATCTGGAAACCTGCTCATACACAGATCTACAGCGCACAGATGTTCATGAAGATCTTAATAGAAGCTGGATTACCGGATGGTGTCATCAATCTTATTTATGTTGATGGTGCCACACTTGGGAAAACCTGCTTTACGCATCGCGAATTCGCTGGTGTGCATTTTACAGGATCAACAGGCGTTTTCAATGAAATGTGGAAAACTATCGGAGCGAACATGAGCAACTATAGATCGTATCCGCGGATTGTTGGTGAAACAGGCGGAAAAGATTTTGTGATTGCACATGAAAGTGCTGATCCGGATGTGGTGGCAACCGCATTATTAAGAGGTGCTTTTGAATTCCAGGGTCAAAAATGTTCTGCTGCCTCGCGTGCATATATTCCTTCAAATATTGCTAAAGAAGTGAAGAAAAAACTTGTAGAAGGAGTAAATAGTTTTTCCATGGGCAGCGTTGAAGATTTTTCCAACTTCATCAATGCAGTAATCGATGAAAAAAGTTTTGATAAGATCACTGGTTATATTAAAAATGCGCGTGATGATAAAAATATTGAGATCATTGCCGGCGGAAAATGTGATAAATCTAAAGGATATTTTATAGAGCCCACAATCATAGAAACAAGAGATCCTGGATATGTTACCATGTGTGATGAAATATTCGGACCCGTGCTCACCATTTATGTATATGATGCTGATAAATTTGATGAAGCATTAACTCTGGTTGATACAACATCACCTTATGCACTGACTGGTTCAGTCATTGCGAAGGACAGGAAAGCTATTGAAACCGCTACAGAAAGATTACGGCATGCAGCGGGTAATTTTTATATCAATGATAAACCGACCGGAGCAGTAGTAGGACAACAACCATTTGGAGGAGCAAGGGCAAGTGGTACGAACGATAAGGCAGGTTCCATACTTAATTTATACAGGTGGTTAAGCGCAAGAACAATTAAAGAAACATTTAACCCCGCGGTTGATTACAAGTACATGTTTCTGGAAGAAAAATAATTCCTACTGCATTAATGTCAACCGCTGTTATACATTAAAAGCCTGATAACGACTTTGATTTATTGATTATCTGAATAAGTTTGAGGCATGGATCTGTTATACATGAAAAACAGAAATATTGAGCGCAGGAGTATCAGTCTATACAATAATAAATCTTACGTGATCATCTGATGTTATGGATGCTATAATCATGTTACCCTTTACTTTATATAATATTCAACGTTTCGGTTTACTTTTATAAAAAGATCGCTTGAAGACGGTACTTACAGAGCAACAGCTGGACATCACCATTAAAAGACTGAGCCATCAGATTCTTGAAAATCATCCTGCGCTTGAAAATACTGTTATCATAGGTATTCAGCCACGCGGCATATTTGTTTCAGACAGTATTGTTGAAGAATTAAAAAACATTGTTCAGGAAGATAAGATCAGGTATGGTATCCTTGACATCACCTTTTACAGGGATGACGTTCGAAAGGAGATTCACATGCCCAATCAAACTAAAATTCCTTTCACAATTGAAAATAAAAACGTGGTGCTGATAGATGATGTGCTGCATACAGGCAGAACCATCAGGGCAGCCCTAGACGCGCTGCTCGATTTCGGACGACCTTCAAAAGTTGAGCTCTGCGCACTGATTGACAGAAGGTTCAGCCGTCAGTTGCCTATCCAGCCAGATTATGTGGGCAAAACGATAGACTCTATAATATCGCAGAAAGTGAAGGTTTTTTGGAAAGCAAGAGATAAAAAACAGGAGGTTGTATTAATGGAAGGAAATTAAAATTAATCTTATAACTTCGCCATCTGAAATGCAACTTTCAGTAAAACACTTACTAGGCATCCGGGATCTTACACCCAACGACATTCAGGTTATTTTAGATACAGCCGTTCAATTCAAAGATGTTTTACAAAGGCCCGTTAAAAAAGTACCGGCTCTCCGCGATATTTCTGTCCTCAACTTATTTTTTGAGAATTCTACCAGAACAAGAATATCTTTTGAACTTGCTGAAAAAAGACTGAGCGCAGACACCATCAATTTTACGATAGGTAATTCTTCAGTTTCAAAGGGCGAAACACTTCTCGATACTGTGAATAACATTTTATCAATGAAGGTTGATATGATCGTTATCAGGCACAGTGCAACAGGCGCACCCCATTTTCTCGCCAAACATATTCCTGCTTCAATCATCAACGCCGGTGATGGCATAAATGAGCACCCGACACAGGGGCTTCTTGATGCGTTTTCGATTAAAGAAAAACTTGGCTCAATTGAAGGCAAAAAGATAGCGCTGGTAGGTGATATCATGCATTCACGCGTTGCGCTGAGTAATATCTACCTGTTAAAGAAAATGGGCGCAGAGGTAACAGTTGTTGGCCCGCCAACACTAATACCGAAATACATGAAAGAAGCGTTCGATGTAAGGGTTGAATATGACCTCCGGAAAGCACTTGAATGGTGCGATGTGGCCAACGTGCTTCGTATTCAGCTGGAGCGTCAGAATCAGGTACTTTTTTCATCTTTGCGAGAATACAATCTTGTATATGGTATAACCAGAAAATTGCTTGATAGTTTAAGTAAGGACATTGTGATCATGCACCCCGGACCGATCAACAGGGGAGTGGAACTTGATAGTGATGTGGCCGACAGCAAACAGTCGATAATTTTACAACAGGTTGAGAATGGATTGGCTATAAGGATGGCAGTGCTGTATTTACTATCAGGACAATCCGGTGAAGTATAATTTTATTTATCTATAATCTTACTAATGAAACGCGTTGCGCTATTTCCCGGTACTTTCGATCCGATCACTATCGGTCACCTCGACATCATCCAACGTGCTCTTCCTTTATTCGATAAACTTATTATCGGTATAGGACGAAATGCAAATAAAACTGCCATGTTCTCCGAAGAACTCCGCCTTCAATGGGTGAATGAAATTTATAAGAACGAACCACAGGTCTCCGCAATTATTTATGAAGGACTTACTATAGAGTGTTGCCAGCAGGTTGGCGCAAATTTCATAATACGTGGAATAAGATATGTAAATGACTTTGAATACGAAAAAGCGATAGCAGACATGAACAGGAGCCTTGACCCTGAAATTGAAACAGTTTTTCTAACCTGTTTACCTCAATATACTTCAGTTGCATCTACGCTGGTGAGGGATGTCATCAGGAATGGTGGTGATGTAACACCTTTTTTACCTGAAGTTGTTGCAGAAGCGTTATCAAAAAAAAATACATTCAGTAAAAAGTAATTTCTAGTATCCCGCAGCAGCCAATACCTCTTTTATCAGCTGGTAAGTATTCTTTTTGTATTCACCTGTATTTTCTTTTTCTACCCATTCTGCTTTTGAAATGTCTTCTTCTTTCTGTGGCTGCAATTTTTGCTGACCAGGCGCATCAAATAAAAACCAGTGTGTTTCCTTTAAAATAGAGGTTCCCTTTTCAGAATAAGTATGATAAGTAACCATCAGAGGCTTACGAAGTTCAAGATGTTTTAAACCTGTTTCTTCTTTCACCTCCCTTTCTGCACAAAGTTCAATGGGTTCGTTTTGTTCAAGCTTTCCTTTGGGCAGATCCCATTTGCCTCTTCTGAAGATCAGCAGGATCCTTCCTTCATCATCTGTTACTGCTCCTCCTGCAGCTTTGATTACTTCAAAATTTTTACTGTATGCCTTCAGATCTTCTACCTGCTGAATTTTATCTTCTTTGTACACGCGAACCGGCATATAGATAGTTTCAAACAAATCTAAGATTATACTCACTACTCGTGCCTGCGTTTTTATCCCTTAATTTCGCGGCATGACAAACGAAAAAGCTGTTGCAGAAAAATTGTTGCAGGTGAATGCGGTTTCATTAAGTCCTGATAAACCGTTCACATGGGCGTCAGGATGGAAAAGTCCCATCTATTGCGACAACCGAAAAATTCTTTCATTTACACACATCAGGGAATTCATAAAGTCTGAAATGTGCAATCTGATATTCGACAAATTTTCTGAAGCAAACCTGCTTGCCGGAGTGTCAACCGCTGGTATTGCATGGGGAGCATTAGCTGCCGACCAGCTTAAACTACCGTTTGTATATGTTCGTCCGAAACCCAAGGAGCACGGGTTGGGAAACCAGGTAGAAGGATATTTTGAAAAAGGCCAGAAAGTGGTAGTGATAGAAGATCTGATTTCTACTGGTAAAAGTAGTCTGCAGGTGGTGGATGCATTGCGTAATACAGAACTGGAAGTGCTTGGAATGGTTTCTATTTTCAACTATGGCTTTGCAACGGCTAAACAGGCGTTTGAAAAAGCTTCAGTAGTATTTTATTCCATGACTAATTACCCTGCGATGATCACCCTCGCTATTGAAAAAGGTATTGTTACGGCTGAACAGGAAGGCGTTTTGTTAAAGTGGCAGGAGGACCCTTCCATATGGAAAGGATTTTGATTAATTTCAGCAAAAATTATCCATGAAGAATTTAATGATGTTTGCGTTCATGCTTGTTGGATCCGTTTCTGCAGGATTCAGCCAGACTGCAAAAAAAGGCATACAGACCATTACTATCAGTACGCCTACTGTACAATGTGAAATGTGCAAACAGCGTATAGAAAAATACATGCTCAGGGAAGAAGGCGTTACAAAAGTGAATGTTGATTACAAGCATAAAAAAACAAAGGTTACTTACTACGCGGAGAGAACAAATATTGAGAATATAAAGACTGCTATAGCAAATGTTGGATATGATGCGGATGATATTACTGCAAATGAAGATTCATACGCCAAATTGCCTAAATGCTGTAAGAAGCCTGAAGATGGTGAAGGGAAATGAGAAACGACAAACAAGAATCAAGAACGGATAATTAACTATAAAATTCCCGATTCGATTGCCGATTCTCGATTCACATCGTCAAAATAATTGAACGTATTAACTACAAACCGAACTATCGTGTTCCCTTTAAACGGAATAAGGAAAGTCCGGACAGCATAGAGCAATGTACCGGTTAACAGCCGGGTGGCGCTCAGGTGCCAACAGAAAGTGCCACAGAAAATAACTGCCATTGAAAAATGGTAAGGGTGAAAATGTGAGGTAAGAGCTCACAGTTGTTCATAGTAATATGATCAAAGGGTAAACCTTACATGCTGAAATGCCATGTAAGCCAGTCTTTGAGGGCTGCTCGCCCGATCCGCAAGGAAGATTGGTGGGTAGGCAGAATGACCGGCTCAGTAATGATCCGGCCAGATAAATGATAGTTTAGAAACAGAATCCGGCTTACGAGTTTGTAGTTTTTATGCTGATTTAAAAGCGTTGGTCATTCTATTCAGCAAATCTGAATTGATCATTTTCGCCGCAAGGCGTATCATGTTCGCGAATGCATTCTTGTGAGAAATGCCATGGCCGATGATCACCGGTTTTGAAACTCCGAGCACAGGTGTGCCACCATAATTTTCAAAATTGAAGCGTTCCAGATAATCGTGTACGATGTTCTTCTGCTGCGTGATATCATAAATGGATTCAGCAAGCTTCAGAACAATATTGCCAGTAAAACCCTCACAAACCATCACATCTGCTTTGTCTGTAAATATATCGCGGCCTTCAACATTGCCAATAAAATTAATGGATGAGTTTTCTTTAAGCAGGGGATAGGTTGCCTGGGCCAGCAGGTTGCCCTTGCCTTCCTCTTCACCTATATTGATGAGCGCAACACGTGGATTATCTATGCCTGAAATGTATTTCGCATACAATGATCCGAGAATAGCAAACTGGTTAAGATTTTCCGGCTTGCAATCCGCATTGAGGCCAACGTCAAGCAGAATTCCTGTTGCGCCATTTTCTTTTGGTATGATGGTAGAAATAGTAGGGCGAAGTACACCGGGAATAGCTTTAATGCTGTAAAGCGCTCCTACAAGCATAGCGCCTGTGTTGCCTGCGCTGATAAAAGCATCGCATTTACCAGACGACAACAGATGAAAACCTATAGAGATGGATGATTGCTGTTTTTCTTTCAGCGCTTTTGTGGGGTGCTCATGCATTCCGATCACCTGTGGAGCATGAACTACTTTTATAAAGTCTGTTGTAAAATTATGTTGATCAAGCAATGCATTGACCTGTGTTTCATCACCAATAAGTATAAGGTTTACCTGACTATTATTGTTCTGCACGAATTCTTTTACACCCTTAACAGCTTCTATGGGCGCATAGTCGCCACCCATCATATCCAAGGCGATATTCATGCGGTAAACCTACACTTTAATAAGGAAATTACTTGACAGGTGATTTTTCAGCTACTACTTTACCTTTGTAGTACAGCTTGCCTTCGCTTACATGTGCACGATGCCGAACATGCATTTCACCAGTTGTAGAATCTTTACTTAAAGTAACGGTCTCTGCTTTATAGTGAGTCCTTCTTTTTGCACTCCTCTGTTGTGAGTGTCTTCTTTTGGGATTAGGCATAAATCAGTATTATGTCTATTTAATTAATCAGTTATCTAAATTCCTAAACTTCTCCAGACCTTTCCACAAGGGATTAGCTGTTTTATCTTTCGCGCCAAGTTTTGCAAGCATGG
>DATLDR010000253.1:0-36506 GCA_035525775.1 Flavitalea sp.
AAAAGGCACAGGATAATATTGAACAAAAGCACTTACATCATTGAAGATATAAGTGCTTTACGTTTAGTGGACCCTGCCGGGCTCGAACCAGCGACCCTCTGATTATGAGTCAGATGCTCTAACCGACTGAGCTAAGGGTCCGTGAACCCAAAAACAGACGAGGCAACCAAAAGATCACTTCAGCCATTTTTAAAATTCAGGTCGGCAAAATTAAACAAATCAACTACTGCAAGGAAGAATTATTTTATTAATTTTTATATTACGTATGAAAGCAGCAAATTGCTTCACCTATTAGTCTACCAAGAGAGGATTGCCATATGAGGATTGCAGAAAATATTGTGGAACTGCAACGCCGGATAGCGTTGTATGATGATGAACCCGCGTATAAAGAAGTTTTTTTCACTTATTATACCCCTCTTTTAAGGTTTGCGAGCACCTTTGTTGGCGACCGGCAAAGTGCTGAAGAAATCGTGTCAGACGTGATGATGAAGATCTGGGAAAAAAGAAAAGACCTCCCTTCCATCTCTAACCTTCGCGTTTATCTTTATATCAGTACAAAGAATACTTCTTTAAACTATCTCGCCAAACAGAAAAGGGTAGAGATAGTGAGCATAGAACATCTCAATCTCGATTTCGCCTGTAATTCGCTCAACCCTGAGCAGCTAATGATCACCGCCGAAATGATGCGGCATATCAATAATGCCATTAACACCCTTCCACCACGTTGTAAGCTCGTTTTTAAGCTGGTGAAAGAAGATTGCCTGCCCTATAAGGAGGTAGCGGACATTCTTGATATTTCCATCAAAACAATCGACAACCAGCTGGCGATAGCGCTGCGTAAAATAAGCGAGGCGCTTAACCTGAAGCTGAACATGAAAGTTGAGTTTTAAAAAAAAACTTCTGAATCCTTTAGTAGATTGAGGTAATAAACATGTCTGTATATTCTACACGTTAACGATGATGCTGCAAGACCGCACCTGGTTATTAATAGGCAGGAAAATGGCTGATGAAGCCTCTCCCCAGGAACTTAAAGAGCTGGAGGAGGTTTTAAAGAATAATCCCGAACTTCACTTTTCTCTTCAGGCACTCACCGAATTGTGGCGACAATCCCCCACCATCAGCATCAGCGAAATTCAGGAAGCTTATAGAACTCATCTCAACCGCATGACATCAGAGCTTGCAGATCACCCGGGCAGCATAGAAGATGTGCATGTAAATTCGACGCTGTTGTCTTCTTCCAGAACTTCATTCTTCAGGCGACATATGTTTACACTGGCAGTATTTACTGTTTGCATTATTGGCACTGCAACCGCTGTTTTCCTTTCTGTTCCTTCAAAAAAGGGGATAGTGGAAAATAATAAAAAACCGGCTGTAAGTGAGATCTCTACACGGTATGGATCCAGAACTGATATTGTACTTCCCGATGGAACCAAAGTACGGCTGAATGCTGGCAGTAAACTTACTTACGATAAATCGTTCGGTGAATTGATCCGCAATGTAAAGCTGACGGGTGAAGCATATTTCAACGTAGTACATAATGCTGAAAAGCCTTTTGTGATCCACACCACAGCAATGGATATAAAGGTGCTGGGCACAGAATTTAATGTAAAATCATATCCCGACGAAAACACCACGGAAGCAAGTTTGATACGAGGCTCAATAGAAGTTACATTAAAAGATAAAAGAGCTGAGAAGATCGTGATGAAGCCGACTGAAAAACTTGTAGTTAGCAATGAAATTGCCGGAAACGCTACCATTATAAAACCGGTGAAAAAGATGCTGAAGCCCTCTGCTCCCATCTTCAGCCTTAGTCACCTGAATTATTATTCTGGAGACAGTACCATCCTTGAAACTTCGTGGGTAAATAACACTCTGATATTTGAAGACGAGTCATTCGAAGAAGTAGCGATCCGCATGTCGCGGTGGTACGGAGTTAATTTCGAATTTGGAGACCCGGGGATACAGAGAACGAGATTTACTGGCAATTTTAAGAACGAATCAGTGGAAGACGCTTTGAAGGCCATGCAGATCACTGCTGATTTTGCATATCGCATTACTGCAGGTAAGCATATTCTAATTACAAAAACAAAACGGTAAACCATGCCATCACGTGAGAACATGAAAATCAAACCTCCGGAATAGTTCATAAAAAACGGGAAATGCGCCAACATTTCCCGCCAAAAGAACCACGGAGGCAGCTTTATAGAGCTGCCAACCATTTTCTAACATAACAATGTTTAAAGTATGAAAAAATCAGGGAACAGTCCCGCGATTTTCGGGCATCCTAACATTTTAACTTTTTTAAGAATTATGAAGTGCACGATAGCTATAATGTTGCTTGCATGCCTTCAGGTTTCTGCAAATGGTTTTTCACAGAGCAGAATAACAGTGAACCTCCACTCAATAGAGATGAAAAGGGCACTGTCGCTGATCGAAAGAAAAAGCGATTTCAGATTCCTTTATAATCAGAAACTTTTATCCGACCTGGAACGCGTGGAGATCAATGCGGTTAATGAAGAAGTGACGAGTGTGCTCGACAGGATATTCCAGAACACACCTCTTTCTTACCAGGTATTAGCGAACAACCTGGTGGTGCTTAAACCTAAAAATACTTTTGTAGCGGACATTCGTGTTACAGGTAAGGTTACCAGCACCACCGGAGAAGGCATTCCTGGCGTGTCGGTTTCTGTAAAAGGAAGTACAGTGGGTACCAGCACCGACGCTGCGGGTAATTTTGCACTCACGGCACCTGAAGGAGCCACGCTGGTTTTTTCATCAGTAGGTTTTGAAACACAGGAAATTCCTGTTAACAGCAGAACTTCTATTAATATTTCGATGAAAGAATCAACCGGCCGCAGCATGGATGAAGTTGTGGTGATAGGTTATGGTACTGCAAGTAAAAGAGATCTTACCGGATCAATTGTTAAGATCCAGGGTAAGGAAGTTGCCGATAAGCCAAACACTAATCCTGTTGCTTCGCTACAGGGTAAGGTAGCTGGCCTTTCAGTAGTTAACAGTGGTACTCCCGGCAGGGAACCTGATATCCGCGTTCGAGGTACCTCCAGTATCGGCCAGGTAAAGCCGTTATATGTTGTAGATGGTATCTTCCAGGATAACATCAATTACATCAACCCGAACGACATCGAGTCAATAGAAGTTTTGAAAGATCCTTCTTCGCTTGCCATCTTCGGTGTTCGGGGCGCAACAGGTGTAATTGCCATCACTACCAAAAAGGCAAGAGCCGGACAAACAATTGTCAGTCTCAGCACTAACTACGGATTCAAAAAACTTACAGATAAAATTCAGTTTGTAGACGCGGCGGGTTTCAAAACTTTATTTGCCCAGGAAAGATTGAACAACGGTACAACTGATCCTTACGATTATACAGGTTTAACAGGTAACACAGACTGGATTAATGCTGTTACAAGAACCGGTACTTTCAATGCAAATAACCTGAACGTTTCATCCAGCACAGATAAGAACAGGTTCGCATTTGGAATTGGTTACAATGTAGATCAGGGGATCATTAAAAATGAACAGTTGAAAAGGCTGACACTCGCACTGACCGATGAATTTAAGCTGAACAAGTTCATCAAGATGGGTGTTAACCTGAACTTCCAGAGACAGAACAATCCTTATGACGCAACATGGGTTCTTGATGCTGCAAGAAAAGTTGCTCCAATTTTCACCAATCAGACAAGACATCTCAATGTTCGCAACCCATATGCGAATGATACCATTCCTATGGACGTTTATTCAGGGCTTGATGTAGGTTTGCAATCCGCAGGTGTGGTTAACCCCCTGGTGGCTCTGGAAAATGAGTGGGATAAAGTAAAAGATGTAGAATACAGAAGTGTAGGAAGCGTTTTCGCAGAGATCAGCTTCCTCAAATATTTTACATGGAGATCTACCGGATATGCTGACATGAGCAATCAGAATAAAAGAATTTACGAGCCACGTTATTACACATACAATCCAAGAACACTCAACCCTGAGCTTGCACAGGAAGTTACCAGTGTTCAGGAAGAAGATAACACCTGGAGAAAGTTTCAGCAGGATCATGTGTTGACCTTTAAAAACGATTTCGGTGATCATGCTCTCACTCTAACAGGTGGATTCACTACTTATTATTCTGCTTCATTCAAAAGAACATCAAAGGTGAGCCAGGCAGATCCTTCTTTGCCAACAAGCCTTGCAATTCCTGATGATCCAAGATTCTGGTACATTTCATCTGGGTTCGAAGATCCAACATCACGCACAGCTACTTCTGACCAGAGTGATTATGCTACAGTATCATACCTGGCAAGGGCATTATATAATTACCAGGGCAAATACTTCCTGAACGCATCTTTCAGAAATGATGCTTCTTCAAGGTTACCAAAAGCAACACGCGATCAGCAGTTCTGGGCATTGGGAGCTGCATGGGAACTGACGAAAGAAAATTTCATGGCAGGCCAGAATATAGTTGATGCGATTAAGCTGAAAGGCTCAGTAGGTGTGTTAGGAAACCAGAGTACTATTAACCCGAACAACGGAAGTACACTGAATAATCCTTTCTATCCTAATTTGCTTACAGGTACTACAGCTGTGTTTGGTACAAGTGTGTATGGCGCTGCCGACCAGGCATACCAGGCTAATCCCGACCTCAGGTGGGAAACCGTTTCTGCATGGGAAGTTGGCGTTGAAGGTACATCATTTAAAAACCGCTTGAATTTTGAAGCAAATTACTTTAGCAGAACTACCAAGAACCTGTTAACGTATATATCTGAACGTCCGGGAGGATTGAAAGATGAGCTGATTAACGGTGGGGAGATCAAAAACACAGGTGTTGAGCTTTCAGCAGCATGGAGCCAGACGATCAATGAAGATATCAGTGTAAGCATTGGTGGAAACATTACGTTCATCAAGAACAGGGTACTTGCGCTGAATGAAAAGCTTCCTTCAGGTTTGCTGATCAGGGGTTTCCAGAACAATGGTTCTGCAGAAGCCAGAACAGTTGCCGGCCGTCCTATAGGATCTTTCTGGGGTTATGTTGTAGAAGGTATATACCAGAGTCAGGCCGACATCCAGAAATCACCCAATGCCAGTTCACTCGGAGCGTATCGTCCCGGGGACTTTAAATTCAAGGATATGAACGGTGATGGAACTATAACTTCAGATGACAGGACCTTTATCGGGAACCCTACGCCGGATTTTACGTATGGTACTAGTGTGAATGTTGGCTGGAAAGGGTTGTCATTGGCGGTAGACTTCAACGGTGTGTATGGAAACGAGGTTTTCAGAACATGGGGTTCACTTGAATCACCATTCCAGAGGGTGAACTACTCAGCGGAAAAACTTGGTGCATGGCACGGTGCTGGAACTTCAAACTGGGTTCCCATTATTAGCCAGGGCGACAGGTTCAACTACAACGGTTCAACCTACAATATTGAAGATGGAAGTTATTTCAGAATCAGAAACGTTCAGCTGGGGTATGCAATTCCAAATAATGTCGTAAGCAGAGCGTACTTGAAAAGTGTAAGAGTATTTGTTAACGTTCAGAACCTTAAAACATTCAAGAATAACATTGGTTATTCGCCGGAATTCCCTGGTGATGCCACTGCATTCGGATTCGATAATGCCGATGGAGCACTTCCGATTGTTACAACCTTTGGCTTGAATGTGACATTCTAAAAAATAAAATGAACTTAAATATGAAAAGAAATAATTTATTACAATGGAGTTTGCTGCTCACAATTCCGCTTACACTGGTACTTGCCGGTTGTAACAAATTGCTGGACCGTAAACCCCTGCAGGCTACCATCGATGACCTTAACCAGGGTAAACTGGAAGGAAGGATCCTTGGTATGTACAGCAATCTGCGTGACAATGCAGGCTTTTCCACATTGCCATGGATAGACTTTCACAGTATCCGTGATGATGATGCTCAGAAAGGAAGTGATGCCAACGACGGAGCAGAAGTGGTAACGGAATTTGATACTTACCAGTATACAAAAGATGATTGGGCACCCAATTCATATTGGGAAGATCATTTTGCTATGATCAATGCTGCCAATACTGCCATCTTTGAAGCACAGGACGCCAATGTTACTGATGAGCCTTCTTTGCGGAATCTTGGAGAAGCTCTTTTCTTCAGGGCATATTCATATTTTGATCTGGTAAAAACATATGGTGAAGTGCCTTTGTTTAATCAGCCGATCTTTGAAGCGAAAGATGGTATCAAAGAAAAATCACCGATTGCTGATGTATATGCGCTGATCGATTCAAGTTTAACAGCAGCTGCAACACTCCTTCCCGATGATGCCAACGCTTATGGCTCCGGTTACCAGGGAAGACTTACCAGCGGTGCTGCAAAAACTTTACTGGCGCAGTCTAAATTATTCCAGAAAGACTGGGCATCAGTTGTCAGCATTTGTAATGAAATTATCAGTTCCGGGAAATATCAGTTAGTGGAACATTTCCCTGATATATTCAAAGAAGGCCCTAATGGCGAAGGTAAAAATGGACCTGAATCTATCTGGGAAATGCAGGCATGGACTGGACAGGGAGCCGCGTCAAATGACGCAAACTACCATGGTTCTTTCTGGGGTACCACTCAGCAGATCCGCCAAAATGGTGCGGGCGTTGAATGGAACCTTGGATGGGGATGGAACACGCCGACCGCAAAACTGGAAAGTGAATGGCCTAATGATGATCCGAGGAAAAAACAAACTATCCTCTACTCTGGTCAGAATGATGGTGGTCCTGCTGAAGGAGGTTTTGGATTGGATATACCGGCTTACACCAATCCAGACGGACAAGGTGGTCTTGCACAACGTTTCTGGAGTAAAAAGCTTTACACAGGAAACTCCCCTGCAATGCGCCAGTTCACAGGTTATGTAAATAATAATGGTGGTGCTTATTGGATCAATCACCGTATTCTCCGTTACGCTGATGTTATATTGATGCTTGCAGAAGCGGCAAATGAAACAGGAGACGGTGCCACTGCGGCAACTAATCTTGAACTGATCAGAAATCGCGCGAGTGGCATGCTTGGTGCCGGACGTTCAATTGTTCCGCCGATTCCATTCGTTGACCAGGCACAGATGCGCCAGGCGATCAAGGATGAAAGAAGATGGGAATTTGCAATGGAAGGGTACCGCTTTTATGACCTTGTTCGTTGGGATGATGCGGTTACAGAACTGGGACCATTAGGCTATACGAATAAAGCCAGATATTACCCGATCCCGCAAAAGGCGATCGATCTGTCGGGTGGTGTGCTTAAACAAAACCCGGAATGGTAATAGCGTTTAACATTAATAAAACTCAGATCATTATGCTGCTTAATAATATAAGAACTAAAAATGTCCTGGTTGTTCTGGCAATGAGCCTTAGCATTATCGGCTGTCAGAAACTCGACAGACCGGAGCTCGGAGATTATCCTGTTGATCCTGACCCTCCGCCATATAGTGACTTAAAAACAGAATTGACATTCGACGATAATTCTACTGATGGTGGTGAAAATAAACTGGAAGCAACAGAAGAAAAAAATGTAACATACATAGATGGTGTAAGCGGTAAGGCTGCTAAGTTCGGTGATGGGGGCTATATACTTTACAAAGCAATAGGAGACACTGTTGTTTATCCAAATGATTTCAAAGGTGTTCCTGCTGATACACTCACAAATCTGGGAAGCTTTACACTCGCATTCTGGATGAATGGTACTGGTCCGGTTATAGGAGGTGCTCAGGGATTGTTTGCAATTTCTAACAGCGCAGAGTTCTGGGGTAACCTCGAATTATTCCTTGAGAACAATGACAACGGGAACGAGGCCTTCCTGAAAGTTCACATGTTCAATTCAGGTGTTTCCAGTGGGAATGGTGAAGAATGGAATGAAATAAAAATACCTGGTGCTTTAGGTAAATGGACACACATTGCCGTAACATACAACTCATCTACTTCTACATTGAATGTTTATTCGGATGGTGTTGCCGTAATTGCCGACAAAGTACTTGGCGGCGGTAATTATGGTAAAGTAAAGTTCAACAACTTTAATGGAATGGTCGTTGGAACTTATGCGTTCCAGGTTGATCCGTCACTTACCAATCACGGTCCTGAAAGCTGGGCGAAATCATTTAACGGCGCATTCGATCAGCTGAGAATTTATAACAGGGCTTTATCTCAGTCTGAAGTACAGGCTTTTGTTGATGGAATGAATTAATCGTCACATAAAAAAATGAGAAAGGGGGATGCGGGTAGCAACCCCTTTTTTATTTGATAAAGTGTGATCTTATCTGTGCCGACGTCAGGACATTATCGCCTGGTAAAAAAACGGCAATTGCTTTGGACGGCTTCACCTGCATGTGGCAATCAATGCAATTTGTTTTCACCTGCATGCCTAAACGCCTGTGTGTAGCTCCTCCAATGGTATTGAGGTCACCATGGCAACTCATGCATTTTTGTGAAAATAAAGCAGGCTGTGATTTCTGATTTTTGTGAACATCATGGCAGGTATTGCAGGTCATCCCACTCAACTGAAAACATTTGCTTGCGCGCAGCAAGCCATACTGGTTACCATGCACGTCAATAAGCTCTGGTCGTGGTGGAAAGGTGTCTGTAAGAAAATAGTCTGAAAGCTTGTCACCTGCGGTAAAAGAAAATGACGGTTTAATTTTTTGCAATCGTCCTCCATGGCATAAAGCGCAAAGATCCAGTTTCTGCTGTCTTGTGAAAGATGCGGGGTTTATGATAAACTTTGCAGTAGTATCCTGAGGATGCTCTGACTGAAACTTAACATGCTTTGCAGCCGGACCATGGCACTTTTCGCAATCAACTCCGTATATTATTTTATTTCTGTCGTATTCTTCAGGCTCTTTTCCGGGAGCTGAAATGGTTTTCGCAAAAGTGCTGTGACATTCAAGGCAGCGTGAAGTGATTACCCTGTTGAAAACAACACGGTCTGGAAAACCCGGGCTGTTCGACCATTGATGCGCCGCGCTAAAATATGTGATGGGCATCTGGAATAAATAATTATTCTGCCAGGAAAGAGAGCTTTGTCCCATAGTGCCCGATCCCACAACAATATCCATGCGCCTTTTTTTTCTCACCGTATCCTTAAAATATTCTACCTGGTAAAACTGGTCATTCTTTTTTTCCATCTTTACTACTACACTTCTGTTAAAGGCATATTCATTTTTTGGTGCATCAAAATTTCCTTTTACAAAAATATCACTTGCTTCTGCTGATGTAAGAAAGTGGGCTGTTTTTACATGACTGTTGTAGATATCTTTATGACATTCTGCGCAGGTTGGTGAGCCGGCAAAGTCTTCAAAATTAATAATTGCAGTGTTTGATGAAGTTGCTTCATCAAGAGATGGCTTGCCGTTGCGGTCAATGCAGGTAGAGAAGAAAAAAATAGAAAGAATAAGGATAAAAATGATAGCAAACGGCCTGTTATATAGCGACTGCTTTTTCACAATTAATTAAGGGTGTGGCATGAGTATAATTGCAATCTAAACTATCTTTACGAGTACACCCGATGTTCATTAAAATAAAAGATATGCCTGCTAAAGGCTTTGTGATTTTCTCCCTTACTTTATTTTGTTTTTTTATTGTTTCCTGCGGTAGCAGGGATAAAATGTTCATTCAATTGTCTTCTTCAAAAACAAATATCGATTTTGAAAATAAACCGGAAAAGAAAAGACTGCTGAGCATACTTTACTATCTCTATTATTACAACGGCGGGGGCGTCGCAGCGGGTGATATCAACAATGACGGATTAACTGATCTTTATTTTTCTTCGAACAGCAATGGAAATAATAAACTGTATCTCAACAAGGGAGATTTTGAATTTGAAGACATTACTGAAAAGGCCGGCGTTGGCGGAACTTCAGACTGGAGCACCGGAGTAACAATGGCCGACATTAACGGTGATGGCTACCTGGATATTTATGTTTGTGCCATTGCAAATGCGCATGGGCTTGAAGGAAGAAACCAGCTGTTCATTAACAACAGGAATAATACATTCACAGAAAGCGCAAAAGAATACGGGCTTGATTTTTCAGGATTTTCTACGCAGGCGGCATTTTTTGATTTTGACCAGGATGGCGACCTCGATTGTTATCTGCTCAATCAATCGCAAAAACCTCATCAGAATATTGTTGACACCAGCAACCGGAGGAAATATGATGCTGAAGTAGGCGATAAATTTTTCAGAAACGAATTCATCACTTCAGGATATCAGGCAGGTATAAAAAAATTCATAGACATATCAGCGCAGGCAGGAATTTATCAGAGCAACCTGGGATATGGATTAGGAATTGCTGTAGGAGATTTTAATAATGATGGATGGGATGATGTTTACATTGGAAATGACTTTCATGAAAATGACTATTACTATCTGAATAATGGCAATGGAACTTTCAGGGAAAGTGGTGGCGATCATTTTTCACATTACAGCCGCTTCAGCATGGGTAATGATGCAGCAGATTTCAATAATGATGGACAACTGGATATAGTTACTGTTGACATGCTGCCTCCGGATGAAAAAGTATTGAAAACTTATGGCAGCGATGAAAATGCTGACATCTTCAAATTCAAATTGCAGAGCAATGGATTTCAATACCAGTGTTCAAGAAATTGCCTGCAGCTGAATAATGGTAACGGCTCAACCTTCAGCGACGTTGCGCTGATAGGAGGAGTATCAGCGACAGACTGGAGCTGGTGCCCTTTGTTTGCAGACTTTGATAACGATGGAAATAAGGATCTTTTTATTTCAAGCGGCATTGTTAAGAGACCTGTTGATCTTGATTATATAAGATTTGTTTCGGACCTGTACCAGAAAAGAAATTATAACAAAACAGACAAGTACGATGACCAGGCACTCGACCAGATGCCGGATGGAAGCTCTAAGCCATTTTTATTTAAAGGCGATGGAAAATTGTTTTTTAAAGATGTAAGCGATGAATGGGGCACAGGTGGCATGAAAGGTTATTTCAACGGCGCTGCTTATGCCGATCTTGATAATGATGGCCGGCTTGATCTTGTTATTAACCAGATAGGTGAAGAAGCAGTGGTATTAAAAAATAATACGAAGAATAAAAACAATGTTACCATTTCATTCAAAGGGAATATCGGAAACCAGAAAGGTGTTGGAACAAAATGTTATCTGTTCAGGGACGGTAAAATGCAGTTTCAGCAGCTGATGCTCACCAGAGGTTTTCAATCATCATCAGATGCAAGGTTGCATTTTGGTTTACCAGATAACAAACCGCTCGACAGTCTTCTTGTTGTATGGCCCGACCAGCGGTTTGAGATATTAAAAAATATTGCTGTTGATACACCGCTGGTGCTTTGGAAGAGTCATGCAGGAAAACGATTTGATCATACAGAATTTTTTAGGCGTGATTCATCATTTATTGCTGATAATGAGAATATCGTAAAATGGAAGCATAACGAAAATCCATTTAACGATTTCAATATACAGAACCTGATCCCTCATGAGGAATCAACAAGGGGACCGAAGATGGCTTTGGCTGATGTTAACGGAGATGGACTTGAAGATCTTTTTATGTGCGGTGCAAAAGACCAACCGGGAACACTGATGTTTCAGCAGCGCTCAGGAAACTTTATTGCAGCCGATACTTCATTATTTGCAGCAGATAAGATCTGTGAAGATGTAGATGCAAAGTTCTTTGATGCCAATGGTGATAATAAACCCGATTTGTATGTAGTGACCGGAGGAAATGAATATTCAGGCAATGCCTCACCGCTGCTCGACAGATTATACCTGAATGACGGTAAAGGAAAATTTAAAAAATCGGCTGATGCATTACCGCCTTTGTTTGTAAATAAGTCGTGCGTTACCATTGCAGATATTGATAAGGATGGCGACAATGATATTTTTATTGGCACTCTTGCCGATCCAAAGGCGTATGGCGTTCCTCAAACCTCCTACCTGCTGATCAATGATGGAAGAGGAAAATATTCTGTGGCTGATCACAATATCATTCCTCTTGCATCAGTCGGCATGGTTACTGCTTCATCATTTGCTGACCTGAATAAAGATGGCTGGCAGGATCTTGTTGTTACAGGTGAATGGATGCCGATCATCATATTCATGAACAAAAATGGAAGATTTACTAAATCACAGGTTGCAGCTTCATCCGGATTGTGGCAAACGATTTTAATTGATGATGTGAACAAAGATGGAAACCCCGATTTACTGGCAGGTAACTGGGGATGGAACAATAAATTCTGGAGTGGTAAAAATGGGCCATTGAAATTATATGTCGCCGACTTTGACCATAATGGCCGTACAGATCAATTGCTGTCGTATACTTTTCAGGGTAAAGAGTATCCTTTCCTCGCAAAGGATGAAGTGGAAAGATCACTCCCTCTTTTGAAAAAGCATTACCTGAAATATGCAGAATATGCAGGGGTGGAAATGAAGGATGTTTTTTATGGATGGGTAGATACCATCAAGCCTGTAACGGCTGAACGCCTGGGTTCAGTTATCTGTTATGGCGATGGCAAAGGGGGGTTCAGAATAAAAGATCTTCCTGCAGCGTTGCAGCTTTCGCCCATTTTCAGCTTTGAAAAGCTCAGTGACAGCCTTTATGCAAGTGGTGGCAACTTTTTTGATGTAATCCCTTATGAAGGGCAATACGACGCCCAGGCGCTGGCTTTCTTCAGTATAAAAGGCGATAGTATTACATGGATGCCACAGGCAAGATCAATAAGAGGACAGGTGCGGGATGTGAAAGTAGTAGGGGGAAATAAATTATTTGTGGCAACGAATAACGACAGTGTCAAAGTATTAAAAATAAATTTAACCGTTCTATCAAAGACGAAAAGTAAATGATCATGCACAGGTTATCCATAATATTGATGGCATTTCTACTGGTATGCTGCAGCAAAAAAGACAGTGGGCCAACGCCAAAAAGTTTTGATTTCAATTCACACAATGTTAATGGTGAATCTGATGCCTCGTTCACTTATAAAGGGGTAAGCATATTACCGCACATAACATTCACATTTACCGATCGCATAAAAGAAGCATCAATCGCCCAAGGTGTAAAGTTTACGGAAGGCACCTCTGTAGCGGTGCCATTTACTTCGTCGCTGGAAGATGATAATACAACAGTGGTGATTGTTCCTGCTGATCCGCTTAAGGGTTTTACACAATATAAATTATCATTAAATGATGGTCTGGTTTCTGAATCAGATAAGCCGCTTTCACTGCCAGTTACGGTTACCATTAATACTGGAATGGATTCAACCGATAAATTTCCGCAGATCAGCGATGATGATCTGCTTACACTTGTGCAGCGGCAAACTTTTAAATATTTCTGGGATTTTGCTCATCCGGTAAGCGGACTTGCCCGTGAACGCAACACTTCCGGCGACATAGTAACATCAGGAGGTTCGGGATTTGGAATCATGGCCATCCTCGCAGCGATCAACCGGCAATTCATCACCAGAGATGAAGGACTTGAAAGAATGAAGAAAATAGTTTCATTCTTAAAAAATACTGCAGAAACATTTCATGGTGCATACCCGCACTGGCTGGATGGGGCAACTGGTGAAGCTATTGCTTTCAGCCAGTATGATGATGGTGCCGATCTTGTTGAAACGTCGTACCTGATGCAGGGACTTATTACCGCACGCCAGTTTTTTAATGGCGGCGGCACAGAAGTAACATTGCGTGATGACATCAATGCCATATGGAATGGTGTTGAGTGGGATTGGTTCAGAAATGGCAACCAGGAGGTTTTATTCTGGCACTGGAGTCCAAATTATAACTGGCAGATGAACTTTCCGATACATGGATGGAACGAGTGCCTGATCACTTATGTGCTTGCGGCATCATCAGTAAATCATTCAATACCTAAAACTGTTTATGATAAAGGATGGGCGCAGAACGGCAATATAAAAAATAATGGTATTTATTATGATGTACAATTGCCTCTTGGCCCTCCTAATGGTGGTCCGCTTTTCTTTGCCCATTATTCTTTCCTGGGGATCAACCCATTTAATCTTGTAGATGCATATGCAAATTACTGGACGCAGAATGTTGCACACACAATGATCAATTATAACTATTGTGTATCAAATCCTAATCAGAATGTTGGTTACAGTGAATCTGTCTGGGGATTAACAGCAAGCGACAACCAGGATGGATATTCTGCTCATTCACCCGACAATGATCTGGGTGTGATTAGTCCGACCGCAGCCATTTCATCTTTGCCATATACACCTACAGAGTCGATGCGGGCACTAAAATTCTTTTACTATAAACTTGGCGATAAGATCTGGAAGGAATATGGTTTTGTAGATGCATTTAATCTTAATGAACCATGGTTTGCAAATTCGTTTCTTGCAATTGACCAGGGACCAATGATCATAATGATTGAAAATTACAGGAGCGGCATGTTGTGGAATTTGTTTATGAGTGCGCCGGAAGTACAAACAGGTTTAACAGCGTTGGGCTTTACCAGTCCAGGTTTTTAAAGAAATAAAGATGCGTTTTTACACACCTGTTATTCTGCTGCTCATTTTTGCTGCCTGTACCCGGCAATTAAGGCCACCTGTTAAAAACAACCTTACCGATGAGCAAATTCTGGATTTGGTGCAACAACAGACATTCAGGTATTTCTGGGATTTCGGTGACCCGGTAAGCGGTTTGTCACGGGAAAGAAGCAACCCTACAAAACAATTTGGAAATGAAGTAAGCACCATTGGCGGAACAGGATTTGGGATAATGTGTTTCATTGTAGCAGCGGAAAGAAAATGGAAGACACGGGAGGAAGTGTGTGCAAGATTATTGAAAATGTTGAAATTTCTGGAAAAGGCCGACAGGTTTCACGGGATGTTCCCGCACTGGATGAATGGTACCACAGGCAAAACAATACCATTTAGTGATGATGATAACGGTGCTGATATTGTTGAATCTTCTTACCTGTTCGCGGCACTGATAGCGGCAAAAGAATATTTTAATAAGGAAACAAAAGATGAAACGGAAATAAGAAGCGTCATCAATAATTTATGGAACGAAGCGGAATGGGACTGGTTCACTAAAGGTGAGAATGTATTATACTGGCATTGGAGTCCTGATAAGCAATGGAAAATGAATCAACGTATAACAGGATACAATGAATGTCTGATCACATATGTGCTTGCTGCTTCTTCTCCTGCGCATAGCATTTCTCCGGATGTTTATCAGGAGGGATGGACGGATAGCAAAAACTTTTTAAATGGAAACAAATATTATAAAATTAAGCTGCCATTAGGATCTGAATATGGAGGGCCTTTATTTTTTTCACATTACTCGTTCCTGGGATTGGATCCGACTGGATTGAAAGACAAGTACGCCGATTACTGGATGCAGAATAAAAATCATACGCTGATCAACAGACAGTATTGCCTGCACAATCCGAAGAAATATAAAGGATACGGTGAAAATTGCTGGGGCCTTACTGCGAGTGATAATCACCGGGGATATGCTTCACATTCACCAACAGAAGATCTGGGAGTGATAACACCCACCGCTGCGCTATCATCATTTCCTTATACTCCGGAATATTCAATGAAAGCATTGCGGCATTTTTATGGGGATCTGGGAAATAAAATTTGGACAAAGTATGGTTTTGCGGATGCATTTAATGAAACACAGAACTGGTATGCTGATTCACATCTTGCTATTGACCAGGGACCAATCATTGTGATGATTGAAAATTACCGGTCGGGTTTGTTATGGAAAATGTTTATGAAAAATGCTGACGTCAGGAAGGGGTTGAAAAAATTAGGATTTGAAAGTCCGTACTTAAATAATTAAACATTATACATCTGTTTGAAAATGATACGGAAGTTTTTATTGTTGATTAAATGTGCAGCAATGGTAATAACATCCTGCTTGCTGATGAAATAAAAAATTTTGACACAGTCCGGTGAAGAATCTGCCCGTGAAGCTATTTCACTTCTTCAAAATCGATATAATCACCTTTTTTAACCTCAGTCCCAGAAGGTTCATGTTTTTGTTGAAAAGGCTGTTCAGGATCACTTTGCATGCGGTTTTGAAACTCTCTCATCTGACCCTTCATCTGTTTTGTTGCACGAAAAACAGGGATCACAAAATTAAAAATAAATCTTATCAGTAAATAGAAGGCTATCGTCCAGAACAAATACCTGATCATGGCGTAAAGTTATATCAAGGATGAATAAGAAATTGTTAAGCCTCCTCTGTAAAGTTTTGGCTGTAATGGGTGTTTCCCTTACCTTTGCAAAGGAAAAAGATAAGAATGGAAGGGAACGGAATCGTTCCCTTCTTTATTTTCTATGACAATTGAAACACAAGTACAGTCAGTAGAGCAGATGATTGCGGGTTTGTTAGCCGATGATCCTCAATATTTTTTGGTAGAAGTGAAGATTCGCCCCACCAACAATGTAAAAGTATTTTTGGATGGCGACAAAGGAATATCGATCGAAAAATGCATCTCGTACAATCGCCAGTTGTATAAATTGCTGGAAAGTTCAGATCTTTTTCCGCCAGACGACTTTTCGCTTGAAGTTTCTTCACCCGGCTTAGATGAACCCCTGAAATTAATGCGCCAATATTATAAGAACACCGGCCGGAAGGTGGAAGTTCTGCTCAAAGACGGCGTTAAAACAGAAGGAGTAATGAAACAGGTGACACAATCAGGCATTATCGTAGAAGAAACAAGAGGGAAAAACAAGAAAAAGGAAGTTATCGAACATAATTTTTCTTTTGACTTAATAAAATCAACAAAAATTCAAATAGTTTTTTAAACTCCTGTTGAAGGATACAGGAACACTAAACTGAAGCTATGGCCAGTATTAACTTAATCGACGCTTTCCAGGATTTTAAAGAAGCTGAAAATATAGACAGGCCCACAATGATGAAAGTGGTAGAAGATGTATTCAAAACCCTGCTTCGCAAAAAATACGGTAGTGATGAAAATTTCGACGTAATCGTAAACGCTGAAAAGGGTGACCTTGAAATAGTGCGTCGACGTATGATTGTGGATGACGGGGCCGTTAACGACCCCCTTGCAGAAGTTGCCTATAGCGAAGCTGTGAAGATAGAGCCTGACTTTGAAGTAGGTGAGGAACTGTATGAAGAGATCAATATCATGGATTTCGGACGCAGGGCGATCCTGGCCGCGAAGCAAACATTGGCAAGCCGTATTAGTGATCTTAAAAAGAACGTACTGGTTAAAAAATATGGCGAAAGAGCCGGAGAGATCATCAGTGCAGAAGTGTACCAGGTTTGGAAGAAGGAAATTCTTCTTCTTGATGAAGAGAGCAGCGAACTGATCCTCCCGAAATCAGAACAGATCCCGCAGGATTATTTTAAAAAAGGAGAATCGATCCGCGCAGTAGTAAAAAAAGTAGAACTTAAAAATAATTCACCGGTAATCATCCTGTCACGTACCTCACCTTCATTCCTCGCAAAACTGCTGGAAATTGAAGTGCCTGAAATATTCGACGGTCTTATCGTGATCAAAAAAATTGTTCGTGAACCCGGTGAAAGGGCAAAAGTTGCAGTAGAGTCATATGACGACAGGATCGACCCCGTGGGCGCCTGTGTAGGTATGAAAGGCAGCCGTATACATGGAATAGTGCGTGAGCTGAAAAATGAAAATATTGATGTAATCAACTGGACCAACAACACCCAGCTGCTCATCCAGCGTTCGCTTACTCCTTCCCGTATCACCAGCATGGAGCTTGACAACGAGAAAAAACATGCAAACGTCTATCTTAAACCCGACCAGGTTTCACTGGCGATTGGTAAAAAAGGAGTGAACATTAAGTTGGCGCAGGAATTGACAGGCTACACAATAGATGTATTCCGCGACACTGAAGGAGAACCACAGGAGTTTGATATAGATCTCGAAGAATTTGCAGATGAAATTGAAACATGGATCATTGATGAATTCAAAAGGATCGGTTGTGATACGGGAAGAAGTGTACTTGCACTGACCCCGGAAGAACTGGAAAGAAGAACAGATCTTGAAATTCAGACAATTGAAGACGTACGTAAAATATTAAAAGCAGAGTTTGACAAGGAATAACTTTAAATAGTTAATGTGACCAAACAGCGAACGAACATAAAAATTGTCTTAAAATAACGAATGGCAGAAACAACAACACCAAGATTGATGGCCGCCGCCAAAGAATTCAATGTAGGGAAAGATACGTTAGTGGATTTTTTGCTGGCAAGGGGATTTAGTAAGGATGATCTTAAACCTACTTCCAAATTGTCGGAAGAAATGTATCGTTCCCTTCAACAGGAATTCCAGGGCGACAAGGTTGCAAAATTAAAAAGTGATCAGATCGACCTTCCAAAAGGCGCGGTAGAAGCAAGAAAGAGAAAGGAAGACGAAGCGATATTGTTCAGAAAGGATACACGTAAGCCTGCAGATGAGCATAAAGAAGTAAAACCCGCAGAACCGAAAGAAGAAGTTCATGCTGCTCCACTGCCTCAGGTGGTTCACACACCTTCACCCGAACCAGCGCCGGCACCAGTAGTATCAGCGCCGGAACCAGTCGCTGCACCCGAACCTGAAGTGGAGAAAGTGCCTGAACCGGAATCGCCGAAAGTTGAAAAACCTGCGGAACCTGTTCACGTGAAAATAGAGGCACCCGAAGTTGAAGCCCCTGTGGTGCTTGATAGAATTGATTTGTCAGCAATAGATTCTTCAACACGCCCAAGGAAATCCAAAAAAACAGAAGAAGCACCTGCTTCTCCTAAAGAAGAAAAGCCTAAAACCAAATCAAAGAAAACCGCTGAAGCACCTCCAAAACCGGTTGAAGAAATCAAACCGGTTGAAGAAGAAGCCAAGGCTGAAGAAATAGAAACAGAAGATTATAAATTACAGGAAGATTTAGGACCGGTGATATCAAATATTAAGGCTGATAAACTGGAAGGTCCCAAGATCCTTGGAAAAATTGACCTCCCTGTGTCAGGCGACAACAGGCCTGCAGCAAACGACGAAAAAAGACAACGTAAACGTATACCCATTCAAAGGAAGGATACCCCTGTTCAAAGGACTGAACTCTTCAAAAGAAGGGACGATCAGCAGCAACCTCAGCAGCAGCGGCCTGGTTTCGGTCAGCAACAAACGGGTGGCGCACAGGGAACGGGTTTCAAAAGAGACTTCAGACCACCCGGAACTCATGGACCGGGCCAGGGTCATCAACATCCTCCAAATCGCCCGGGCGGACAAAGGCCTGCATTCCTGCCAAGAGAACAGAAAGAGATTGATAAAAAAGAAATTCAGGATAAAATACGTGAAACGCAGGCGAAACTTGCCGGTTCCGGAGGAAGAGGAAAAAGCCTTAAGGCTAAATACCGCCGTGCAAAACGTGATGAAGTAGCAGAAAATGCAGGAGGAGATGATACCCAGGACAACAAACTGCAACTTACAGAATTTATCAGCGTAAGTGAGCTGGCTAACCTGATGGATGTTAGCTATGCGGAAGTAATAGGAAAATGTATGGGACTTGGATTGATGGTATCCATTAACCAACGCCTCGATGCAGAAGTAATAGAACTTGTTGCTGGTGAATTTGGGTTTGTAGTAGAGTTCATCGACATGGAGAAGCAGCTGGAGATGGAGGAAATGGAGGATGAAGATGAAGACGACAACCAGACTCCAAGAGCGCCCATCGTTACCATAATGGGTCACGTTGACCATGGTAAAACATCGCTCCTTGATTATATCCGCTCTGCAAATGTTGTTGCAGGGGAAGCCGGGGGTATCACACAACACATAGGTGCATACGAAGTGACCTTGCCAAACCAAAAGCACATAACATTCCTGGATACACCAGGTCACGAAGCATTTACTGCGATGCGTGCCCGTGGTGCCAAGGTGACTGACCTGGCGGTGATCGTAATTGCTGCCGATGATGCGGTGATGCCTCAAACAAAAGAGGCAATCAGCCATGCGCAGGCTGCAGGGGTGCCAATGATCTTCGCGATCAATAAAATTGATAAAGAAGGCGCGAACGCCGCTAAGATATACGAGCAGCTCGCCAACATGAACATACTTGTAGAAGCATGGGGAGGTAAGTTTCAGAGCCAGGAGCTTTCGGCAAAGCAAGGTTTGAATGTTGACCAGTTGCTGGAAAAGATATTGCTTGAAGCAGAACTGCTTGAACTTAAAGCAAATCCTGATAGGGAAGCTACCGGAACAATTGTGGAAGCAACACTTGATAAAGGCCGTGGTTATGTGGCCACTGTGCTTGTACAGAATGGTACGCTCCAGGTAGGAGATTTGGTGGTATCCGGACAGCATTTTGGTAAAGTGAAGGCGATGTTCAACGAAAGGAACAAACGTTCTGATGCTGCTCCTCCGTCAACGCCAGTATTGATTCTTGGTTTGAATGGTGCGCCGCAGGCTGGTGAAAAATTCAAGGTTTACCAGGATGAAGCGGAAGCGAAAGAAGTTGCCAACCGCAGAGCGCAGATACTTCGCGAGCAGGGTATCAGAACCAAGAAGCATATTACTCTTGATGAAATCGGAAGAAGGCTTGCTCTTGGAAACTTCAAGCAGCTTAACCTTATCATCAAGGGTGACGTGGATGGTTCTGTAGAAGCGTTAAGTGACTCGTTACAGAAATTATCAACCGACGAAATAGCCATCAGCATTGTATTAAAGGGAGTAGGTGCCATCACTGAAAGTGATGTGCTGCTTGCTACCGCTTCTGATGCGATACTTGTTGGATTTAATGTACGTCCTTCACTGCAGGCATCAAGGCTTGCGGAAACGGAAGGCGTGGAAATCAAAACATACTCTATCATCTATAATGTGATTGATGAGATCAAGAGCGCCATGGAAGGTATGCTTGAACCGAAGATCCAGGAAAAGGTGGTTGCCAATGTTGAAGTAAGAAATGTGTTCAAGTTCGACAAGGCAAGTGTAGCAGGTTGCTATGTGCTCGATGGAAAACTTTACAGGAACTCGAAGGTGAGAGTGATCCGTGAAGGCATTGTAATTTACCCGACTGGTGAAGGTGCTTCCGCAGAACTCGGTTCATTGAAGCGTTTCAAGGACGATGTTAAGGATGTAAGCTCAGGGATGGAATGCGGTCTCACCATCAAGAATTATTCTGATGTTAAGGTAGGCGACATTATTGAGGCTTATGAGGAAGAAGAAGTGAAGAGAACGTTGTAGGGGCTAAGGCAGAGGGCAAAGGTGAGACTGCGTTTGCGGATCTTAGCGTCTTTGCGTGAACCTTCGACTGGCAGAGCTGTGAGTAGCTTCTGTAATAATAAAATTCGATTTGTTAAATCATCATCCTCCGGCGAGGAGTGCTGCCGGAGGATGTATTTTTGGTATATGTTCAGATACTTAGCCGTTCTCTTCCTCTTCATATGTTCCACCGTTACTGCACAGCATAAAGTTGTCGCCGACAAGATCATTGGCATTGTAGGCGACAAAGTGATCCTTCATTCAGATATTCAGAATGCTATTACGGACCTGCAACGACAGGGAACCCAGGTTCCTGCTGATGTTGAATGCTACATCATGGAACAGCAGCTGATAGGAAAAGCAATGGTGCTGCAGGCAGAAAAAGATTCCGTAGTGGTGGGTGATGATGAAATAGAAGCGCTGCTCGACAACCAGGTCCGCGGCTTCATTGCGCAGTATGGCTCAAAAGAAGCACTTGAAGAAATCGCTGGCCGGACCGTTTACCAGATCAAAGAAGATTTCAGGGCAAATTTTAGGGAACGTGAACTTGCAAAGCGCATGCAGCAGAAGGTTGTTGAGGGTGTAAAGATCACGCCACAAGAAGTAAAAGCATACTTTGATAAAATTCCACCGGATAGTTTAAGCTTTTATGAGTCTGAAGTTGAAATTGGTGAAATAGTTGTTTATCCCAAAGCCAGCCGCGATCTGGAAAAGTTGGCGATGGATGACCTTGCAGAATATAAATCACAGATTGAATCAGGTAAAGCACGTTTTGAATCACTCGCATCACTTTACTCAGATGACCCGGGAAGTAAAGGAAACGGCGGACTTTTCAACCTTACCAGAACAGATAAACAGGTAGATCCGGCATTTCTGAACCAGGCATTCCGCCTTAAAGAAGGCCAGATGTCTCCCGTATTCAAATCAAAATTCGGCTATCATATCATTCAAATGGTGAGCAGGGCGGGTGACGATGCTGTGGTAAGACATATCCTCGTGATCCCTAAAGTTACAGATACAGAAGTGCAGGATGCTGTGAAAATGCTCGATACTGTAAGAACAAAACTTGTAAACAGGAACATTACATTTGGTGCTGCGGTCTCAAAGTACAGTGAAGACGAAAGTTCGAAATTTACTGGTGGAATGCGCCAGGGGCAGAATGGCAATTTTCTCACTATCGACCAGCTCGACAAAGACATGGTGGCCTTGCTAAAAAACATGAAAGTGGGTGAATTTTCACAAGCGACGGCATACACAGATGAAAGAGGTAAAAAAGCCGTAAGGATCGCCTACCTGAAATCACGATCAGAACCTCACCGTGAAAATCTGAAAGAAGATTATGACCGTGTGGCACAAAGAGCGCTTGAGATTAAAAAACAGGGAGTGCTTGAAAAATGGTTTGCTGAAAAAATTCCAACGTTTTATCTCCTGATAGACAAACAGTTCAACGCGTGCAGCACTCTTAGTAACTGGTTCCGCTACGCTGCTAAAAATAGTAATTAATTTATTGTAAGAGTAAACACCTAAACTTGAGTTTTTAAGTGTTGACATACAATTAAGTGGCTGTATTTACGCTTTTAATGGTGTATAATCCGTCATCATAAACCGCAATAATCCGATATCAAAACTGCGTAGCAACGGCTTCCCCCATAAAACCGATGCTGCCCATGAAACTGAGAAAAAGCTCAGGCAAAGGATCATGGAACTTGAAGAGGAAGTTGGATCACTCCAGCGCCTAAAAAGTGATTACCGGGAAATCGTTGAACACGCTACTGAGATCATTTTTAAGCTCGATGCGAACGGAACATTCAATTTTATTTCTAATGAATTCGAAAGAGTACTCGGGTATACTAACGAAGATCTTGCAGGAAAACATTTTGCAGGTATTGTTCACCCCGAAGACCTGGAACTCTGCATGCAAACTTTTGAAGTATTAAAAAAGTTTGGAAAAGCAGACGACAACATATGGTTTCGTGTTAAACATTTTAACGGACCATACAAATGGGTTGATTGCTCTGCTGTTTGTTTGTTCGATGAAAATAATATTCCTACTCACACTATCGGTTTCGCTCACGATATCACCCAGCTGAAAAATGTGCTCGAAGAATTAAGATTCAGTGAAGAAAGGTACCGCTCATTATTCGACGCACTGGGAGAAGGAGCCGTGCTTATCGATCGTAACGGAACTGTGATCGCGTCAAACCGTTGTGCGGAAAATATATTTGGCCTGGCTAAAAAAGAAATGGCAAACCTGAATACTTTCAAGATAGATCGCAGATTTTATCATGAGAATGGATCAGATTTCCCTCTGCACACTCATCCTAGTTTCCTGACATTGAAAACAGGAAAGCCAATGAAGAATATGATCATGGGTGTTGAAAGACCTGATGAAAGCATAACATGGATTTCAATTAATACTGAGCCAATATATTATTCGATCAACCGTGAACAGGCCGATGCGGTTGTTGCATCGTTTGCCGATATAACACAGGCGAAAAAAGACAAAGAAGAAATTCAGCGCAACCAGCAATTATATATTGAGGCAACGAAAGCAGTTGCACAGGCGGTGGTAGACGCGCAGGAAAAAGAAAGAGCAGAGATAGGATATGAACTGCATGATAATGTAAACCAGATATTATCAACCGCCAGGGTATTTCTTGACCTTGCTATGAATGATGAAAAAGAAAGAATTAAACTGATTGCAAAAAGTGCATCGAATATTTCGAATGCGGTAAATGAGATCAGGCGGATCTCAAGATCATTGGTGCCTGCCAGTCTTAGTGATCTCGGATTGATTTTGTCTATTGAAGATCTTATTGACAGCATCAGACTGTCGAAAGTAATTAAAGTGGAATTTTATCATTCGGGTGATATTGAAAAAGCGATTACTGTTCAGGGAAAGCTTATGCTGTTCCGCATTATACAGGAGCAGATAACAAATGTGATAAAGCATGCCGAAGCCTCACAACTGGTTATAGAATTAATAGTAGACTCAGGTTCATTATCTCTTTCCATTACAGACAATGGAAAAGGATTCGATACTGAAAAAGTTAAAACAAAAAATGGCGTAGGCCTTCATAATATTGCAAATCGTACGGAGCTGTTCAATGGAAAAATAAATATGGTTACATCGCCTGGCAATGGATGCAAATTAAATATTATCATACCCTTGTAAAAAAACCAAAAAGCAGCAAGCATGGAAAAGATTAATGTGTTGATTGCAGACGATCACAAACTTATTCGGGAAACGTGGAGTTACATTCTTAACAGTGATTCGCGTTTTCAGGTAATTGCCGAATGTGGTGATTCTGAACAGGCAGTTGAAGTAACTAAACAAAAGCGGCCACATATAGTGCTGATGGATATCAATATTTTGCCTATATCGGGTTTTGAAGCAACAGAAAGAATAAAAAAAGTTTCGCCTAATACAAAAGTTATTGGCGTCTCCATGCATTCACAGCCGGCATACGCCAAGAAAATGCTGCAGATCGGCGCAAAAGGATATGTTACCAAGAATTCTTCGAAAGAAGAAATGATCAGGGCAATCCTTGAAGTGAACGATGGAAGCAAATACATCTGCGACGAGATTAAAAATAATATTTCAGAACTTGTGCTGGAAGAAAATAAAGATCTGCCGAATGTAAATGCACTGACTGAACGTGAAATTCAGATCATCAATCTCATCAAAGAAGGGCAGTCATCAAAAGAAATTGCTTCAACCCTTAATATTTCGCTAAAAACAGTAGAAGTGCACAGGCATAATGTGTTGAAAAAGTTGAAATTGAAGAACTCTGCATCACTTGTAAATTTTATTAACCAGTCTACTAATCCATAAATTGAGTTACCTTCGCGCGCGTAATGAGCGATGAATTAAAGCATGAATGCGGCCTCGCATTCATCAGACTAAGAAAGCCATTTTCTTATTACCAGCAGCAGTATGGTACGGTAATGTGGGGCCTGAACAAGCTCTACCTGTTAATGGAAAAACAGCATAACCGTGGTCAGGATGGCGCTGGAGTGGCAGCGGTAAAGCTCAATACCGAACCAGGTTACCCTTTTCTGCACAGAATCCGGAGTGCTAACAACCAGCCAATAGCAGAAATATTTTCTTCCATCAACAAAGAAGTTCAGGAACTCCAGAAATATCAACCTGATATAGCTACGCATCCTGGTCTGATGAAAGGACATATTGACTTTCTTGGCGAACTTTTGCTTGGTCATCTGCGGTACGGCACACAAGGCAGAAATAACGTAGAATTCTGCCATCCGTTTATCAAACGTCATACAATTCCTGCCCGCAACCTGGCTCTCGCGGGCAATTTTAATCTTGTAAATACCGACGAACTTTTTGCACTCATCAACATCGATCCGGGAGAATTTCAGAAACAGAGTGATCTGGCGGCAATGATGGAGGTGATTCATCATTTCATGGTGAATTCAGATGAAGAATCGCCTGGTGAGCTGGATGTGGTGAACATGCTGAGAAAGTCAATGTCGTTATTCGATGGGGGCTTCACTGTTGGCGGACTGGTGGGTAACGGAGATTCATTTGTATTTCGGGACGCGCATGGAATACGTCCGGCTTATTATTATATAAGCGATGAAGTGATTGTTTCGGCATCAGAGCGTTCGGCTATAAGAACTGTATTTAATGTAGGTGAAAATGAAGTGAAGGAACTGATGCCGGGTTCTGGTTTGATCGTAAAACCTGACGGCAGTGTAAAAATAGAGCAGCTAATACCGCCCAAAGAAAGGAAAGCCTGCAGTTTTGAAAGGATATACTTTTCGCGTGGCAGCGACGAAAAAATTTATACTGAAAGAAGCGCTCTTGGTTATAACCTGAGCAGCCAGATACTTGAAGCTGTTCAGTTCGATACAAAAAATACGATTGTTTCTTTCATTCCTAATACTGCAGAAGTAGCCTTTTATGGATTGGTGAAAGGGATGACCGATTACCTGAACCGCGTAAAGATCGAAAGGATATTATCGTGGGGATCAGACATCACCGATGAAAAATTATCGGAGATGGTGAACAGGAAGATCAGGGTTGAGAAGGTTGCCACCAAGGATGTGAAGATGCGCACCTTTATAACAGAAGATGTGAGCCGCAATGAAATGGTGCAGCACGTTTATGACATTACGTACGGAACAGTTAAAAAAGGGTCGGACACACTGGTAGTAATTGACGATTCGATCGTTAGAGGAACAACTTTAAAAGAAAGTATCGTAAGGATGCTTGCGCGCCTCGAGCCTAAAAAAATAATTATAGTATCCTCGGCACCACAGATCAGGTACCCGGATTGTTATGGCATAGACATGAGCAAGCTCGGTGACTTCATTGCATTCAGGGCTGCAATTGATTTAATAAAAGACAGAGGCAAGGATCATTGCCTGCAGGAACTTTTACATAAATGTAAAGAGCTTCAACGTTCAGGATTGTTGCACACTGAGAATGTGGTGCAGCAGTTATATAAAATGTTTACCACAGAAGACATCTCAGCAAAAATAGCTGAACTTATCACTCCAAAAGGATTAACCATCCCAATACAGCTTATTTTTCAGACAATAGAATCACTTCACGAAGCCTGTCCTACAAATACCGGAGATTGGTATTTTACAGGCAATTATCCTACACCGGGAGGAAACAAAGTTGTAAACAAAGCCTTCATTAACTACATGGAAGGCAAAAACGTTCGAGGTTACTAATGTCCATATCGTTTTCAAACGGTATTGAAGGGTAACGTTATAATTTCAAAGAATTGATTTATATTGAAGTTGTAAAGAATGTCCATGGAACCGTCCCGGAATTTAACCTTATTTCTGCATCGATCCGGTAGTATCTATCACATTACCACTGATATGCAGGGTAAGTATACATATGTGAATGAGCTGTACGAGAAGATATTCTTTAATTCCTTGTCCGATTACCGGCACGAATACTTTGAGTCCACTATTATCCCTGAAGATGTTACGTTATATACTGATGCACGGGCCGAATGCCTGAATACTCCTGGCAAATCAGTAACCGTTGATCTGAGACGCTATCGTTCGGATGGCAGCTATTTCTGGATCCGCTGGGAATTTATAGCCATTCCAGAAAATGAACACATCACAGGGTTTGAAGCACTGGGTACAGACGTTACAGAACGGAAAAGGGCTGAACGGGAAAAGATGGAAGTACAGGAGAAGCTGTCTAGAGAGCGATACCTTCTTCGTACACTCATAGACCATCTGCCTGATTCGATCTACGTAAAAGACACCCAATCGAGGTTCATCATTACAAACAGGGCTGAGTTGCACCTTATTGGAGCTGAAAGCGAAGAAGAAACAATAGGCAAAACAGTAACTCATTATCTCGATAGGAAGTCGGCTACAGAGCATATGAACAATGATAAGAAGCTGCTTGAAACCGGAACCGCACTTATCAACCAGGAAGAGTTTGTTGTAAATAAGCAGGGCGATACAAAATGGCTGCTTACCACAAGAGTGCCTTTGCAGGAAGATGATAACACGATCATCGGACTGGTTGGCATCAGCAGAGACATTACCGACAGAAAAAATATAGAAGAGTCGCTCAGGTTAAGTAATGAACGTTTCAATATTGTTTCCAAGGCTACCAATGATGCGATATGGGACTGGGACCTTAAATCCGGACATGTTTTCTGGAACGATGCTATTTATGCTTTGTTCGGATATCCGCAAAATGAAATGCTCACTAACAATATATGGTGGGAACAGCATATACACCCCGAAGATCATGACAGGGTGGTTTCGAAAATAAATAAGCATATTGAGAACGGGATTGAAAGCTGGCAGGATGAATACCGTTTTATCAGCGCGGATGGCACAGTTAAAAATGTTTTTGACAGGGGCTACATCCTGACTGGTAATGATAACAAACCTTATCGCATGATTGGCGCCATGATGGATATTACAGACAGAAAAAAGCTGCAGGACCAACTGGCCGCACAATCCATTGCCAGACAGCGGCAGGTAACAGAGGCAACCATCATGGCCCAGGAAAAAGAAAGAGCAGAAATAGGCAGGGAACTCCATGATAATATCAACCAGATACTAACGACTACCAAAATGTATCTGGATATGGCTATTAATGAGGATGATATCCGTGAAGAACTAATGCTAAAGAGTTATCAGAATATTTCAAGCGCCATTGAAGAAATAAGAAGCCTTTCAAAATCACTCGTTCCGCCATCACTGGGAGACATTGGTATCAAAGAAGCTATTGCAGAAATGATCAGCAACCTGAATGTTTCTCAAAAAATAGATATTCGGTTGCGCACATCAGGTTTTAATAAAGTAACGATACCAGGGAATATTCAGCTTATGATATTCAGAATAGTGCAGGAGCAGGTGAGCAACATCATCAAGCATTCAAAAGCGACCGAAGCAGAAATTAAACTTGCAGTAGCAAAAAATGAACTGACAGTAACCATCACAGATAATGGAACCGGCTTTGAACCAAAGAAGAGAATGAGAGGCATTGGTTTAATGAATATCACCAGCAGGGCCGAAGTACACAATGGAAAAATGGATATTTCCAGTTCGCCCGGCAATGGATGTACCTTGAAAATTTCAATACCATTATAAATTGTCTTATGGGAAAAATAACCGTATTAATTGTTGATGATCACACGCTGATCAGGGAAACATGGTCATTTTTATTAGGTAGAAATGAAAACTTCGAAGTAATCGCTGAAGTTGGTGATGGGCAGAAAGCAATTGATATTGCCAGGGACAAGCGACCCAACATTGTGTTGCTCGACATTAACATGACTCCATTGAACGGATTTGACGTACTCAAAATGATCAGAAAGCAATCGCCAGGATCGAAGGTGATAGCAGTATCCATGCACTCGCAGCCCGCATATGCGAAAAAGATGCTGAGGATGGGCGCCAAAGGTTACGTAACCAAAAATTCTCCCCGCCAGGAAATGCTGGATGCCATCATGGATGTAAACAATGGCAACACCTATATATGCCAGGAAGTAAAAAATATTCTGTCAGATCAGATGCTCAGTGAAGAAGATGGCAGCACAGGTTTGAACCAGTTGTCTGAGCGTGAGATAGAAGTGATCAACCAGATCAGGGATGGCTTATCTTCCAAAGAAATAGCCGACAGACTTGCGATATCTATAAAAACAGTGGAGGTGCACAGGCATAACATCCTCAAAAAACTAAAAGTAAAAAACACTGCTTCGCTGATCAACTATATAAATTCAAGTGGGCTATAAGATGAAAAATCCTTTTTCTTGAAAACCATCATTCTTGTTCGCCACGCGAAAAGCAGTTGGGATGACTTCTCTCTTAAAGATGAAGACCGGCCGTTGACCGATCGCGGAAAAAAGAATGCTCCTGAAATGGCCAAAAGACTGCTTAAAAAGAAAGTTCATATAGACGCGATTCTCTCCAGTCCAGCAAACCGGGCAAAAAGCACAGCTGAATACTTTGCAAAAGAATATGATATACCCAGGAAGAAGATTATTCTGATACCTGATCTTTATATGGCCTCCAATGATGCTTTTATAAAAACGATCAGAGATGCGCCCCCAAAGGCTGATACTATAGCGCTCTTCTCACATAATAATGGCATTACTCAGTTTGCAAACGCATTATCTGAAACCAGGATAGATAATATGCCTACCTGCAGCGTTTTTGCTGTAAAAGCTGCCATAGATCACTGGACACAGTTCGAACCGGGGAAAACAGAGTTTTATTTTTTCGACTATCCAAAGTCGTTATAAGAAAATGTATTAAATTAGTAGTCCCATTTACTTATCCTGTATTCTTCTAAAACTTCCCGTTTTCTTTCTGATACATGTCTAAACCTAAATTTCTTACCATGAAGGGAATTTTAAAGAGATTTTCTATTTTAATGGTATCTCTTCTTCTTATTAAAGAAGCTTCAGCACAAGTCGATTGCGTCAATTATGACAGCCGGTATCCGATCACTACTTCCACCGGTAAAGTTTATCAATGGAACCCGCTATGGAACTTTTCTCCAATGAAAATGAAAAAGTATTCAGGACTCAACATCGGCGGCGATAACTACTTCAATGGCATGATGGAATACATTCCAAGCAGCTATTTTTTATCTGCAAATGCAACTAAGAAGTACCCTATTATCATAAGTTTCCATGGCGGCGCCGCCATGGGTTATGGCAGCGCACTTGAGCTGTGCAGGTTATTTAAGGACAGAGGCGGCGATTCTGCAGGACACAAAACTTTTCCCGGGCGTGTTGAGCGCAGCACGTCAAACCTCACCCAGGTTTACAATAGCATTACTTATCAATACCTTGTTATAGCTCCTCAGTTCAATAAGTATATCAGGCTGAAACCAGGTGTACCGGACCAGTTTCCCAGTGCCAAACAGGTAGAAAATGTTATCAATTATCTTGTAGCCAGATATCGTGTCGATCCAAAAAGGATTTATCTAACAGGATACAGTAACGGCGCTAATATGATCATTGAATATGCTGGTAGCAGCGTGGCAAGGGCTCAGCGTGTTGCAGCTATCATGCCTGTTGCCTTATGCTCGCAGTTAGGTCACATCAACAACACTTCAAAGGGCATTTTTGCAAAAAATATCGGCCTTGCTAAATTAAAAACATGGTTTGTTTACTGTGAAGGCGACAATTGTGGCAGCGGTCCTGTATTGAATGTCCCGAATGCATGGGTAGACAGTATCATGAAAGTACCCGGCGCAGTACGTCCACGCTATACGAGATTGCGTAATATCAATCCCGCCACACTTTATAATTGCAGCGACAGTTTGTTGCATGATGCGTGGAGCCGTGCTTTTGATCCTAATTTCAGGGTTAGTAATTATTATACTCCCTCTGGTGCAGTAGGTGCCAATGACGGCATCAACCTGAACATGTACCAATGGTTCATTCGTCAGCAGAATACTTTAGTTGCTGCGGCCAGTGAACTGGATGAAACTATACCTGCCGTTGTAGCGGAAAGATCCTCAATTACTGTTTCGCCAAATCCGTTTGTGTCTGAAGTGTCGGCCTATCTCTCCCTGGACAAAAATCAAAGGGTCCGGATCAATCTTACTGATATAACCGGCCGGCTGATCCAGGCTGTATCAGGTGTATACGGGCAGGGTAATTCTGAAGTCAGATTAAATCTTTCAAAATCGCCAGCCGGAATTTACATGATCAGGGTTACAGGCGAAAACTTTATCAGTACGCATAAGATCATCAAGAAGTAATTCAGGTAATTTAGGGTGGCATGCCTGGCATGTTGCCCTTTATGTATGTCTAACGCTTATGCGTACACGTTTTACGTATTACCAAATTAAAGTGGCACCTGCTAAAGGGAGTGACCATGCAAGGCAGCTAAGAAGTAAAACTGAATGCAGCAAATCTTGCGAAAGGTGTATATCTTCTGAAAGTAACAGGCGAAAATTTCAGTGCATTGAAGAAGGTGATTAAGAACTGATCGTTTGTAAAAATTCTTTCAATATTGGTTTATAGTCATTCGTATCCGTATCAATATGGTTGAATGTAAAGCTTGCAGCCAGCGTAACTGCTTTATCAAGAGAAAAATCTTTTTGAGAAATACCTAAGGCGTAATGATTTTGTGTAAGATAAGCTGCGAGATATTCCTGTTCTGGTTGTCCGGGTGTTGGTACGAGGATCATTTTCTTCTTTAATTTCATCATGTCCATAATTGAGGTGTAACCCGACCGGCATATGATCAATTCTGATTCACAGATAAGTTTGTTAAGTTGGCCGGCATTCAAATGATTAAAAATTGTTACGTTTTTGTTACTGGAAACCGATTTATCGCCAGGCAACCCTCTGACGATAACGATTTCTTTTGCAGACGAAGCTGATTGTTGGAATATTTTATTTTCAAAAACCGATCGCTGTGGTTCCGGGCCCGAAATGATCACCAGCAGATCATATTTTTTTTGAATCGTTGCTGTACACTTTTCAAATCTGGAAATAGGGCCGAGATATTTAACCGGAATGGACGGCAATTTTTGGGGATGCGATAAAATACCTGCAAGACCACTTTTTGTTTCAAAGTCAGGAACCCAGCATGCCGTGAAGCGGTTGATGAACCGGTATAAAAATTTCTGAACTGCACGGTCGGCCATGATGCCGTAACCTGAACGGACCTTCAGCTGGTGAGTAATTAAAATACAGGCTACATTGGGGTGGCAGAGTCCGTAACGGTTGTCACTGATCACTGCATTTACCTTGTTTTCATTGAGAAACCCGCGTAACCAGTTATTTTCATACTTGATCTTTATCAAAATTTTATAAAGCTGAAGGATGATTTTCAAGCGGGTATGGACGTGATCCCTTCCATAAGACACGTTATATCCAGATAGTTCAACATACTTTAGGCCCAAAAATTCATTTTCAAGTATAGCCTTTTGTGTTGAATTACAGGCAACTATCATATCGCAACCTGAATTCAAAAATTCCCTGATCAATGGAACAGAGCGTGTTGTATGGCCCAATCCCCAATCGAGGCAGGAAAATAATAATAAGGGTTTTACCTTACAATTGCTAAATTTCCAATCCGTAGTCAATTTGGGGTACTTTTTTTGATGTAAAATAGAGTAATTTAGAAGACCAAAATATGCAGAAGGTCAACTATCGATTGATTTATTTATTATTATTTGTTTCTGTAGTGACTGCAAGCTGTAGTACAGGTAATCGCATAAATGGAACCTCAAAAAAATGCGGCTGCGGTTTAAATAAGGGCTTTGTTGGTTATTAAAATCCTATAATGAAATGAAAACACCTAATCGCGACTTGCTGGTACTGGTAAAAGATGATCACCTCGATAAAGATGCGATCGAATTTGAATTGGAACAATTGAACCAGTTACTTTTTGTTTTTGAGACCGTAGACAATTTTTGCGTAGCACACGAAGTTTTCGATCTTAATAAGTATAAGATTATTTATAATTCCAGGACCATCAGGCAGATCATGAATCAGAAGGAATTGAAACCTTTTGTTTTCATTTCTAACAAAAACTGATCATACTCCTTTATTTTTCTTAACAGATATCTTTCCGATCTCTTACCTCTATCAGTATATCTTTTCCAGGGCTTTTCTCAATTGAGATGTCATTTCGCTGATGCTTTCTTTTCCACATGTTCCTACACTCAGCCTGTACCAGGGCGATGCTGGTGATGCTCCGAAAGCATAAAAAGGTACAATAGCCAGCTTTGCTTCGTTCAACAGGTAAGCGGTAACATCCGACTGCGATTTGAGTAATTCACCATTTTCAGTTGTTTTGCCTGCAAGATCTATTTTGATCGTAAGATAAATGGCGCCTTCAGGTTCAATTGCATCAACCGGCAGACCTGTTTCGCGGAGTGCTTTTAATGCATCATAAATTTCCCTGAGCCTTATTTCAATTTCTGTTCGGAACATTGAAAGGAAATGATCAATGCTTTCATCCATTTTCAGGTAACGGGCTACAGCTTTTTGTTCTGCCATAGGAGCCCACGCACCTATATGCGTTAAAATCGCTTTCATTTTTGAAAGAACATTCTGAGGTCCCATTGCCCATCCTACCCTAACGCCTGTTGCAGCAAATACCTTACTTATAGCATCAATGTATATAGTGAACGACCGCATTTCAGGTCTTAATGATACCGGATCATAATGCCTGATGGCGCCGTAGGTAAGGTGCCAGTACATCTGGTCATACATCAGGTATAACTTTTTTTGATTTTCACCGCGTGATGCATTTTCAGCAATGATCAGGTCGCATATTTCTTTAAGAGCAGATTCACTGATTGTGGTACCTGTAGGATTTTGTGGAGAACATAATGAAATAAGCGTTGCTCCTTTTATAAAAGGACGTATCGCTTCAACAGAAGGCATGAATTTGGTTTCAGGTGTTGCTTCGATCACTACATGCTCTGCACCTACAAAATGCGAATAGTGATTGTTATTCCATGAAGGCACCGCATAAATAACCTTATCGCCTTTATCGCAAATGGCACGGAACACTGCATATATCAATGGCCTTCCACCGGAAGCAACAAGAATTTCATCAGGTGAATAATTTATTTTTTGGCGCTTTGATATGAATTCAGAGATTGATTCACGAAGGTCCTGGTTACCTTCAGCAGCGGGATAATTTGTAAAATGATTTCTGTAAGCAGAAATTATTTCATCTTCCAGCTCTTGTGGTATAGGAAACAGTGAAGGATCAAAATCGCCTACGGTAAAGTTGTAAATTTTTTCCCCCTGACGGATCTTTTCACGGATCTCTCCACCAAGCTTAACTATTTCTGATCCTATTAACGTTTCTGAGAGGTGTGAAAGTTTCATCTGCGAATTTAGCCCTTCTTCTCTAACCACATCTGATTGAAGGTTTTTTCAGGAAAGTTCAATGGTGCCCTGTTCTTAGACCATCCGGCAATCATTTTATTGGCCACCCAATTCTTGATTGAGCGGCTTCCTTTATTCATCAGCTTACGGTTAAGACTCGCTTTTTTCCATACTTTCCATGCAATTTTTTCCTGCCAGCCTGCAGCTCCTTTTTCAACCGCCTCGCTGCGATTGTCTAAAAGTAATTCGTGAAGATTAATTTTTACCGCGCACACTTCTGTGCAGTTGCCGCACAAGGACGATGCATAGCTGAGATGCTTCCACTCGTTCATGTTGCGCATATTTGGAGTGATCACTGCGCCGATTGGTCCGCTATAAGTTGTTGAATAAGTATGACCTCCTATATTTTTATATACAGGACAAGCATTCAGGCATGCGCCACAGCGAATACAATAGAGGCTTTCACGCTGTTTTTCGTTTTCGAGAATGTTCGTTCGCCCGTTATCCAGCAGTATCACATACATTTCTTGCGGTCCATCCGTTTCTCCCGCTTGCCTGGGGCCACTGATCACTGTATTGTAAACTGTAATGGTTTGGCCGGTACCATAAGTTGCGAGAAGTGGCCAGAACAAACCGAGATCCGTGAACGAAGGAATAACTTTTTCAATGCCGGCAATTGCAATATGTGTTTTAGGAAATGAGGCGCTGAGTCTTGCATTACCTTCATTTTCCGTAATCGCTATACTTCCTGTGTCGGCAATAATAAAATTGGCACCGGTGATTCCCACCTCTGCCTGAACATATTTATCACGGAGTTTTTCTCTTGCGACCAGTGTAAGCTGTTCAGGTGTTAAACCAGGTTTTGTATTTAGTTTTTCATGAAACAGCTGAGCAACATCTTCCTTGCTCTTGTGCATCGCTGGCGTTACAATATGATAGGGTGGTTCGCCTGCAAGCTGCTGAATGTATTCACCAAGGTCTGTTTCAACACTTTCTATATTAAGTTTTTCAAAGAATTTATTGAGATGGATTTCTTCTGTCACCATACTCTTGCTTTTCACAACGGTTTTGCATTGCTTTTCTTCACAGATCTTTTGTACATGTTTCAACGCATCTTCAGCATTCTCTGCCCATAAAACTTTTCCACCTTTTGCTGAAAAGTTCGCTTCAAATGCTTCGAGGTACTGATCGAGTGATTCGATTGTGCGCCACTTGATATTTTTCGCTCTTTCGCGTGCAAGATTCACATCAGCAAACTGAAGCTTGCCAAGCGGAACGGTTGTATTGTAACGGTTGATATTGAAATTTACCTTATCGCGGTGATCGAGATCCGCAGCTTTCACCGAACTCTGTTCAAGAAATAAAGATGCTGTCTCTTTCATCAGGGTTTATTTTATCTGATTTGCTCAGTCTCTTTTTTAGCAGCTGCCTGATCCTCTGCTACTTTTTCGAGTGCAAAATAAAATTCTTTACCATATTTTCTGATTAGGGGCTCTTTAAGAAACTGATACACCGGAACTTTTAATTTTTTCCCCTGTATGCATGCAGGGTTACATAACGTTTCGCGTGGTTCATAATTTACGCGGTCAAACTGCCCTTTCTTTCCTTTGTTGGCGATTATGGGATACAGGTGACAGCTGATAGGTTTTTTGAAGTCGATCTTCCCATCACGGTATGCCTGCTCTATACCGCATTTAATGATGCCGTATTTATCCCTGTAACCATACACGCACATCTTACCTTCAATTGTTGGTGTTACCCATCCGAAATCTTTATCGTATTGGTATCTTCCGTATTTTTCTATCCATTTGATACCAGCCTCTGTAAGATACGGCTTCACTGTTTCGTAGATGTCGTTGATAATTTGTAATTCATCTGTTTCGAGCGGCGCGCCTGCATCGCCATCCTCACAGCAGCCGCCTTTGCATTTCATAAGGTCGCACACAAACTGCGCCTCCACGACAGCATCACCTACCAG
>DATLDR010000254.1:0-5207 GCA_035525775.1 Flavitalea sp.
ATGAAAAACATGGGACTTGCCATTTTCAAGTGAGCCGATAGTCACCAAAAAAATGAATTACTTCATGAATACATACTTTGATTTTTCGCAGAAGCTGGGAAATTTTCTATGAGTAGTGAAAAAATCGAAATGCTTTACGGAAAGTCTGCAACCGATTGACAATCAAATTAAAAATTAGCTCTGTCGAGGCTACTGATAATTTAATTCGATTTAATCCCGATGAAAACTGAACGGCATACATGCCGTTTTTTCATTTTTAAAAGCAGCAGATATTACGCCACCTTGCGAACTTTTTCTCCCGTAGGTTTTGACTTTATCCGGGATTTGACACTGCTTTAAAGAAATTTAATATCCTTCACAAATGGAGTAATCTTAAAAACAGCATCTCCGGTACTATTAATTTTTTTTCCTCCGACTGTGCAGTGATCGAATGTTATATTCTCAATAACATTACTATTGGAAAAACCGGCAAGGATGAAAGGTTTGCTGCCGTTCTCCCATTGTATATTCTTAAAATATACCCCGCTGATATGACCGGGGGGATCTATGCCGTATAATTTTCCGTCTGAAATAATCATCTCCAGGTTCTTGAATTCGACATGCTCTTCTATCCGAATATCTTCATAGCGGATATTTTGAACCCGGGCAGGTCCATCGCTTACAATACTGAATGCTGAATGTCCACCGGTTCTGCCATTACCTCGCGCATAAAGAATATCACAGTTTTTCACCAATATGTTCTTCACTGGTCCGCCATTCAGCTCAAACCCAATCGTTACCCCATCACTGTTTGCCCATCCAACCATCAAACTATTGATGACCCTGATTGAATCGACACTAAGTTTATAATCTACGGATTTAATGGCCACACAGTCATCACGACAACGCATAAAACAATCGTCAATGGTGAAGTCTTTACACGACACCGGGTTGATACCGTCTACAGAATATATGGCCTCATATCCAAACACCTTTACATTTTTATAAACGGAATGATGGCAATTGGTAAGCGTATTTGACCAGCCTTCAGTGTTGCGAATAAAAACGCCATCGACTTCGAGATTGGTAGCTCGTGAAATTTTTACATTACCCTGAAGAGATCCCCGACCGGTTATTTTCACATTCCGAATATTACTACCTCTTATGTTAGCACTTACAACTGCTCCCCCCGCAATGTAAACGGTTTGATTACTTTTAAGAGTTATCGTTTTGGGATTGTGAATGCCAGGTGCGAAATATACAACTCCCGGATCACCTGGCTTTGGAGTGTTGACCTCGATAGGATTAGCAAAGATTGCCAGGTGCGGAAGACTATTTACTTCTATATACAGTTTTTGAGGACCAGAAATAGCAAAAGTCAGGTTACGTCCATTCACGTTGGCTTTGAGATTTCGATTCTTCGGGCGAATAATAAATGAATCTATATCTGATGATGCTGTTATGGTAAGGGTCAGCTTGCCCTCACAGGAAAAGCTAGCGACATTCAAATACTCCATTTCAATCCCACCATACAACGCATATTTAGCTGTATGTACTTTGCTACCGATTTTTTCGACCCATACCGGTTCGCCTTCAACCTTGACGGTAAAATCGGGACTCGTGATTAATCCCGGAGGAGCGGGATAAGTAACTATCTGCGCAGATAGATGATAAGTGAATGGCATAACAGCCATCCAAATGACTATTATCGAAGTGAATCTGAATTTCATACAACTAAATATAAATGAAAGCTGCCGGGATTTTCTTTGGTTTGCCCAACGACTTTACAAAAGACCTCCAGCGAACTCATATTTTTTATAGATTGGACTCATATCCAACAACTAAACTGTAACATACACTTAAGTTTGCCTACACAATTTTCTATTGGAATAGAGGCCAGACAAATCAAATTAAGTACGACCAATCACTAATTAACATGAAGGATTTTCCAGTTGCTGACAATAACGATCTTGCCAGATTTGGTTACCGCCAGGAGTTAAAGCGTTCCATGGGCAGCTTCTCAAGTTTCGCTGCAGGCTTTTCTTACATTTCTATTCTGACTGGTCTTTTTCAAATGTTTCATTTGGGTTATGGTGTTGCCGGACCCGGATTTTTCTGGACCTGGCCATTTGTACTGACTGGTCAATTGCTCGTGGCGCTCTGCTTTGCAGAACTGGCTTCGAGGTTTCCGTTGTCCGGCGGGGTTTATCAATGGGCAAAGTTTACCGGAAACACTTTCTTTGGATGGATGACAGGCTGGATCTACCTGGCTTGTCTTATTACCACTATTGCTGCTGTCGCCATGGCACTTCAGGTTAGCCTGCCCCAAATTTCAAGTTCGTTCCAGCTGATTGGAACCTCGGATGACCCAAAGTCGGTAGCGATGAATGCCATTTTATTAGGTTCTTTTCTGATTGTAACAAGTACCATTATCAATGCCAGGGGTATTAAGCTGTTGGCACTGATCAATAATATTGGTGTATTTGCCGAACTGGTTGGAATTATCTTTCTGATAGTTCTACTGTTTCTAAATAGAGTAAGATCTCCAATCGAAGCTGTCGTTCACGTTGATTATACCGGATCCGCGTTCAAATCCTTTCCTGATGTGACGATATTAATGGCCGCTACCGCCTTAACAGCATCTTATGTTCTTTATGGATTCGATACTGCCGGAACACTTGCCGAAGAGACGCACGATCCCCGCAAAAAAGCTCCACGTGCTATCCTGCAAGCACTTCTTGCCGCTGGATTTGCAGGGTTACTGGTATTACTTTTGTCCTTGATGGCAGTGCCGGATTTCGGTATGGCAGATCTGGGAATCATTCGCGGAGGGCTGCCTATGTTGGTGAAGTCGGTATTGGGTGAAACTGCGGGCAGACTTTTTCTTTGTATTGTCATTTTTGCCATCATTGTGTGTACGCTTGCAGTTCAGTCCGGAGCAGTAAGATTAATGTTCGCAATGGGGCGCGATGGGTGCCTCCCCTTTAGTGAAGCTTTATCGAAAGTTTCGCCCAAAACCCAAATTCCGGTTTTAGCTACCTTGCTTTGTGGACTGGGGGCAATAATTATTTTGGCAATTAATCTTCAATTTCCAAAAGTATTTGAGTTGGTAACCTCTATCGCCATACTTTGGGCCAACCTTGCCTACTGGATAGTGGTGGCACTCCAATTGAAAAATAGAATTACACCAGCGGGGCATGAAATAGATACAGACGCGAGGTTTAATTTGGGCAAGTGGGGACTGCCAGTTAACATCCTGGCCCTGATCTGGAGCACTTTTATGGTTATTAATGTATCATGGCCGCGCACTGCAACCTATGGTGAAGGATGGTATAACCAGTATGCGGCGTGGATATATACAGCCGGTCTTATTTGTGTTGGTGTGTTTATTTATTATTACAAAGCAGGTAAAACAAAAAGTATTGCATAAAACGATATGGTGTACACGCAGTTTATTGATGGAGCATTAACGAAAAGTTCGAACAGGGAAACCTGGACCAACTACAATCCGGCTAATAATAATCCATTGGGAGAGGCTTGCCAGGCCAATGAAGAGGATATTGAAGCAGCAGTACATTCAGCAGAAAAGGCCTTCAATATTTGGCGTATTAAAACCGGTGCAGAACGTGGTCGCGTTTTATTAAAAGCAGCACACATACTAAGATCGAGATTGGAGGAAATTGCTTTTTTAGAAACTCAGGATGTTGGAAAGCCCCTTTCGGAATCTCTTGCTGTAGATGTTAGTTCGGCAGCAGATGCCCTCGAATATTTTGGAGGAATGGCTGCAGGTATACATGGAGAGTTTTTTGATTTGAAAAACGCCTTTGGTTATACACGTGCAGAGCCTTTAGGCATATGTGCGGGAATAGGTGCATGGAACTATCCGCTTCAGATTGCTGCATGGAAGGCGGCTCCAGCGTTGGCTTGCGGCAATTCAATGATCTTTAAACCATCTGAACTAACACCAGCAACCGCGCTTGAATTGGCCAAGGCATTTATGGAAGCAGGAGCCCCTCCCGGATTGTTTAATGTAGTGCAGGGTGATGGAAGGGTTGGAAGCATGTTAGTAGACCATCCTCGTATAGCAAAAATTTCATTGACAGGTTCTGTTTCAACTGGTAAAAAAATCTTTAGCGGTGCTGCAACCCAACTGAAACGGGTTACACTTGAACTTGGTGGAAAATCTCCCCTGATCATTTTCGATGATGCAGATATACATAATGCCATATCAGCCACTCTGATGGCAAACTTTTATACGCAAGGCGAAGTTTGTTCGAATGGTACACGTGTATTTGTTCATCGTCAAATTTTCGATTCCTTTTTGATGAAGTTAAAGGAGCGCACCGAAAAAATCAGGTTGGGCGACCCAGCAGATCCCGATACACAGCTTGGCGCGCTAATTAGTAAGGCACACATGGAAAAAATAATCCGGTTTATAGATTCCGGAAAGTCGTCAGGAGCAACATTATTGACCGGCGGCATCAGACCCCGAAAAGATTTCAAAGGACGGGATATTACTTCCGGCAATTTTCTGTCTCCCGCGATTTTTACGAACTGTGATGATTCAATGGAAATTTGCAAAGAAGAAATTTTTGGTCCTGTGCTATCTATACTTTCCTTTGATTCAGAAGAAGAGGTGATTGAAAGGGCTAATAATACACCGTATGGACTGTCAGCCGGTGTATTTACAAATGACATAAAACGCGGCCATCGTGTAATTCATCAATTACAGGCTGGTACATGTTGGATCAATAATTATAACATAACCCCTATCGAACTTCCTTTTGGTGGGTATAAACAATCAGGACAGGGCCGCGAGAATAGCCTTGCTGCTATTCAACATTATACCCAGCTGAAAAGTGTTTATGTGGAATTAGGAAACGTCGAATCACCTTATTAAGATGGATAAAATTTTTGACACGATCATTATCGGAGGCGGCTCTGCCGGCTGTGTGCTGGCAAACCGACTGAGTGAAAATCCGGACCATAAAGTGTTAGTGATTGAAGCGGGAAGAAGGGATGCCTGGTGGGATATTTTTATTCATATGCCGGCTGCTCTGACTTACCCGATTGGCAGTAAATTTTATGACTGGCAATACAAATCGGAGCCTGAGCCATTCATGAATAACCGGCAGGTGTATCATGCCCGTGGAAAAGTTTTAGGTGGTTCAAGTTCGATTAATGGAATGATTTTCATTCGTGGTAATCCGTTGGACTATGAAAAGTGG
>DATLDR010000001.1:0-2878 GCA_035525775.1 Flavitalea sp.
CCCGCAGAGCCAATCTTCAGCTTCATAATAAAATAACCCTCATCAGCTGCTTTTTTAATCTTTGCTATGTCAGTGCCTGCACTGAATGAAGGCATGCTGGCTACTTTTTCATGCCTGAACGAAAGTCCCGGCTTATACGCCGCAGGGATCATATCATCAAAATTTTTTATCTTGTTCTCTCTTGCATACATTATCCATGCAGCATTGTCTACACAAACCAATGCATTCAATGCAAACGTTTTTCGCAGATCAGGATTTCCTGTGATCTTTTTGCCATATTCAAAAATTTCAGGTAATAACCTGTCCAGTAATTCATGCGGATTTGTAAAAGAACTCCCTTTCATCATCTGCAATGCCCTTTCGGTCATGGCAAACATTAAAGCATTACCTCCATTTACTGAATGCTGTGCAAATACCTTAGCATCCGACCAGAGTACACTCTGACCACCCAGCCCGATTGCCCTTGTTCCGTTCTCTGATTCCAGCAATGCGGCTACCTGCCATGCTTCTGTTATTGCGCTTCCTTTAAACCTGTAGGGATGCAGCGGCTCACGTTCGAAATTCAGATCAGCATTTTTAATTTTTATAGTAGATGGTGCTTGCATAATATTTTGCATTTTACCGAAGTCGGCGCGCAGCCCGCCAGTTCCGAGCGACATAAAGCTTCCTGTGTAATTGACAAATTGCCTCCGATTCATTTAACGGGAATTTTATTTAACGTATACCATGTTTCTCCTGACCATAATAATTGTCCACGTGAGCTTTTAAGCTTTTCAGGTAGCCTTATATACACTACACGTTTTTCTTTCATGCCGGGTAACCGGATGTAAATGTGTTTTCTGTCGTCAGACAACCTGATTTCTTTTATAGTTAATTGCTCCATATCTTTTTTTGGTCCTCCGTAATCCTGTGTCGGAAGATACCACCATTGCTGCACCAGAAGGTCGCCGGCAGTAATTTGAATCGTATCACTAACCGGATCAGTAAGTTCAATGTCGAATCCATCCGGCATTGCATGCACAGCCAGCATTTCAAATACCGGTCGTCCATTATATTTAATTCTCTGCAGTCCATATTGCTTTTCCTTCCAGCTCCATCCTCCCACCATTCCCACTCCACCTGCATATAAAGCTCCATCAGGGCCCACACGCAACCTGTTGATCCCTGCTTCCAGGCCTTGTGTGAAACGAAACACACAACCCTGGTAGTCACCATTGACCTTCTCTAAAAAATCGCGCTGAATGCCACCATATGTTACATCACCATGAAGCATTTGTCCTTTATACATACCATCAGTTATCAGCACCGGTTCCGAAGGCGAGTTGCCAATTTCATTTTCCGGAAGATAGATAGCTGGTAGTGCAACAGGCGGAGGTTCGTGCAATGAATCAAGATGTCCCCAGCGCATGCCATGGTACTCACCTTTCTTTAAATGAATAAGTTTATTGGCTGGCACCCATTCACCCTGGTTATCGGTTTCAAACAACTCACCATCCGGGCCTATGCCAATACCATTCGGTGTTCTCAAACCGTAATTTACCCATTCAAAACTTCCATCCCTGCTGATCTTAATTGTGCGCCCACGATCCTGTTTTTGTTTTTCATTTAACATCAGTCTCATCGCCATCGATAAAGTTGCATAGAAGTATCCATCCTTGTATACAAGGCCAAATGAAAATTCATGAAAGTCGCCTGTCACTCCCCAGCTATTGCAGACAGTGCGATATTCATCAATCACCTCATCGCCGTTATGATCGATCAGCTGTGTAAGTTCCTGTTTCTGTAAAACAAAAATTTCACCATTTACTACTTCAATGCCTAATGGCTCGGCGAGACCGGCTGCAATACGCTTGACATTTATTTTGTTGGTGTCCCCACTGCCTACATGATCCAATATATAAACACCACCAACGGTATCCCAAGTCGTTACCAGCAACCTTCCGTCAGGCATAAAAGCAATACCACCAACACGCGGACGAAAATTACTTTTGTGAATAGTTTGAATATCGAAAGAAGGATGAATGCTTTCAAGTGGTGCACCAAAACCAGGATGAATGTTTTTATCAGCGGTTTTCGCAACAGCCTTTATACCGTCAGGATTTTTATTCGGCTTTAGAGTAAAAATATAATCCAGCATCACTCTGATCTCGTTTTCTGTGAGATCAGCATGTGGTGTCATTACATTTGTGCCCCATACACCTGTGCTCCCCATTTTTATATTCGAGATCAATCGGCCCGAAGGGTTCTCCTGGTTACCATATCTGCCGGCAATTTCCTGTAAAGAAGGACCTACAGTATTTTTATCAATTTCATGACAGGTAAAGCAATCGCTTTTTTCCATCCAGAGTCTTCCCCTATGATCATATTCGCCAGCTGCAGCAACAGGAAACTGTTGAGGAAGAGGTTTAAAGTTGTTTGCTAAAACAGCAATACCATTTACAGGCAATTGAAAAGTATCATTAGCCGATGCAAGGGATATGACTACCTCTTCCGGTATATGATTTGTAGTGAATGTTCTTTGGAAAACCGGATGATTATTATCAGAAATAAATTCAGGTACTTCTTCAATCCGCATAGTGTCGTGAGTGGAAAGAATAATGTAATGAAGCAGCGTGATGCTATTATTGTTGAACCGGTAGCCCCTGCTTATTATTTTGAATGAATCCGGTTGGTTATTTTTATTAACTATCCATTTATTGTGAATATTGTCACTGTAAGCTGTTCCCCATGATGTCGGCTGAATATTTTTTTTGTCGGTATACGCCGCGCCTTCCATCAGCACTCCTCCTTTCCATACTTTATACAATTTGCAATTTGCAAGATCATACGCAGCATAGCATGCGGTATCCAGCGCAATGGTAAGCATGCGTGGTTTCCT
>DATLDR010000022.1:0-7362 GCA_035525775.1 Flavitalea sp.
GATCGAGTAACTAAATCGTCAGAGCATCATTAAAATAAGAAATTGAAAAATATTCCAGCATTCAATAAAGGATAAAATGATAGATAATGAAAACACCGGGGAGAAATTCATTGAACAGTCAGGAAATATAGAATTTGATAAAGCTCCAAATACTGAAAGTGAAAGTATGGAAGTACAAAAACATCCGCATCACGTGATGCATAAAAAAAAGTGGTCCGAATATGTATTAGAATTCTTTATGTTATTTCTTGCCGTATTTCTCGGTTTTGTTGCCGAAAATATACGCGAGCATTCTGTAGAGCGACATCGGGAGATTGAATACATTCAATCAATAAAAAATGATTTAAAAACGGATACTACCAAGCTTGGAATAATTATTAAGGGATACAATGAAAATTTAAAAAGGCAGGATAGTATAAAGAAAATGTTTCTACAAATGGACAAAGGTTTCAACCTGGCTATTGATAGAAACATGGATGGCTTACGAGGTTTCCCTGATTTTATCTATACGGATGGAACGATTCAACAGCTAAAAAATTCAGGTGGTTTCAGGCTGATACAACATCAGAAGGCGGTAGACAGTATTATGGCATATGATGCAGAGGTTAAAAAATCTTTGATCAATGAAGCAGGATTATCAGCGGTATTACATAAAATGCACGAATATGAGTATGAATTTTTTAATTACCTCGATCTCGACATTTCTTTAGCGAATGGGAACACCCCCGAACAATTGGAACAAAGTAGGTTCAACAATTTGTTTTCACATGACAAAAATGTGCTCGCAAGATATTATAACAAGATCAGGTTTTATAGGTTAGATACCGAACTTGTCAAGTCTAATATGGAGAACTTGAAAATAAAAGCCACACGGTTGATCAATTTTTTGGAAAAAGAATATTCTGCGCAATAAATTGTGATGAGGTTTCACATATTCATTGGTTTTGCCGGAGCCTATTAGCAGGCGAATAAAAAACTCCCTTGATGTCAAAAACAAAAAAAATCGCAAGAAGGATTGCCATAATTATTCTTATCATAATTCCCGTTTCTGCCCTCGCGCATTTTATTTTATTTCCACAACAAACCAAAAGCATCTTAGTCGATTTTTCCAGCTTTACAAAAGAAGGCCGGTATTATTTTAACAGCCATACGCATAAGAATAAAATTGACTCACTGAAATTTCTTGTTGAATTTGCATCGTCCCGGGTTACGGCTTTCTGGGGAGACAAAAAATGTGATCCTAAATATATTTACTGCGAAAACGATGAAGATTTTAAGAAATATGGCAGTCCTTATGCGGTTCCGGCGGTTTCGCATTTGAAATTCGGTACATACATTGTTATAAGCACCCACAGCGTCGACCTCGATATTCTGGCACACGAAATCTCGCATGCAGAATTTTATGAACGCATAGGATTTTATAATTGGACATTCAAGATTCCCAGATGGTTTGATGAAGGATTAGCGATGCAGAACGATAACCGGAACTATTATTCAGAAGATACGCTGAAAGTGAGATCAAATAACTACAAAAACCTGCCGGATGTAAAACAAATGAAATCAGGCAAGCAGTTCAATGGAGACGGTTCGCCTGAGCAGATCATGCTAAATTTTATGACAGCAAAACATGAAGTGAAATTGTGGTACACAGAAAAGAAGTTGGACAGGTTTATACAAGACATCAACGCCGGTAAATCGTTCGAAGAGGCTTACAGGCAATAAGCACATGGAGGCAGAATCTTATCACCCAAATAATCATATAAAAGAGGAATAATATTTTAGATCAACAAAATCATAACAGTTTTAGTTTTTGCTAAACATCAAAATGCAATGGGGAAGACGCTTAAAAATAGATACCTAATAATAAAATTAATGAGTTCAAATCTAAAACAGTTAGTGGCCAATACCCGCCGTCTTGCTGCTGCAGCTTTTTTCCTGATATGCTTTTTTACAAATCATACAGCAGCACAAGTTTTCAATAACATGGGACGACCACGTATCGTCGTTACTGCAGATCCGGAACTTGACGATAATAATTCACTTATCCGATTACTACTTTACAGCAGCGATCTGAAAATAGAAGGGCTCATTTATGCGAGTAGTCAATTCCATTGGAAAGGCGACGGAAAGGGAACGAAGTGGTTTGTTCCCGGAAGAGAATATGCACGTTTTGGCTTAGATACCTGCCCATGCACGTCATGGCGGTGGGCAAATGACGAACGCTTCATTCATGATGCAGTTGAAGCCTATTCGAAAGTATATCCGAATCTGAAAGTGCATAATCCAAATTATCCGGCACCTGATGAATTAAAATCTAAGATCCGTTATGGAAACATTGAATTTGATGGTGATTTTTCGAAAAACTCTGCCGGTTCCGATCTTATTAAATCGCTGATGTTGGATGATAAACCCGGACCTCTATTCATTACAGCGTGGGGCGGACAGAGCACTATTGCCCGGGCTCTTAAATCGATCCAGGAACAATTTGAATACACAACAGAATGGGAGTTTATCAAAAAGAAAATATCGCGAAAAGTAATATTACTCCCCTCCGGCGATCAGGACGGCACGTATCCACTCTATATCAAACCGAACTGGCCCGATATCGAGTACCGGCAATTCAGTGGTGGTCCTAATTACGGGTATGGAGCGCAATTAAATGCCAAGCGTGAGGACTCGATTTATTTGACTGCATCCTGGATGAATGAAAATGTATCTTCTCGAGGACCATTAGGTGCGCTCTACAGGGTTTGGGGAGATGGCAAACAAATGGTGAAAGATGACAAGTTGGATTATTTCGGAGTAGCTGACAAAACCAATGATGAACTTAAGAGATTAGGATATGTAGTGTGGATGCCCGTGCAGAAGAAAGGGTCCTGGTTAGGAGAAGGGGATGACCATACATTTATGAATATGCTTGGTAATGGGTTGCGTGCATATGAAGTGGGTTCTTATGGTGGTTGGGGTGGCTGGGAGACGGGCAACAATGCAGCGATAAATTTCTCTTTGAGTGATACAAGTACTAATGCAATAGCAAATGCGCTAAGCAAAGAAAATAATCCATTAAACCAAAGTGCTGACAAGTTCATATACCCAAACTTCTTTCCGCAGGCACAACATGATTTTGCTGCGCGGCTTAAATGGTCGGTAACGCCGAAATTCGCAAAGGCAAATCATCAACCTGTTGTAAAAATCGAAGGACCGTTAAATGTATTGGTTGCTGCCGGTGAAAAAATACGGTTGAATGGAGCAGTTTCAGACCCCGATGGCAACGCTGTCTCAGTGAAATGGTGGCAGTTCAAAGTAGGTAGTTATCCAAATGAAGTCACAATCTTAAATCCCACCAGTATGCAGACCCAGGTTCTTATTCCCAAAGATGCTGTCGCTGGCCAAACAATTCATCTGATCCTTGAAGCTACAGACAATGGAATTCCAGCGCTCACCAGCTATCAACGTGTAACTATTATTCTAAGAGATAAATAATTTTCATCTTTTCGAACATTTTCCGGACAAGAAAGTAGAACCCAAATTATGGATTATATGTTCACCTGGAAATCTGCATGAATGGTTCGCCTCGTGCAAATGGAATTGCCAAAGCCGTATAAGAGGAGTCTGCCGAAAAACCTGGTTTTCTTTAGATTTGGAACTTCATTAATTTCGATTGGCTTCAGACTGAATAAAACTGTCAACACCAAAATCATAATCATAATCAGCTGAAGTGTAAAATGAGCGGCATTGTAATCAATTCTCTCCCTTCTGAACGACTTGTGCTTAGCCTGAACATCTGCAAAACTTTAAAATTGGAAAAAGATGGATCCGCAATCTTTACTTATAAAGCTGAATGATGCATTTAACACACATGATATACATTCGCTGGTTGAGTGTTTTGATCCGTCTTATTGCAGTGAACAGCCCGTTCATCCTGATCGGATTTTTCAGGGGCATGAGCAAGTGAAGAAAAATTGGTCTTCAAATTTTAATGAAATGACTGATTTCAGAGCCCAGTTAGTAAGACATGCAATAGACAATAACGCAATATGGGCTGAATGGGAATGGCAGGGAACCAGGCAAGATAAAACTCGGTTGCTTATGCGGGGAGTAACTATTATGGGAGTTGATGATGGCAAAATAAGTTGGGGTAGATTGTACGTAGAACCTGTTGAAGTCAGTGGTAAAGGCATAAATGCAGCAGTTACAGAAGTAATGCATGGAAAAAGGATTGAATAATTCAGGGAATTCACCCATCAGTCATTTGCAGTTGCTGACTTATCGAAAAAAGTTTTTTAAAAAACCCCTCAGGTCTTTTGTTAAACATACCTAGATGACTAAGTGAGCTGCTTAGGAATTTATCATGTAACAAAATGGAACACCATTGTATCAAAAGCGTGCACTTCTTTTGGTCGGCCAGTACCAACTGAATTGATGCTCATATAAATAGTAAACTGGCATTTCAGTAGTGCTTTCAAACCTATACCCCTGTTTATGCTTAAAAATTACTTCAAAACCGCCTTGAGAAGTTTGACGCGTAACAGGAGTTACACCATTATCAACATTGCAGGTTTAGCGGTTGGTATTGCTGTTTGTATTTTGATCTTTATCATTATTCAATTTCATACAAGCTTCGATGATTTTCACACAAAGAAAGCTCGGGTCTGTCGTGTATTAACCGAATATCATCCTGCAGATGCAGCAAATATTTCTTATGGGAAAGGCCTTCCTCTTCCAATGCCTACAGGATTAAAAACGAGTTTTCCCGAATTAGAAGAAGTAGCCCCGATCTATGCAAGCCACAATGATCAATTACAGGTACTCGATGATAATGGAACCCCGGTAAAGAATTTTAAAGAGCAGAGCGGAGTATTTTATACGGAGCCTTCATTCTTCGACATCTTTGATTTCCCGTTGCTCGCAGGGTCCTATGCGTCTTTAAAGGATCCGAACAATGTCTTGCTCACAAAAGAGATCGCCGAAACATATTTCGGCGATTGGAAAACAGCAACAGGTAAATCCATCAAACTAACAGGCTCCTATCGCATAGGTGCAGGATTGTTTCAGTTCCCACCCATTGTGCTGAAAGTATCAGGCATTCTCGCAACCATACCCGCGAATACAGACTTTCAGCTCAAACTTGTGGTTGCTTTCGGAACAGATTTTACCGGTGATAAACTTTATGGGTTACAAAATCCTGATTGGAATGAAATGAGTCCTGATCTGGGTTGCTACGTTTTGTTGCCGCCGAATATTTCTGTTGATAATTTCAATCAGCAATTACGGGCATATTCACAAAAAGTACAATCTCCTAATCATAAGGATAGTCATATTTTACAACCATTAAGTGCAGTGCATTATGACACACAAACGGGTAATTACAGCAACAAAACAATCAGCCACCAATTGCTCAATGTATTGTGGCTCATTGCAGCATTTATTCTGTTAATTGCCTGCGTCAACTTTATCAACCTCTCCACTGCCCAGGCTGTTAACCGTGCAAAAGAGGTCGGGGTAAGAAAAGTGTTAGGGAGCAATAAATCCCAATTGCAAATCCAATTCATCATTGAAGCATTTTTGATCGTTACCGGTGCAGTGGTGCTTGCAACAGTTATTACAGTTGTTGCCTTGCCTTCGGTGAATCAACTCCTGGAAGTTTCACTTTTATTCAACATCCTGAACAGCCCTGCAATTATTTTATTTCTTTTGCTTGTCGCGGTGGTTGTAACTGTACTGGCGGGTTTTTATCCTTCTATTGTTTTATCAGGTTTCAATCCTGTACATGCTTTAAAAAGTAAACTCACAGTAAATAACGGAAAGGGAATTTCATTAAGAAGAGGCCTGGTCGTATTCCAATTCATTATTGCACAAACTTTGATCATCGGGACACTTATCATTGTCAGGCAAATGAATTATTTTATGAATCAGCCCTTAGGCTTCGATAAAGATGCCATTGTAAATGTTCCCTTCCGTCCCGATAGTACCGGCAGCAAGCTGACAGATTATTTAAGACAAAAGCTATTGTCAGTAAACGGTGTTCAGGCAGTCAGCTTCAGTTCCAACACCCCGGTTGAAGATGATAATGATATGTTGAGCACCTTGAAATTTGATCATGCAATCAAAGAAACAAATTTTCAGGCTATTACTAAGTTCGTCGACCACAACTATGTTCCGGCCTATAAATTACAACTGGTGGCCGGAAGAAATCTGCAACCGTCTGATCCGACAAGAGAATTTTTAGTGAATGAATCGTTCGTGAAAAGTTTGGGTCTTAAAAAACCGGAAGATATATTGAACAAAGAAATAAGTATTTGGGATGATCAGATAAAATGTCCTGTTGTTGGCGTATTGAAAGATTTTAATGACAGATCCTGTCGCCATGCTCTTGCTCCATTGCTCGTTACCACAAACATCACGATGTACCGGCAGGCGGGATTAAAACTTGCCACTACAAACATTTCATCTACCCTGGAATCTGTTAAGAAAATATGGGAGCAAACCTTTCCTGACTATGTTTATGAATATAGATTTCTTGATGATAAAATTGAAAATTTTTATAAACAGGAAAATCAATTAGCGCAACTGTACAAAATATTTGCAGCAATAGCCATATTCCTTAGCTGTCTGGGGTTGTATGGCCTGGCTTCCTTCATGGCAGTGCAGCGGATCAAGGAAGTGGGGATTCGAAAAGTACTGGGTGCCAGTGCAGGGAATATAGTTTCTTTGTTCTCAAAAGAGTTCATCTTACTTATTTCAATTGCATTTTTAATTGCGACACCCCTCGCATGGTTTTTCATGAATAAATGGTTGCAGGATTATGTCTATCGCGTCGATATCAGCTGGTGGTTATTTGCTGCAGGCGGTCTTGCTGCTATATTTATTGCACTTGCAACGATTAGTTTCCAGGCAATAAAAGCAGCAATTGCAAATCCGGTGAAAAGTTTGAGAGCGGAATAATTGCCTTAGGATTCAGCTTTGATCTCTAGCATCAATAACTACTTCCAGAAAGTAAACGCAATAAAGATGATGATGGCGGCAATCCCCGCGAGCGCTGTGAAGAACATTAAGTCTGCAAGCATTTCAAGGCGTTTTTCCTTCCTAACATTTTCAGTTCTGATAGAAATAAAGGATAAGATGCTGGAGAATGTCAGGAGGAGGGCAACAATAGAAGTTAATTCATCCATCCTGGTACTTTCGGTTTTTTGTGCAATATGCAGTGACGTAATTACGATCAGGCAAAACCCAAGGAGGTTGGCTGAAGTACCCAGAATATGCGGAGAAGTTGTGTTATCCATAAAAGGTATGTAAAATCTTCAGCATTTGTTATTAAACATTTTTAAACTATTGCAGGAAGTAACGAATCAAAAAAAAAGG